>JADBYT010000002.1:0-300000 GCA_020402865.1 Bacteroidota bacterium | reverse complement strand
CCAGCGCGGATTGCTTGCGCTGGGTATTTTCAGCATTGTAATGATTTTTGCAGGACTCACCAGTGCCTACGTAGTGCGCCGCGATGGCGGTGAATGGTACAGTCTGGTTATGCCTGATGTGTTTAAAGTGAGCACAGCTGTTATCCTCATCAGCAGCCTTACCATAAACTTTGCCCTCTGGGCCTTCAAAAAAAATAAAAAACAACTGGGAGTTACACTCATGTCAACCACCCTTTTGCTGGGTCTGGCTTTTTGTTACACCCAATTTCTGGGCTGGCAGGAGCTCACCAACAATGGAATTTTCTTTGTTTCGCCCGATAAACAACCTGCACTGATTTCAGGTTCGTTTCTGTATCTTTTCTCCGGACTTCACCTGCTTCACCTTGCCGGCGGAATTATCGCACTGATAATCACCACTATAAAAGGCGGAATGGGCGCTTACAACTCGTCAAATACACACGGAGTAGTACTTTGTTCCACTTACTGGCATTTCCTCGACGGTTTGTGGATCTATTTATTCCTGTTTTTGACATTTTTTAAGTAAACTTGCAACCGCATAATTTCAACCACTAATACCCACATTCACTATGGCAGGCGCTGCTGCTGATCTGAAACAATACCAACACTGGGACGGAGGCGGGGTTTCTCCCCTCCGCGCGAGCTACGGTAAACTCTTCATGTGGTTTTTCCTTATCTCCGATGCGCTCACCTTCTCAGGTTTCCTTTGTGCCTACGGTTTTAACCGTTACAAGTTCTTTGGCGAGTGGCCCGTGCCCGGCGATGTGTTCCATCACTTCCCGTTCCTCCACGGTGTTCACCTCCCGCTCATGTATGTAGGTTTAATGACCTTCATTCTTATCATGAGCTCGGTAACTATGGTACTTGCCGTAGAAGCCGGCCACCGCAACAACAAACGCCAGGTGCTTATCTGGATGGCTGCAACTATCGTAGGCGGCTTCATGTTTGTGGGTTCGCAGGCATGGGAATGGTACAACTTCATTAAAGGTTCAGAGCATGGTGCCATTTTGTACAATCAGGAAATCTATACGTATCCGGTTGATCATATCACGCACGAGCCAAACACCAAACTGCTCAAACTGCACGGCAACGTTCTTACAGAAGCAAAATCGGCCGAGATTATGGCTAAGGGTGAAAAGTTCTACGGAGCTAACCTCAAGCACAACGAATACGGTCATACACTGTTTGCCGACTTCTTCTTCTTCATTACCGGTTTCCACGGTTTCCACGTATTCTCCGGTGTGATGATTAACCTTGTAATTTTCATCATGGCGCTTCAGGGTGTAATGCACCGCCGCGGTCATTATGAAATGGTAGAAAAAGTAGGTTTGTACTGGCACTTTGTAGATTTGGTGTGGGTATTCGTATTCACCTTCTTCTACCTGCTCTAATTACATGCTCAATCGAATAAAGATATAACCGCATAATAAAACGGATATGGAATTCAACGATTATCAGGCACCTTACGAAACGATGGCTCATCATGATGATGCCGCAGGTAAGAAAGTGCGTCGTAAGCTCTGGAATGTATTCTGGCTGCTGCTCCTAGTAACCATTGTGGAAGTATTGATTGGTTTGTATGCGCAGGAAGCACTCGGACCGCTGATGCTTAAAATCATTTTCATTGGCCTTACCGTGGTAAAAGCAGCTTACATTGTAATGGTGTTTATGCACTTGGGCGAAGAAGCAAAGTGGACGAAATGGGTAATTCTTGTTCCCTTCATTTTCTTCATTTTGTATCTCATCGTAATGCTTGTGGCCGGCGAAGGCACCTATTCGCAAGACAATCGTCTTGACGGAGGCAGTGCACAACCCACCGAACATGCAGCACCGGCAAAACACGAAGGAGGCGAGAAACATTAACCAATGAAAAAAGGACTGATTCTTTCCGCAGTTCTCTTTCTCCCCATTACAATCTATTTGATTTTTTCGCTGGGAGTGCCTAAAGTAATGCCGGCACCCGTGTTTGGACCGAGAACACCTATTCTCGTGAAAACCAAAACAGGCGGTACAAAAACCGACACCAGCTACTATCATCTTCCGGCCTTCAGCTTCACAGATGCTGAGGGCCGTTTGTTTTCGGGAAACGATCTGAGAGGGAGCCTGTACATTGCCGCATTTGTAGAGCGTGATTCGGTGAGCAAACTTTTTCTGCACCTCGTGCAGGATCTGAGAGTGAATAAAGGCAAATGGGGCACAGCCCGTTTTCTGTTTCTCGAAAAAGGCGATTCGCTTGGACACAAAGCTGCTGCCGACTTTGCCATTAATGCAAAAAGCATTGAGTGGGATTCGGTACAGGTTGGCGCATTGCTGCCAGCCACATACGATACCCTGCGCGACAAGCATTTCTTCATTGAAACGCCCGGCCTTGCCAAACAGCCGTGGTTCAATAAAAGCGACTTTGTGCTGATTGACCGTTCGGGCCGAATACGCGGTTATTACAACATGCGCAATGCCGCCGAACTGAAACGCCTGCGCGAAGACATCAGCCATGTTACCTTTCACGACGAAGCCCTTGAAACGCTTGAAGGGCAAGTCATTGAGCAACGCCGTAAATAATGAATTACTTTTTTCTCGCGTTAACAACTGCTTTTCTGCTCGGCTGCAGCGGAAATCCAAAGCCTGTTCCGGCCGATTCAATCATTGCCGGCGAAGTGGACATGAGAAATACCGGTTTAACCCGGCTCATGAAATACTTCCCGCAAGACACCACCATTACCGGCAGCGATACTGTAGTAAAGTATCATACCATTCCGCTCGAAAAATTTACCGCGCAGGACGGACACACATACTCACACGAGGAAGAGCGCGGGAAAGTGAGTGTAAACAGCTTTTTCTTTTCCACCTGCGAAGGCATCTGCCCCATTGTTTCCAATGGAATGAGCCGAATTCACGACGCCTACAAAAACAATCCCGATCTCAAACTTGTTTCATATACGGTAGATCCGGAAACAGACAACCCGGTTGCGTTGAAAGCTTACGCCGCCCGCTATGGTGCTGATGAAAAGAAATGGACATTCCTCACCGGCGAGAAAAAAGCCTTGTACGGACAAATCCGCAACGGCTTCATTTTGCCCGATGTGGTGCCCGGCGACGGTGGCCAGGAAGACTTCATTCACAGCGAACAGATTGTGCTGGTTGACAGGAATCTCATCATCAGAGGCTATTACAACGGCACCGATTCACTGGCGGTTGACAGCCTGATTCAAGACATAAAATTATTGCTCGAAGAAAAGTAAAGCACCATGTTACCACAACCTTCCATTACCAAAAACGATAAAAAAGCCTGGTGGCTGATTGGCATTTTTTCTTTTGTAGTATTTGCCGTAGTTACCAGTCTCAGCCGCATCAAGCTGGAGATTGACCTGGGTTTTGATGTACACATTTTTGCACGCATCAATGCAGCAATCAACACGCTTGTAGCAATTTTGCTGCTATTTGCATTGTGGGCGGTTATGAAAGGGAAATACGTGCTGCACAAAAAAACAATGATGGCCGCCATGGTGCTTTCCATACTTTTTTTGGTTTCCTACATTGCACACCACTTACTCAGCGGCGATACACGCTATGGCGACATTGACCATGATGGTATGCTGAGCGATGATGAAAAGCTGGCTGCCGGGGGCATTCGCATATTTTACTTCATTTTGCTTATGCTGCATATTTTTCTGGCTGCCATTATTCTGCCGTTCATCCTTTTTACCGCATACCGTGCAATGGTGGCTGAATATCCGCGTCATAAAAAACTGGCACGCATTACCTGGCCCATCTGGTTTTTTGTGAGTGTGAGCGGAGTTGTTGTTTATCTGATGATTTCGCCATATTACGCTTAAGCCGTAAATTTGTAACTCAAAACAAAAGCCATGAAAATCAGTAAGCCGCTTGTAGTAGTTGTGTTGGTGTTGTGCGCGATGCTGTTTGCCGATACCGAAATGTATGCACAGGGTTGCTCGGCCTGCAAAGCCGCAGCCGAAACCGGAACCGATGGCAATGGCAATAATGTGGCCGGAGGTCTCAATAACGGGATTCTGTATCTCATGGCGGTGCCGTATGTGCTACTCTTTATCTTTTTCCGCAAGCGCATTCTGGCTTTTCTGAAAGAACTCCGCAGCATGTGGGCATAATCCATGCAAACACATTTCAGTGCATTTAAAAACGCCGGTTTTGCTATTATCAACCCGTGCGTAAGCGAACCGCTCACCAATGCACTGGCGGCCTGTATTCCTTGCCAACCAGTTTACAATTCATCCGTTCGCGGCGTGCAGCAAGTATTTGCAATTCGCAAATTACTACATACAGTTCCTGCACTAAAGCCCGTACTTATTGAAGCGGGCATTGCATCACTGGCACAAGATTACTTTAAAGACGATGTAAAAGTTATTCGTTCCATTTACTTCAATAAGCCTGACGGTGCAAACTGGATTGTACCCTGGCATCAGGACTTAACGGTGAATTTGACCGAGCGGCACGAAACACCCGGCTTTACCGGCTGGGCCGAAAAGGAAGGACAGATCACCGCAAAAGCTCCGGCATCTTTACTCAGTCGCATTCTTACTATTCGCATTCATCTTGACGACTGCGATGCAGAAAACGGAGCATTGAAAGTAATTCCCGGCTCACACCTGAATGGGGAATACAGGCCCGAACAAACCGGCAATGACTTTTACCGCAATGCCGTTTGCTGCAATGTACCCAAGGGTGGCGTTATGCTTATGCATCCGTTGCTGCTGCATTCATCAGCCCGCAGCTAGGGACGACAGCGCCGCGTCATTCACCTCGAATTTTGCAGCGATAATTTACCACAGCCGCTGCAATGGTCGGAGGCCGTTAGTCTGTAACTATTTATCCTTGTACTTTACAAGAATATAGGTAATGCAAGCCACAATAGTGCATCCAAGCAATCCTATTGAATGAATTGTTGCTGAAACTACATCGGTACTTAGGCCTGGTTTATCAATATACTGTGCAAACAAAATCAGGATGAAAAATTTACAGACTAAAAATATCAGGGCAAGGATTCCTATAAAACGATTCATCTATTTAGTTTTTTTATTGCGACAATCTATCTATAATTTCGCTGCTCTGAAAAACACATAAATCATTCCAGCTAAGGAAAGTGAGGCAATCAGGCCAAGACTTAGTGCTATGTTTCCCAGCACCTGTGCCTGCGATGATGATACATTAGATGGGCTGTCTATGGTGTACACAGAAATCGATATGATACCAATTGCACAGGCAAAGAAAATCAGAAATAGTAAGGTGAATAATAATTTCATGTCAGCAGATTAATGATAATCAGGCAACTCAAAAATACGCACCGTAGGAATATGTGCATTGAAATACCCATAGCCTCCCTGCACATTTGTGGGGAAATTAATCGGTTCGCCGGTGAGCTGATTGATTAATGAGCCCGAACGTTTGTAAGCCGAAAGAAACTCATAGTATCCTTTACTGATGTGCGACACGGTAACCGCAATCGTATCGTAGTACCCTACATCCGTTATTTCGCGGTTGCGCACAAGGCGGCCGTTCTGGTCGAAATCGGTATCCGTGATAAGGTCAAAGGAAGTGAGTTTGTTTTGCCCCGCTGCGAAATACGTATTGGGGTCGAGGCTGGCACCGGTATCGTTGTTGTTGCGATAGAAATTTACGACGTAAAAATTTTGTTCGCCGGGAATGTCGGTGAGTTCGTAATGCACAAACAAATTTGTGTCGTTTGAGAGATACTCGAAATAAGGGGCTACAGAATCGGGTACCACTTGCGGCATGAGTTGCGTGGTGGAAGTAATTTCGAGATTCATCACCACATCACGTGCGCGCAGTGTATAGGTGCCGTAATTACTGAGCAGTACATTGATGCTGGCATAAATACCGGGCGTAATCATGTAAAGTGTATCGGTGCCGCCGGGATGATCAACAGTCACGATCGCATTTTCAACCAGCACCGAATCAAGGAAATTATCGCTGATGGTATCGGCGTTGCCGCCGGTACTGAGTGCGCTGAAACTGCGGGTAAGACCCACAACCATAATCTGCCCCGGCACAACCTGCGAGGTAACTACCAGTTTAACCGGCGCCTGTGCTATTTCAATGTCGATGGGTTCAGGACGGCAGCTTGTGGCAAACACAAATGCAAGCAGTGCGGAGATATAAAGACTAATATTTTTCATGACGTTAGAAGCGGAAATTGTAAGCAATGGAAGGAATGAAACCGAAAAGCCCTCTGGCCTGATATTTATAGCCGCCGCTTTCGGAAGGAACAACATCTACTCTGTAGGGCTGGGCGCGGTTGTAGGTGTTGTAAGCACCCAGAATCCATTCGCCGGTCCAGATAAGCCATTTACGATCGAGGCGCGATTTGATTACAAAATTGAAATCGAGACGATGCGCGGCAGGCAGCTGAAGCGAGTTACGCTCGGCATAAATAGGCAGCGCATCAACCGAAGTAAGCGCCGAGTTAGGCATAAAGAAATTACCGGTAATGGGCGTAAAACGCTGCCCGGTGCTATATACCCAAACCGCCGAAAACGACACACGCTTACTGATCTGCCACATACCCACTATTGAAAAATCGTGGCGCCGGTCGAACTTGGCGAAGAATTCCTTGCCGTTGTTCAGCTCATCAAACTGGCGTGTGGACCACGAAAGTGTGTAGCCGATCCAGCCGGTGAGTTTGCCTTCGGTGCGCTGTGCAAAAAACTCGAAACCGTATGCACGGCCTTTGCCGCTTACCAGTTCGTTTTCGTAATTGTCGTTGAGGATAAGCACAGCTCCTTCGCGGTACTCGATAAGATTGCGCATCCATTTGTAATACGCCTCAACGGTAACAAGCGTTTTGAGTTTGCTGAAATTGTAGTTGTAGCTTGCTGCCACCTGATGCGCAACAGGAGGCTTGGTGCGCGAGGTAACCGGGTACCACAAATCGGTGGGCAGCGCCACTGATGAGCTCGACACCAGATGCAGGTACTGCACCATTTTGGCGTAACTGAACTTGAGCGACTGTTTTTTATGAAAGAGCCAGGTGGCCGAAGCGCGTGGTTCGGGGTGGAAAAACACCTTGTCGGTGGTTACGAGCGTAGAAAGACGAACACCGCCGTTTACTTTCCACGCCGAATCAAGTTCGGTTTCGTAGTTGGCATAAAGTCCTAATTCGTGTGTATATACCTTTTTACCCTCGCGCGATTGCAGGTAATCCGCAATCTGACCCGAAGTGTTTACCACGTTCGGACGGAAAAGGTGATTGGTGTAAGACGCACCGTAACGCAGTGTTTGTCCGGGTCCGCGGTAATAATTGTAATCGGCTTTCACCCCCAAATCAGCAATGCGCGACTGTACCAGAAAGCTGTTGCCGGGAATGGCCGCTTCCACATCGTACCGGAAGCGGGTGTGAATGAACGAGATGTTTGAAAAGAGCTTCGGGTTGTAGGTATGGTTCCAGCGCAGTGTGGAAGTGAAATTGCCGAGCCGGAAACCACCTTCGAACAAACTGCTGTCGCCGCCCGCACTTCCGTTCAGCACATCGTCGCCAATATAGCCGCTCAGGAAAATGCGGTCTTTGTCGGAAATGGTATAATTCAGTTTCAGATTGGCATCATAGAAATAGTAAGGCAATACATTTTGTCCCCCATTCACCAGCTTAAACATCCTGTCGATATACGACCGGCGCCCTGAAAGGAGAAACGACGATTTACCTTTAATAATAGGCCCTTGCAGGGTAAGATGTGAAGAAAGAATACCAATGCCGCCATCGGCACGGAAGTGCTGAAAATCACCATCCTTCATGCGGATATCCATTACCGACGACATGCGGCCGCCGTATTGTGCCGGAAACCCGCCTTTAATCATGGTTACGTCTTTCAGCGCATCATTATTGAATACGGAGAAAAACCCAAACAGGTGAGAAACGTTATATACCACTGCTTCATCAAGCAGAATCAGGTTATCATCGCCCTGACCACCACGCACAAACATGGCGTTCTGCCCTTCGCCACCGCGTTTTACGCCGGGCATAAGCTGCATTACCTTAATAATATCGGTTTCACCGCCAATGGTGGGTAGCGTACGCACCTGATCAACCGGAATACTTATGGCGCTTGTTTGTGTATTGGTAACCTGTTCCTGATTGCGGTCGGCAGTAATTACCACTTCTTTCATGGTGGTGCCGGCCTCTGAATTACTCATGGTTACATTCAGCGTCACATCGGCCTTGAGCGTAACGTTGATTTGCTTTTGCCGGTAGCCGATGTAGTTGCACACCAGCACATAATCCCCCTGCGGCAGTGTAAGCGAGTAAAAGCCATATACGTTGGCAGCCACGCCGGTGCTGGTGCCTTTTACATAAATGGATGCGCCAATGAGCATTTCGCCATTGGCTGAGTCGGAAACGAAACCGCTCAGTGTAAATTTCTGATTCTGTGCATGAAGCAGAAATCCGGGAAACAACAGCAACAACAGCAAAAATAGCCGTTGAAATGATTTTTCTGGTTGAGGCATAATGGTGTAGTGGTGAGAGGTTTTAAAGATACAAAAACAAGCATTCAACAGCTGCCTTGTGACGAATAATGCACCAAAAGGGTTACTGCACATGCCATAATTTTTGAATCATTGTACTGGGAGATACACTAACAAGACAGGAACAATAACTAATACCCCTACGCACCTTTCATTTTCTTATTTTGATTTTCGTAATGCCTTAAACACCCTGTTGCTACGGTTTAAAAACCTATATTTGCACCACGTTCTCAAACAAAACAACTTATCCAGAAAGGTGGAGGGACTGTGCCCTGCGAAACCTTGGCAACCCACGGCTCAGGCTATGAAGGTGCCACTTCCTGCTCCAACAAACGGAGTGAAGATAAGTCAGTGTGCTTCCGGCTGCAAGGCATACCCTACCTCGGAATCTCCTCTGACTGAACACAGGGGAGGTTTTTTTGTTTGAAAAAGCAGAGTATGAGCCAAACTACCGAACGTTTTTCAGGCCGCGTGGCCAACTACGTAAAATGGCGTCCCGGCTATCCGCAGGCACTTTACGATGCCCTGCGGCAAAACGGCGCGCTTACTCCCGGCGATGTGATTGCCGACATTGGCGCAGGCACAGGAATATCAGCCATGCTGTTTGCCCAAAACGGGCATACCGTGCAGGCTGTAGAACCCAACGAACCCATGCGAAATGCCGGTTGTGAATTTACCGCAATGCAGCCGCTCGTGAACTGGCATGCAGGAACTGCAGAAAACACCGGACTTACCGCGCAAAGCATCAACACCATTGCGGCCGCCCAGGCCTGGCACTGGTTTGACTCACCCGAAACTGCCGCCGAATTCCGCCGCATACTCAAACCCGGCGGACAGGTAGTCCTCATCTGGAACGACCGCATTACACAGGGCGACGGCTTTTCGGAAGTGTATGAAGATGCCCTGCGCTACTTCGCCATTGATTATGCCAAAGTAGATCACAAGCAATTTGGTGAAGCCTCCTTCAACAAACTCTGGGGCGAAGGCAACTGGCGCGAAACCGCTACCGAAAACGTACAGCTGCTCACATTCGAAGGCCTGATCGGACGCGTGCTTTCCTCGTCGTACATGCCCGATGAAACGCACCCCGAATTCGGGTTTATGAAAAACGTACTCAAAAAAATATTTCTCCGCTACCAGGAAAACGGCACCGTGACCATGCGCTATCACTGCCGCGCTTTTCACGGCATACTGAACTGACCTCGATTTATGAAAGATATACGCAGCGAACTCAAAAAACGGGTGCTTGTCATTGACGGTGCAATGGGCACCATGATTCAGCGCCACAAACTCGAAGAAGCCGATTACCGTGGCGCACGCTTCGCGCAGTGGCCGCACGACCTGAAAGGCAACAACGATTTGCTGGTGCTCACCCAGCCGCAAATCATTCTCGATATTCACCGCGCCTACCTTGATGCGGGCGCTGATATTATCGAAACAAACACCTTCAACGCACAACGCATTTCGCTGGCCGATTACCAGATGGAAGCACTGGCGTATGAAATGAACGTCGAAGCCGCCAAATTAGCCCGACAGGCGGCCGACGAATACACCGCACAAACCGGCCGCGCACGCTTTGTGGCCGGCGCCATGGGCCCCACCAACCGCACCGCATCACTCTCGCCCGATGTAAACGACCCCGGCTTCCGCGCGGTTGATTTCGATGAACTTGTAGCGGCCTACAGCGAACAGATAAACGGCCTGCTCGACGGCGGATCGGATTTGCTGCTCGTGGAAACCATCTTTGATACACTCAACGCCAAAGCAGCACTGTTTGCAATAGACAGCATTGCCGAACAACGCGGATTGCGCATACCGGTAATGGTTTCAGGCACAATTACCGATGCCAGCGGCCGCACACTTTCGGGCCAGACTACCGAAGCATTTCTGAACTCAGTGGCACACATCGACCTGCTGAGTGTGGGCCTGAACTGCGCACTGGGCGCGGCACAGATGCGTCCGTACATTGAAGAACTCGCGCAGAAATCGCCCTTCTACGTAAGCTGCTACCCCAACGCAGGGCTGCCCAACCAGTTTGGCGAATACGACGAAACGCCGGAACAGATGGGCGTGCAGGTAAATGACTTTTTGCAAAACGGCTTTCTGAATATTGTGGGCGGCTGCTGCGGCACCACACCCGATCATATTCGTAAAATTGCCGAATACGCCGCGCAAACAAAGCCGCGCCCTGTACCCATGCTGCCGCAACACATGCGCCTGAGCGGACTCGAGCCCGTTACACTGCGGCCCGAAAGCAATTTCATGAACGTGGGCGAACGTACCAACGTAACCGGCTCACGCAAATTTGCACGCTTAATTACCGAACAGAAATACGATGAAGCCCTTGCCATTGCACGCGATCAGGTGGAAGGCGGCGCACAGGTAATTGACGTAAACATGGACGAAGGCATGCTCGACTCGGAAGGCGCTATGGTGCGCTTCCTGAATCTGGTTGCCGCCGAACCCGATATTGCCCGCGTGCCGGTAATGATCGACTCCTCCAAATGGAACGTAATTGAAGCCGGCCTGAAACGCGTGCAGGGCAAAGCAATCGTTAACTCCATTTCACTCAAGGAAGGCGAAGCCGAGTTTATCCGGCAGGCCAAACTCATTCGCCGCTACGGCGCTGCAGTGATTGTAATGGCTTTTGACGAAAATGGTCAGGCCGACACCTATCAGCGACGCATTGATATTTGCAAACGCGCCTACGATATACTTACGCAGCAGGTTCATTTCCCGCCACAGGATATTATTTTCGATCCGAACATTTTCCCGGTAGCCACCGGCATGGAAGAACACCGCCGCAACGCGCTCGACTTTTTCCTTGCTACAAAATGGATTAAGGAAAATCTTCCGCATGCAAAGGTAAGTGGCGGTGTAAGCAATGTGTCATTCTCTTTCCGTGGTAACGACCACGTGCGCGAAGCTATTCATGCGGCTTTCCTGTATCATGCCATCAAACACGGCATGGACATGGGTATTGTAAATCCGGCCCAGCTGCAGGTGTATGACGAAATTCCGAAAGACCTGCTGGAGCGCGTGGAAGACGTACTGCTTGATCGCAGAGACGATGCTACCGAGCGCCTCATTACGTTTGCCGAACAACTAAAAGGCGAAGGCCCCGGCAAGAAAGCCGAAAAAGATGAAGAGTGGCGCAAGGAAGATGTGCGCTCACGCCTCACACACGCGCTGGTAAAAGGTATTACTGATTACATTGATGCCGATGTGGAAGAAGCACGGCAAATGTTCAGCAAATCGCTCGAGGTAATTGAAGGGCCGTTGATGGACGGAATGAATGTGGTGGGCGATTTGTTTGGTGCAGGTAAAATGTTTTTACCGCAGGTAGTGAAAAGTGCGCGGGTAATGAAAAAAGCCGTGGCCTATCTTACACCTTATCTCGAAGCCGAGAAAAGTGAAAACAGCCGCAGTGCGGGCAAAGTGTTGCTTGCCACTGTAAAGGGCGATGTACACGATATTGGTAAAAATATTGTGGGCGTGGTGCTGGCCTGTAATAATTTTGAAATTGTGGATATGGGCGTGATGGTGCCCGCCGATAAAATTCTGGAACGCGCCAAAGCCGAAGGCGCTGATATTATTGGCCTGAGCGGACTCATTACACCTTCGCTCGATGAGATGGTGCATGTGGCAAAAGAGATGAGCCGCCTGGGCTTTTCAACCCCGCTGCTCATTGGCGGTGCCACCACATCGCGCGTACACACTGCGGTGAAAATTGCACCGCACTATGCACATCCGGTAATTCATGTAAACGATGCCTCGCGCAGTGTGCCTGTAGCCACAGCCTTGCTTTCCGACGATCAGCGCGAAAATCTGGTGAAAGAAGTAAACGCCGATTACGAACGCGTGCGTGTACAAAACGAACGCGCACAAAGTGCCGACAAGTTTATCTCAATTAACGAAGCGCGGCAAAACCGTTTCGCTATTGACTGGAACAACTACACTGCGGCAAGTCCGGCGCAAAAAGGGATTACCGTCCTCCACAATTATCCGCTGGATAAATTAGTGCCGTATATCGACTGGACGCCGTTCTTTCACAGCTGGGAAATGAAAGGCAGCTATCCGAAAATTCTGGACGATGCCGAGCGCGGCGTAGAAGCGAAAAAGCTCTTTGCCGATGCGCAGCAGATGCTCGAAAAAATTATTAGCGAAAACTGGCTCGGTGCGCGCGCGGTGGTTGGGCTCTGGCCCGCCAATGCCAAAGGCGACGATATTGAAGTATATGCCGACGATACGCGAAGCAATGTTACCGCCGTGTTTCACACCATACGCCAGCAAACACGCAAACCGGCTGCACAGGCCAACGTGGCGCTTGCCGATTTTGTGGCACCCGCACAAAACGGAAAAACAGATTACATCGGCGGCTTTGCGGTAACCACCGGCATTGGCATTGATGCAAAAGTGGCGGAGTTTGAAGCACAGCACGACGACTACAGCGCCATTATGCTCAAAGCCCTTGCCGACCGTTTGGCTGAGGCTTTTGCCGAGCATCTGCACGAAAAAGTGCGCAAGGAAATCTGGGGCTATGCACCCGATGAAACGTTCACCAACGAACAGCTCATTCACGAAGCCTACTCAGGCATACGTCCCGCGCCCGGCTATCCCGCGCAGCCCGACCATACCGAAAAACTCACCCTCTTCCGCCTGCTCAATGCCGAAGAAAACGCCGGCATCACGCTCACCGAAAGCCTCGCCATGGTACCCACCGCCGCCGTTTCCGGTTTGTACATTGCGCATGCCGGTAGTCATTACTTCGGCGTAGGCAAAATCCGCAAGGATCAGGTAGAAGACTACGCCCGCCGCAAAGGCTGGAGCGTGGAAGAGGCCGAACGCTGGCTGGGGCCGGTGCTGGGGTATTAAATTATTCTCTCCAAACGATGGTGTATATTTGCAAAAACCCCGCAAATATGCATCATCGTTTGCTTTTAACCCTGTTGATGTTCATCGGCGTAAATTGCCTTGCACAATCGCCCGATGATCCGTTGCCCGCTTCAGGCGTTAACATAAAATACCTCGAACATCTTGTAAAAACCGGCGTGGACAGTGTACGCATCGCGCACAACCTCCCACCCCTTCGCAACGACATCTGGCTCTACAAAGCAGCCACCCTGCATGCGGACTACATGGACTCGGTAAACAAACTCACACACCATGAACCTGAGTTTAAAAACCGCTTCGCTCCGTCAGACCGTGTGGCCTTTTGCGGCGGCACCGGCTTTTCTGGCGTAGGCGAAAATTGTCTGTTCACATTTGCACACCAGCCACTCAAAGACAAACACGATAATGTGTATGTAAATGATACCTACGGGCAAATGGCCCGCAACATGGTAACCGGCTGGGTAAACTCGCCCGGTCATTACCAGAACATAATTACTCCCGGTTATGAGTTTACCGGTGTTGCCGTAGCATACAACCCCAAAACAGGAAAATACTACGCCGCACAGGTATTTGGCACACGCGCAGGCTACAAACCCTACACACCAGCCGAAGATTCAGCGTTTGATTATTCCACTTTTGTGCCGCCTCCCGTTACCTCATCATTCAGTCAGGTATCGCACCAGCCGCACAGTGTAAAGCATGCGTGGAAACTTAAAGCACCCAAGGACACACTCACCACCTGCGCATTTTGCATGGACGGACAGTTTACTCCGGGACGCGGCACTACGATGTTTGTGAAAAACGGGAAAATTTATTTCCGCACCAAAGACACCGAATACATGCAATGGCTGCTCAACAACCGCCGCGACGGGCTGGCCGCCGAAATTGTTACCTATAAACCTGTTGATTGCGGCAACCCGCAGTTTTACGAAAAACCAAGCCGCAGAAACAGACAATGCCTTTTCAATGGCCGTGTGCTGAAACCATTGTACAAGAAAAAACTAAAGAAAGGTTTTAAGAAAAAGAAGCCTTATAAATTCCGCGAAAAAATTCAGCTTGCTTCACAAAGCGACGACAGCCTTTCTCTGCGCGGAAAATTGATGGTATGGAATAAAGTATTTTCTTATCCGTACGACGCCGAGTATTTTGAAATTGCATTAGGGAAAGTGCCGAGGAACACTTCTGGTTATATAGAATATAACCTTGTAGTGATTCAGAAAAAGCAGGTGTGTATGATTAAACATTTCACTTCCTTTTGTGGCGAAGACTGGAAATATGCAGTTACCTCCGATCATCCGGTTTCGTTTTACCCCGATTCACTTCAGCTCAAACCCGTAAAGGCCCGGCGCACATTTACCGTGCCGTTCGAACAAAACAAATACGAGTACGTGCCAAAAGACATCCGGCCTTTTCTCGACTCGCTTTCCACATCGGCATTCTACATACACAGCGCACAAATCGAAGCCTATGCTTCAGTTGAAGGCAGCGAAGCTGTTAACAAGCAACTTCAGCAACGCCGCTCACAATCTATTGTACAGGCCATGCAAACTACCCAGCGCGATACGTTTCCCTTTACCATAAAAACCGACGAGAACTGGCCCTTGTTCGAAAAGCAGATTCAACGCATACCTGCACTGGCCACTTTCAAAGGCAAAAGCCACGAAGAAGTCAAAAAAATGCTGCTCGACACTGCCATCGCCAACATGGCCGAACCGTGGCTCTCAAAACAACGCTACGCGCGTATTACACTGCAGGTATCCATTCAGCCCGCCCCTAAACCTACCTGCGAGTGGCTCGGCGAACATTACAAAGCATGGACAGACAGCACCCTTAAATCTGTTTTCAAACCACATTACCTCGATTCTCTCTCCCGCCTGCAGACTTACGAATTCAGTTTACTGTTGCAGCAAAAAGCAGACACGCAATGCTTCCGCAAACGAAAATTTCCTCCGCAGGAAATCTTTCACACCTTGCGCTGGCGGCAGGCATGGATGGTGCGTTACCATCTCGATAACAAGGCCGACTCGCTCAAAGCAGACAGAAAACTTTTCAATGAATCATATCTGATTGCCAGTAACAATTTACTTACCCAATATTGGGAACCCGTATTCTGTGCAACCGAACTCTATCTCCGCTACGGCATTCTCAACAATCCGCTATCAGGCGACGATCCTGAAGTATTTCTCAATTTACTCAACTGGCTCGCCACACACGCGCCTGATTCCATGCAAAATGTAATTGAGGACTTAACCGTAACATGGCATTATCTTGCCGTGCCTTACTACGAAGAAAAGGGTAAAAAGTTTAAGGATAATGTATTTGCCAGTTTATATGAAATTAACCGCTACTGGCAAAACGGACGAATGAATGACAGCATAGGTGTAAAGCTGGCAAAATATTGCATTGAACACGATGCCGTGAGGATGGCCTATCAAATAATTAATCCAATTGCCACAAAGCCCGAACCCAATCACGAAGCATTAATCCTCTACATCAAACTGCATTACACGCATTACGAAGAAGCCGACTCAGCCTACTTCAACGAGTATCTTGAATTGCTTCGCTGGTCAAGAAGTTACCTGACACACAATGAATGGTGCGAAATTTTTACAGGCCCCTGCAATGTAAGTTTCCAGCTATTCGACCACGAAGGAGCGCGCGAACTTTATTGCGAAGAATGCGCAGGCTACCCGAATTATGCACGTACGCCGTCGAGGTGGGAGAAGTAATTCACCCACCCTTCCCAATCAACTCCACCCGCACTACAATTACCGTAATCACATTCTTGCTCCGTTTCATACTGATGCCAAAGCCCACAAGCGATCCGGAGCCGCTGCCTTTTTGCTCCGAGTTAAGCAAAAGCAGTAATTCCTGCGCAGCCTGCTCGGCTTCAAAATCATCAATATGATAACTTGCACTTGCTATACTTTCTTTGAGCGAATAATTTTTGAGCAGCTTTTTTGATTTGAGGCCTGCCGCTTTTTTGAACCGTTTTTCGGGTGAAACGCCGGTGAAAAAACGTTTGCCTTCAACCTCATCATGTCCAAATGTTTTACGATTTACACTGAGGTATGCAGCATGCTGCTGTGCAGCTTCTTCCAAAAATGCCTGTTGCTTTGACTGCCCCGAAGCCGAGTAGAGTCTGTCTTTTAACGCAGCCTCAGCCTGTGCCTGCACAAACCGTTTGCGCTTCTCGGTTGTTTGTGCCGTGGATGCCGTACTGGTATTTTTACTGTCGGTGTATGTGCTGTAATAAGGCCCGTCGGTAAATAAATCGGTACCCCAGCAACGGCCGTCTTCACCAATATTAAAAGCCACACCATGCTGCCGGTGCCGCTCACGAAGCATATTGGCATTATGCCCCGGCGATGCTTTCCATTGTGATATGGCCGACCGCGCAATATTATCGGCCGCTTTCTCAATCGTACTTCCGTAAGAAAAATTGTATAAACAATTTTCTCCCGTCCACGAACAGTTTGCTTTGTCTTTTGCCACAAATTCGTATCTGTCGCCGGGATCTTCGCCGGTAAACGAAGGCGTGTCTTTTTCTTCCGAATGGCTGAGTTGTTTGTTTGCAATCATCCAGATATTATGATTGCGCGAAGCCAGCCAGAGCGTATCGTTAAAACGCAGTGTGTCGAGTTTATTCTCCCGGCGGTATGCATTAAGCAGCGTATGAAATTTGAGTGCGGCAAGCCGTTCAATTTTCATTACCGTATCGGTTGCTGTTTGCTTAAATACTCCGCGAAGCCGCAACATATCGACGGTTTGAAAACGCAGACTCTCCTGCGCAATTACAAAGTTTGCACTGAAAAAAAACAACCAAAAAACTACTGACACTTTTTTCATAAAGCGCTTTCAACGTAAACGTCGGGAAACAGGCTTTGTTGTTGCTCCCCTGTTTTTTGAGCATAAGTCACGAGGTGTAAAAAAGAAACACCGGATAATTATTTTTGAAAAATAATAAATCCGGTGAAACAACAAGAGAAGAAAACAGCCGTTCCTGCATGCTCCTTATTTTTTGACAACAACACGATAAGTGAAGCGGAGCGCCGGAACGGCTGTTTTCATTTTACCCGTCCATACGCACAATACGCGGACGGAAAGTGCCGGCAATATCCACAAGGTTTTGCTGCGCGTGCATTACCTCGTTGATATTTTTGTAGGCCTGCGGGGCCTCGTCCAAACCGCCGCCGTGCAAGGTTACGCCGTGCTGCTGAAGCAACGCATGCATGGCATTGCGGGTGATGGACTCTTTGGCACGTGAACGCGACATTAATCGCCCGGCACCGTGCGAAGCGGAATGCAGCGAAGTAGTTTCGCCACGGCCGCGCACAATAAATCCGGGCGCAGTCATGGAACCGGGTATAATGCCGGCTTCGTCTTTAGCAGCCGGTGTAGCACCTTTGCGATGCACAATTACTTCGCGGCCGTGGTGAATTTCCTTCCACGCAAAATTGTGGTGGTTTTCAATCACCGCCAGCGGCGTAAGATCAATTTCGCGCGTGATGCTTTGGTGAATCACTTCGTGGCAGGCTGATGCATAGTCGCCGGCAAGGTTCATGGCTTTCCAATAGGCCTGCCCTTCAAACCAGTCCATGGGCAGCCAGGCCAAGTGCTGCAACTGACGCGGCAGCTTGCACCATTGTTTGGCTACTTCGGTGTAATGCGTGGCAATGGAAGCGCCCAGCCCGCGCGAGCCTGAGTGCGAAAGCAGCCCGATGTAACGCCCGGCTTTGAGGTTGCGTTCGGGCCAGTCGGCCAGAATTTCCACTTCACCGAATTCTACAAAATGATTGCCTGAGCCCGAAGTGCCCAGCTGTTTTGCGGCCTTGCCCTGAAGTTTGCGCAGCAAGGCAAGTTCGCCAAACTCGGGGCGGTCAATTACTTCGTGCTCTTTTGCTTTGCCAAGTTCGCGGCCGGAGCCGAAATAAGTGTGGCGCAGCAAGGCTGTTTCAAGTTGCTTGTGTTTGCGATTGAGTTCATACGCATGCAAATCATACACCGTTAAACACATGCGGCAGCCAATGTCAACGCCCACACCGTAAGGAATTACCGCATTTTCAGTAGCCAGCACACCGCCAATTGGCAGGCCGTATCCCGAATGCGCATCAGGCATAAGCGCACCGCTTACAGCCACCGGTAAGCGCGCCGCACTGCGCAGCTGGTCGATGGCAGCATGATCCACATGTTCAGCACCGAAGATGAAAATATCGGCAGGCTTGCTGCGCAGTTCCTGCTGCGGTACTTCTTCTTCTTTGGCTTCAATAAAATGCGTGGCAATTTCGCCAAGCACTTCATCGGCTTCAAACGCATCGGGCGTTTTAAGTATTTCACGCAGCAGCTGAAGCACTTCTGCCGCGCTGTGATGTTTGTAATGCTTGTGCATTACGCGCAAAGCCGTGCTCACCGCCGCATCAGGTGTGTAACCAAGGCGGCGCAGGTCTTTTGCGGTAAGAGATAATTTTGCCATACAGACTTACTTTATGAATTAAAGTATTGATGTGCCGGGCTGCAGTAAGAAACACGCGCACCGGCATTGAATTTACCTGAGGCTTGATGTACATGTTGCCATACACACAAACCGGTCGTTCGTCGAACACGAACTCGTTGTGAACCGGATTTTTTTTCATCGCATCTCCTTTCTGCTTTTACTGCAGCCCGGCGGCCGCAAGGTTTAACATCATTAATCGTTGTCACAGTCATCATCAGGAGCTATTTCGGTAACAACAGGCGAAATAACTCCGTGTGTGGTTTCGTTGCCGGCCACGATCCGAACACCTTCTGTCCGGAGCATGATCCGAATGTGTGAGATGTTGGTCATGACTCATTTTGTGTTTGTGTGATTTGTTCTTTGTGTGAATTATTTTAAACCAATTTGTAAAGGGCAACAACGGGAATCGAACCCTGATTTCCGGTGCCACAAACCGGCGTGCTGCCATTGCACCATTGTTACCATTTTGAGGGTTAAACAGGATTCGAACCTGTACGCTCCCGATCCGTAGTCGGGTGCTCTTCCCGTTGAGCTATCAACCCTGTTGTGGCTGCATTGCTGCGGCCATTGCGGACAAGAGAGGAGTCGAACCTCTGCGGCCGGTTTTTCAAACCGGTGCTCTGCCAGCTGAGCTACTCGTCCTGAATTTGCCGGCCGGAAAGGGCTTTAACCTTTACACACCATACAAACGGCTGCTCTTTCGTTTGAGCTACCGGCGCGGCAAGAAGTAAGTTGTTGCAGAAGGATTCGAACCTTCATCCGGGTGCGTATAAGACACCTGCGCTAACCGATTGCGCCATGCAACAATGTTGCCCCGGAAGGACTCGAACCTTCAACCCGCAGAGTAAAAATCTGCTGCGCTAACCAATTGCGCCACGAAGCAATGTATGCAGGAGCCTGGGGTTAACACCGGAAGGGAACCGGCACGGAATCGGGTTACGATGTCCTGAAAATGCGGCTCCTGCAAGAATTACAGTATGTCAACGAACAATTCATTTTTTCAGATCAGGGCATAAAAAAACCCGGATCGTATGTGGATCCGGGTTTTGTGTTTTTCCATTACATCACTGTAATGCAAAACAAACGGATCCGATTTTCTTTCGGCCAGACAGTACAATTCCATACTTGCGTACATCCGCGCACGGTGCGGATATGACAAGTGAAAAATTCAGCATGTGTTTGTACTGGCTGATCATGTGTGTAAAAACGCCAAAACGCCCGGCGTTTGTGGTTCGCCGGGCGTTTTGGGTGAGTGAATTATGGTTTCATTCATCACACAGCACGCAGCGGCGCAGCGGTAAGGAACACAAGTTCCTTGCGATCGGCCTGCAGACCTATGGGTGAGTTGCTGTGGATAAACATTTGAGTTCTTTGATTGATTTACGGTGCAAATGTAACGAGTAGTTTTTCAATTTATCAAGAGGCAATGCAAAAAATATTTTCTCAAATACCCGAACACATAGCTGAAACGCAATATTAACAAGGGTTTTGAAGGGGGAAATATTTTTTCAGGATTACGCTCAATTGATTCAAACTGGTTGTTTACATCAACGATCTTGTGTTGCAGATAATTTAGTTTACAACAAATTTCCGGTCATACATCTCAAAAAAAAGGAGAACCACAGGTGGTCCTCCTCATTCATACACATTAGAATATTTAGCGTACAGTAAGCGAACGCGAGTAGAAATTCTGATCAGAGCAGGCTACAATCTGGTAGCAACCGCTGTGAAGCCGATTTTCCAGGTCGGTTGCAAGCACGGGATTACCGTCAATATTGATAATCACTTTCGAGTAGTATTCATTGCCCGTATTGTCTGTAACAACCACAAGCAGTGTATCATCTTCCTTACTGCTTTCAACAAGCGGGGTAAAGAGCGGAATAGGATTGCCCTGCAGAAAACGCACAGGTACCACGTTGGAGTAAGATACATTTCCGGCAGCATCAGTCATACGCAACCGATACCATGAAGTACCTTCGTAGGGAGAAAAGTCTGTTTCTATATGATCAGTATTTACCTGAAAAGTCTGACCGGAAGTAATGGTATCATACACAACTCCGTTTCTCGATTTTTCAAGTACGAATGATACCGTGTTTTCGGCAAATGCAGACCATGTGAGCTGAACAGCTTTATCAAGCGGTGTGGCAGAAATGTAGGATGCCGGCACACGGCTGTTTTGTGCAAAGGCAGAAATGGGAATTCCTGCAAGGAATAGGACTACTAATAAAACAATGTTACGCATCGGGGAGACTGGATAAGAGTTGAGCGATTTCAAATGTAAAAAAATCTTAAAAATGTAACAAAAGAGCCTTTAGATCAGTTATTAACATTGCAGTAATGAATTTTTCATCATCGTTTTCAATGAATAACCCGCTTCGTCTTTTGTTTGTTTGTACCGGCCTGATACTCATTCTCCAACAGAGCTGTTTTAAGCGTCATATCCTGAGTGACAGTGATATAGAGGCGCATTATCACAAGAAAAAGTTTCGTCCGCATTTTGGAAAATACCCTTTAAATGATACTTCCGGAGTTCATTTCGCGCTCTCAGGATCGGATACGTTGCCACTGGTAGTGTTAATACATGGCGCACCGGGAGCCTGGTACGGGTATATGGACTATATTGATGACACGTTGTTGCAAAAGCATATGCAGTTGTTATCGGTTGACAGGCCGGGCTACGGAAAATCAGGGCGGCGGGCGGTAACATCAATTGAAGAGCAGGCGCGGCGCATTCATCCGCTTATTGATTCGATGCGAAACGGGCGGCGTGTGCTGGTGGTTGGGCGTTCATACGGTGCGCCGATTGCTGCACGGCTAGCGGCCGACTATCCGCAGGATGTATCGGAGCTATTGCTGATTGCGCCTGCGGTGGCGCCTGAGCTTGAAAAATTCTGGTGGTTCAGCAAACCTGCAAACAGTAAAGTGATGCGATGGATGTTTCCGGCCGCCATAAACCGAGCATCGGACGAGAAGTTTACACATCGCGACGAGTTGCGAAGGCTGGAACCGTTGTGGGACAGTATTCGTGTACCCATTACTGCTGTGCAGGGCGACAACGATGCGATTGCCGATACGGCCAACTTAAGCTGGCTGCAGAAAAAACTGCCCGATAAGAAAAACCGATTTATCCGTCTGAAAGGCGCCGGCCACATGATAACCGAAGAGCGTCCGGAGTTTGTACGACAGTTGCTCACCAGCATGGCCGACTCGCTGCGCACGCGCCGTCAGATGCCCAAACAATAATGTAAATGTGCAATGCCGAACTGGCCTATTGTCCGCCTCCGCGGATAAGATGCAGGAAGCCGGCAATTTTTACCGGGCCGCTACCGGGCACCACTGCAGAAGCAATGTAATAGTAAACACCATCAGATGCCGGGCGCCCGGTTTGCATTACCGTGCCGTCCCAGCCCGCGTTCACATCGGTTACCACATTAAGCAGTTGTCCCCAGCGATTGTATATTTCAATGCGCAAATCTTCACCGTAAGGAATATACACGGTGAATAAATCGTTTACTCCATCGCCATCAGGTGTAAACACGTTGGGCGCATTCTGATCGCATTCCTCCACATCTACCAGCACAGGAGTTGCCGCACTGCGGCAGGCACCCGATTCTATGTATGCAATGAGTGTGGTATCTGTAAACAGCGGACCGGTAATAAACGGACTTCCTGCACCCACCTGTTGCCCGTTTGTGGTGTACCAAACCACACCGCCGTTGCCCTGCGCCTGAATGGTGGCTACAAGCCCGATGCAAACAGGCGATGTAGTCAGATCGGGCGGAAGGAGGGTGTTTTGCTGGAAGGCCACCTGCAGGGTATCATAAACTGTGCAGTTTAATGTATCGGTAACAGCTACTACATACGTGCCGGTGGCATATACAAAAACGCTGTCATTATTCCCTGTGTTTCCGGGCAGCCAGTTGTAGGAATAGGAGGCATTGCTGTTGGCAATGAGCAGTGTGGAATCGCCCTCGCACACCGGATCAGGGCCAATCCAAGTAGCCTGCGCAGTAACATACGATGCGGCAATATCAACAGCGGTTAGTGTGGTAATGTTGCACGAGGTTACATAACAGCTGTATGTGCCCGGCTGACTTACCTGCTGTGTAAGAGCACTTCCGCTGAATGGGAATACCCACTGAATAGCAGTGGCACCGCTGGCCACTACGTTAAGTGTAACGGTTTCGCCGGGGCAAAGCACATCATCAGGCGAAGCCTGCAAAAACGGCGTGTTGTACTGCACCACAGCAACCGTATTCGACACGAGTTCGCAGGTATCAGTACCCACACCCGTATTCACACAATAATAATTTCCTCCGCTGGTGACATAGATAATTGAATCATTCACGGGCAGAATTCCGTTGGGTCCGTACCAGATGAAATTGCCTGTGCCGGTACAAAACAACTGCACCGAATCGCCCGGACAAATCAATCCGTTTGAGGGGAGCATGGTGACGATTGGTATTGGCCTTATGGTAACCGTAACCCCGACAAAACCTATTGTTGTGCCTGTACACCCATATTGATTGGTTACACTGCTGAAATACTGCACACTGTAAAAGCCGGGCTGTGACACCCAGATGCTGTCGTTTGTTTGTCCGCTGCTCCATGCATACGAAGGCAGGCCCGAAGCCACAAGCAGCGTAGAATCGCCGGGGCAGATGGATGTGTTTCCGGTTATCACGGCAGGCAAAATCACATTGCCCGGATCGGGATATACTTCAATGTAGTATTGCCTTACCAATACAACGGTATCGGTATCGCAGGCGTTGCCGCGTATCAGTTGAGCGGTGAAGGTATAATAGCCGGTAGAATCGACATCAAACGTACCTATGCAGGCACTGTTTCCTACAAGATAAATGCCGGTTGTGGGAGAAACTGTCCAGTTGAGTGACAGCACATCGTCAATACAAATTTGAGTTGATCCGGTGGGGTTTGTAATCTGATCATAAATAAATACTTCCACAAACACATCATCACAAATAGCTATCGAATCATTTCCATCCGTATCAAGCATCAGTATCATTGTATCGTTAATTACACTCAAAGGCTCGTCGAGCGTAATATCTACAGTAGTTGAAGCGGTGCAGCCCGCAGTATCTGTAACTGTGATAATATACTGTCCGCTTTGCATCGCATAAAACGAAGAAGTTGTAACCGGCCCCACAGGGGTTGTCCACAGGTATTGATAATTACCGAGATTTCCCGCCGATAGAAGTACAGAATCCGCACAAAGAATAACTGGTGTAGTGACTGAGTCGTTTACATTTATGCTTACCCCGTCTGTAATGGTAGGCAGCGGTGGTCCGGGAGTTACAATTACGTGTGCATCATCAGTATCTGTATAGCATCCATCAGGCGAAGTGATGGTAACAGAATAGGTTCCTGTGTTGTACACCTGCATGGTGGGTGAAGAAGGCCCGGGTGCCCACTGGTAAGTCCAGTCGGGGCCGATGCCGCCACCTGTTGCAGGCGTGAGCATGGTTTGTGTAGCAGCGCCGATGATGAGCGGTGTGTTTGATTCACACACATAAAATGTATCGCCGGTGCAGTTGTAGGCTAACTGATCATCTCGGATGCAAAGCGGTAATGTATCGCGGTTGCAGCCGGTGGGTGGGTTGTGGTGGTAGTAATCATAAGGCTGGCGGCTGAGGTCGATGGGTAAACCGGCAAATACATCGCTGCTGCCGGCGGTTACGGCTGTCCGGTAGCTGTTGTAATTTGGATCGGTGCAGAATACAGGCGGGGCCACCACGTTAGCGGATGGCACTGTGGACAGTGTAAGAAAATTTGCCGGATTTGCGGGCACATGCAGCTGCGCGGGAAAGCTGCCGGAGAGGGCAACCTGACTGGTGCCGGAAATATCAATGCCTCCTACATAATCATTTCCTTGCCCGCCAAGCTGCCGGCTCCATTGCCACGCGCCGGTGTTGCTGTAGGCGGCTACAAACACATCATTAAAGCCAACTGTTCGGAATGTGCTGTTGCCATACTGTTGGGCAAACTGCTCCATATTACAGCGAAACATGCCAGCGATATAATAATTACCGGCGGCATCGGAAGTAACGCTGCGCGATGTAACCGGCGAAAAGGAGGAAGCCGCCACCGACCAGTCGAGCCCGCCGCTGTTGTTGAAACGCAGCAGGAAGATATGTTCGGTGTATGTGCCGCTGAGGGTGGGTGTGGATGAGGGCAGGTAAATGTTAATGGTTCCCTGAAAATCGCCGGTTACAAGCACATTGCCGTTGTTATCGGTGTGAATGCCGTTGGAAATATTGAAGCCTCCGCCGGCAATGCGCCGGAACCATTGTTCGTTGCCCGAAGCATCGTACTTGACAACAAATACCGCATTTTGCGATACGTTGTTATGCGGCAGGTCAAACGTGATGGTATCACTGAACTGACCGGTGATGAAGATGTTACCTGCAGCGTCGGTACTTACATCGAAACCGCGGTCGGTCTGGCGTGAGGAGCCTTTTTCGGCCCAAAGTACATTGCCGGCGGCATCGTACTTTACGGTAAACACATCCATAGAGCCATTGAGGCTGGTGAGTGATGCAGCGCCGAAAGTAGCAGTGCCCGAAAATTCGCCGGTAACAATTACGTTGCCGGCGGCATCGGTTGCAATACCGTTACCGGCATCGGCCAGTGCACCTCCGCCGTTGCGCACCCAAAGCAAATTGCCCGATGCATCGTACTTGGCCACAAACATATCCTGCGACCCGGCTGAGGTTACGGATTGTGCACCAAAAAAGGCCGTGCCTTCGAAAAAGCCCGTCATGTAGCTGTTTCCTGAAGCATCCGTGCAGGTGCTCAGTGCCCTGTCGCTACCGGAACCGCCGCCGCTGCGCACCCACATGTAACTGCCTGTGGAATTATCAATTTTAGCCAGAAAAACATCGGTAATACCCGAGTTGGCTGGTGAATTCGGCCCAAAAGATGCACCTGCACTGAAGTAGCCACAACTAAATACATCGCCCGAAGCATCAGTACATACATCAGTCCCCTCATCATTTCCCACACCACCTGCTGTTTGCAGCCAATACGGTTGTGCCTGTGAAACCAAAGCAGCACACATTACAATGAATAACAATAGTACTTGCCTGTACATGGGAGAATGTTTCCTGAGACACTGATTGCCCCGGTGTTTGCCAAGAGCAAGTTAATGAAATCCGTATATAAATCCCTGCATACTTTCCCCCTCATTTCTTAACTCAGCCGTAAATTCACAACCTGCCCTGGTTCTGGAAACAGAACTTTATCTTTGTATTTATGAAACACACACTCTTTTCGCTGTGCACACTTGCCACGCTGCTTATTGTTGCCTGCGCCGATGCGCAGCCGCCTGCTGCCGCACGTATTGCTTTTTACAACACAGAAAATCTGTTCGACACCATTGATAATAAAAACGTAATTGATGAAGAGTTTTTGCCCGATGGCAAAATGAAGTGGACGAAAGAGCGATACAATAAAAAACTTGCGCAGCTTTCAAAAGTGATCCTTGCAATTGGCAGCGGCAGCGGCCCCGAAATAATTGGCTTGTGTGAAGTGGAAAACAAAGGTGTACTGACAGATCTTACGCAGAAAACACCGCTTAAAAAACAGAAGTATCAGATTGTACACTACGATTCGCCCGACGGACGTGGTATTGATGTGGCACTGCTTTACAAAAAGTCAGCCTTCCGTGTGCTTGAATCAAAACCGTTTCTGGTGCCGCAGCCTTCAGACACATTGCCACCCACGCGCAATATTTTGTATGTAAAAGGTATCATGGGTAAAAACGATACACTCTGCATTTTTGTCAATCACTGGCCATCGCGCCGGGGCGGGCCGGAAGAAAGTGCGCCGCGCCGAAAAATGGCCGCCGAGCGTTTGAAGCAACTTACCGACAGTGTGGCCAAAGCGGTGCCCGGCGCACAGATTATAGCCATGGGCGATTTTAACGACGAGCCTACCGATGCAAGTTTGCAAACCGTAGCACATGAAGTGAATGATTCACTCAGCGCAGGTTTACGCAATATGATGAGCACACTTGATGCAAATGGCGAAGGCACACATTACTACAAAAAAGAAAAAAACACGTTTGATCAGTTGCTTGTTTCAGGAAACCTGTTTACCAAACGCGGCTATTATGTAACCACCACATCGGGACAAATTTTTAAACCCGAATGGATAATGGGTGAAAATTATAAAGGTGATCCCCCCGCCCCGCTCCGCACCTACGCCGGCAGCCGCTACATTGGCGGCTACAGCGATCACCTTCCGGTTTACATTGATTTGTATTTTGCGAAATAACCATTGTGAAAGAACTGCGCGAAAAGCTGCAGCAGTTTGTGCAACTGCTTGCCATTGAAAAAGACGAGGATTACAAGCAATACGTAGCGCAGTTTGAGCGGTGCAGCATTGCCGAACGCCGCAAAAACGGTGTAACCTGGTATCCGCTGCAGGTGGTGGCCGAAGAACTGGCACCCGGCGATTACCTGATTATCGAAGTAGAACGCACGCAGGGGCTTGGCGAACTGCATCAGTTTTCGAACGGGAAACTGATTGAGCTTTTCAGCAACAGCGGCGAAAATGGCAGCGAAAACTGGAAACTGCAGGGCACCGTGCGGCAGGTGTGGCAAAACAAAATGCGCATACAGTTTAACACCGACGAACTGCCCGGCTGGGCCGAGCGCGGCAAGCTGGGCATTAACCTGCTGTTTGACGAAAACTCATACCGCGAAATGCTCATTGCGTTGCAAAAAGTAATGGACGCCGAGCGCGGCCGCCTTGCCGAGCTACGCGATATACTTTACGGCTACAAGCAGGCCGCGTTTGGGAAAAAAGACGAAAGCCTGCAACCCGCAGGACTCAACCGCTCGCAGGCCGATGCGGTGCGCACCATTCTTGCCGCCGAAGATATTGCCATTGTACACGGCCCGCCCGGCACCGGAAAAACCACTACGCTGGTGCAGGCCATACGCCACACACTGATGCACGAGAAACAGGTACTGGTATGCAGCCCCAGCAACACCGCGGTTGACTTGCTTACCGAGCGGTTGGTGCGACAGGGCATTAATGTGTTGCGCCTCGGCAATCCGGCACGCGTATCGGATGAAGTAATGAACAATACGCTTGACGTAAAAATGACACGCCACGCGAATTACAAGGAGCTGAAAGAATTCCGCAAGCGTGCCGAGGAATATTTTGCGATGGCCAAAAAGTACAAACGCAATTTTGGCCGCGATGAAC
Organism: Bacteroidota bacterium; assembly: GCA_020402865.1. Classification (NCBI taxonomy): domain Bacteria; kingdom Pseudomonadati; phylum Bacteroidota; species Bacteroidota bacterium. Next base: position 271,850 of record JADBYT010000002.1, on the reverse strand, counting down.
GCGAACAGCGCAACCTGCTTTACAACGAAGCCAGGCAACTGCTTAAAGATGCCACTACGCTAGAAGATTATATTTTGTGGGATCAGTTTGAGCAGGCGCAGGTGGTGGCGTGTACACCAGTTGTAGCAGCCGGAAAGTTGCTGCGCGACAAACGTTTTGACACGGTGTTTATTGATGAAGCCGCGCAGGCTCTGGAGCCGATGAGCTGGATACCCATTACCCGCGCCAGCCGCGTGGTGTTTGCCGGCGACCATTGCCAGCTTCCGCCCACCGTGAAATCGAAAAAGGCGGAAGACGGCGGATTGAAATACACCTTGTTTGAGCGCGCCATCCGCAACCAGCCACACGCATCAGTCATTCTCGAAACGCAGTACCGCATGCACGCGCACATCATGAATTTCTCAAACCGCGAATTTTATGACAACCGCCTGCAGGCTGATGCCACGGTGAAAGATAATTTGCTGAGTTTTGATGAAAACGATGATTTGCTGATTCGTCCGCTGGAGTTTATTGATACAGCGGGATGCGGTTTTGGCGAAGAGCAGAATAGCGAAACACTTAGCCTTTCGAATCCCGAGGAAGCCGCCCTGCTGCTGAAGCATCTTGGCCGTGTGCTGGAGCAGTATGACAGGCATCAGACCGCAGAGCCGCTGCGCATTGGTATTATTGCTCCCTACAAACAGCAAAGCGAATTACTCACACAAATGCTTGCCGAACAGCCTTACGCAGAGGGCAGCCGCCACCATTTTTCGGTGCGTACGGTTGACGGTTTTCAGGGTCAGGAGCGCGATATTATCTGCATCAGTCTGGTGCGCAGCAACGATAACGGCGAAATCGGTTTTTTGTCTGACACGCGCCGCATGAATGTGGCGTTAACACGTGCAAAGCGAAAGCTGCTGGTATTTGGCGACAGTGCCACGCTTGCCAATCACTCGTTTTACAAATCGTTTTTGAATTACGTGGACGAGATTGGCGCGTACCGCTCGGCGTGGGAGTTTATGGATGTGTGACGCGGGGCAAGACTACAAGGCGTGTTCAATGTGCGGGGCAATGTAATGCAGCAGTTGCGCAAGACTTTCGGCTTCGGTTTGCTGATCGGTGCGCAACTCAACGGCAGGTTGAAGCGGCACTTCAAACGGTGATGTAATGCCTGTGAAAGCCGGAATCTCCCCACGGCGGGCTTTGGCATAAAGGCCTTTTACATCGCGCTGCTCGCAGCTGGCAAGTGATGAATTGACAAACACTTCGATGAAATCGTTTTCGCCGATAATACTTTTTGCCATTGCACGTATTTCGTGCGTAGGGCTGATGAAACTGCAAATGGTGATGATGCCTGTGTGGAGCAGGATGCGTGCAGTTTCGGCAGCGCGGCGAATGTTTTCGGTGCGGTCGGCATCAGAAAATCCGAGGCCTTTGTTGAGACCATCGCGCAGAGCATCGCCGTCGAGCACGGTGCAAAGTTTTCCGCTTTGATGCAGATGCTTGCTTAGTGCGGTGGCCAGCGTAGTTTTTCCGGCACCAGAAAGTCCGGTAAGCCAGATTACGCAGGAACGTTGGTTGAGCAGTTGCTCACGCTGGTGTCGGTGTGCGGGTGTAAACATTTGCGAAAAGCAAATGTAAGTGTTCGCAGTAAATATCGGGGAAACTGGTTACGATCAAATTTTGAGTGGAATGTTAGAACTCATCGCAAAATTACACTTCCGAATTTTTCGCTGCGTCTTTTTCGCTCTGGCTTCTCTTCTTTTCTTGCCCACCCAACAATTCTGTTGGGCCAACTATGCCCTGCGAAAAGATGATCGCCATAGCGAAAAATACTTGGAAAAATCGCTAAAAACAATTTTGAGTGAGTCCTAGTATTTAATCAATTTCTGAACTATTCCATTCTCAAATCGGATAAAATATACTCCGGGAAGAAAGTCGTAGCCAATTATCACGTTATTTTCAGATGGAGTTCCCGAAGCAACAAGCCTGCATCCGGCATCATACACTTTATAGCTTAGGCCAGCCGGATTAATTGTTGTAAACTGTTCGAAAGGATTGGGATATACCTGAGGCTGTATTGAGTTTGAGGGCTCAAAAGATCCTGCTGTCAAATCAGATGTGGCTACAAACATGTAAGTTTCGTTTACATTAAGATTTGTGAATGTGTAGCTACTGTAGTTCAAATTAGGAATCGTAGCGCGCAAACCGCTCCAGTCGTACACCTGAAGATATGCCGTTGAAGCAGGAATTTGACTGATCGTGTAGGTTGAGCCATAAATAGAACTCAGCATATTGTAGTTTTGGAAAACCCACATTTTTTTTATGGTGTCCTGCAAAATATATTCGCCGCGATTGAATGGATCAAGATGAGTAAAATCCATGTCTTTCGATAAATCCATCACCAGCTTAAAGGTCTTCCCTTTCAATGTGGGTTGATAGGGTGTTTGTGTAATACACATACCGTAAACCGGATCCACAGTCAATGTATTATACAAATTCCAGGTGAGCGCATACTCAGTAGCGCTCGACACGCTATCATTCAACACTGCCCCAAGATTTCCCCAAATACAGGTTAGCAGTCTTTTAGCTGCCAGCGTATCATTTATTCCTTGTGTATTTTCTTTGAAGCTGAATTCGGTAGCACAAAACTTAATATTGGCTGTAATGCCGCAACTTGCTTTAACCTGTGTAAAATCATGAAATGCCATGAATTCAACATGGTTGGTATTATCCCATTTCAAAATTGGCGCATAGCTCACGTCGTTGTAAGTATGAAGATCTATTCCGTATAACTTCCCGTTATTGAAAAGATCGGCAATAGCTGTTCCAAAACCATTCAGCGTATGACTTCCGGCTGAGTTTTCACTGGCAAAACCTCCCGGAATAACTTTCAACGAACTGTCAACGCTATGAACTCCATCTGCCAATCCTTCAAGTGCGTCGTGATAGTTTTCGGGGCCGTCGGCAATGGTTTTGGGCATATATAGCCCGATATCCGGTTCGTTGATTGCTGTGTAATACTCGATACCGTAATTGGGATAACCGTTTGAAGTAAAAAATGCACTCCCCGGTTTATAGCGATTGGCAAATGCAGAACCGATTTGCTGCCATTTTGAATAGGTTCCTAAGGGCTGGCCTAATGAAACAAAATAGACATAGTGTTCAAAAAGCAGAACTACACGTATATTTTTGCTCGCAAGATATAACAGCAATGAATCGGCATAATTTGTTTCAGGTACATTATTTACAAAATCCCAATAATCATAGGGATACAGGTTTACACGGGTCATTTTAGCACCTGAATTTTCTAAAATAGAGATGTATTGAATATTGGTTGAATTGAATAAACCATTATTGAGATTTCCGCCTCCGGTACGAAATTGAAGGGGCTGACAAACCGCTGTGAGCTGAATTGCAATTGCGAATGATGTGAGTAAGAAATATCTCATTGGGAGACGATAAAAAAACAAGTTAGATAAATTGCTGAAAGTAAAGCACACGGTATCTGTATTTTCACTATTTATCTATGCTAATTTAACTCATCTGTGGCAGAAATACCAGAAACAGTAGCTTGGCGGCCTTGCGGCTTTTTCTTACATTTGAAACACATTCCTTTTCAATGACCGGTATTGATTTTTCACACACACCGCCTGTTGACCAGACGGGCATGGAAGAGCGCGTGGCTCGTCTCAATTCGCGCAGCATAAAAAAAGAAGCGAAAGTAGCCGGACTCAAGCTGGCGCTTAACATGATAGACCTTACCACGCTGGAAGGGCGCGACACGGCAGGTAAAGTGCGGCAGATGTGCTATAAAGCACAGCACCCGCACGATGCGCTTCCCGGCCTGCCCACCGTGGCGGCAGTGTGCGTGTTTCCTACGTTTGTAAAAACGGCCAAAAAAGCACTGGGCAACAGCGGCGTAAAAGTGGCCTCTGTAGCCACCGCATTTCCCGCAGGGCAATCGACACGCGATGTGAAGATTGCCGACACGCGTTTTGCTGTGGAAAACGGCGCCGATGAAGTGGATATGGTTATTTCGCGCGGGCATTTTCTGGCGGGCGAATACGGCTATGTGTTTGATGAAATTGCTGCCGTGAAGGAAGCCTGCGGCAATGCACGCCTGAAAGTAATTCTCGAAACCGGCGAGCTCTCCACGCTCGACAATGTGCGCCGCGCAAGTGATATTGCCATGCGCGCCGGTGCCGATTTCATCAAAACATCGACCGGCAAAATACAGCCGGCGGCCACACAGCCGGTTACGCTTACCATGCTCGAAGCCATCCGCGATTACTATTACGAAACCGGCATCATGGTAGGCATGAAACCCGCCGGCGGCATTTCAACCGCAAAAGGTGCGTTGCAATATCTGGTAATGGTGCGCGAAACGCTTGGCAATGCCTGGCTGAGCAACCAGTGGTTCCGGTTTGGTGCCAGCAGTCTGGCAAACGATATTCTGATGCAGCTTGCCAAAGAAAGCAGCGGCATGTATCAAAGTGGTGATTATTTTTCGAAAGATTAAGTTATGAGCACAAAGACCAAAAGCAAAGATGCCGCTGCCAAAGCTGCGCTTGATTTCGGAAAAGGCTGGGATTACGTGGCTGCGCCCGAAAGCACCGACCATGCCCGCATTGAGCCGCGCTATCAGCATTTCATCAATGGTGCATTTGTAAAACCATCGTCGGGAAAATACTTTGCCACGATAAGCCCGTCAACCGAAAAACAACTTTCGGAAGTGGCGCTTGGCGATGAAAAAGATATTGATGCGGCTGTGAAGGCTGCCCGCAACGCATACGAAAAAGTATGGAAGAAAATGCCGGGCAGCGAGCGGGGTAAATATCTCTACCGCATTGCACGCATTATACAGGAACGTGCCCGTGAACTTGCCGTGATTGAAAGCATGGACGGCGGTAAACCAATCCGCGAATCGCGCGATGTGGATGTGCCGCTGGCTGCTGCACATTTCTTCTACTATGCCGGCTGGGCCGATAAACTTGAATATGCATTTCCCAACCGCAATGTATCGCCGGTGGGTGTGGCCGGACAAATTATTCCGTGGAATTTTCCGCTGCTCATGGCTGCGTGGAAAATTGCACCGGCGCTGGCCTGCGGCAATACGGTGGTACTTAAGCCCGCCGAAACCACACCGCTTACCGCCCTTAAGCTGGCCGAAATTATACGCGATGCAGGTTTGCCTCCGGGCGTAGTAAACATTGTAACCGGCGATGGAAAAGCAGGTGCCGCACTGGTGAATCATCCCGGTGTTGACAAAATTGCGTTCACCGGTTCAACCGAAGTAGGCAAAATTATTCAACGCGCCGTAGCCGGCACCGGCAAAAAAGTAACGCTTGAACTTGGCGGAAAAGCGGCCAATATTATTTTCGAAGATGCCGCTATTGATCAGGCCGTAGAAGGAATTATCAATGGCATTTTCTTCAATCAGGGGCATGTGTGTTGCGCCGGTTCGCGCCTGTTTGTGCAGGAAGGCGTGGCCAACACGGTTATCCGCAAACTCAAAGACCGTATGGAAACGCTCATCGTGGGCGATCCGCTGGATAAGAATACCGACATCGGCGCCATCAACTCAAAAGAGCAGCTGATGAAAATAAACGAGTACCTGAAAATTGGTGTGGATGAAGGTGCAACCATTCATCAGCCTTCGTGCAGCATACCGGCCAAAGGCTTTTTCTGCCGACCCACCATTTTCCTCGAAGCCTCACAATCACACCGCATTGTGCAGGAAGAAATTTTTGGCCCGGTACTGGCCATTCAAACATTCCGCACGGTAGAGGAAGTAATTGAAAAAGCCAACAACACACCCTATGGCTTATCGGCCGGTGTGTGGACAGATAAAGGCTCGAAGATTTTCAACCTCACTTCAAAAATGCGCGCCGGTGTGGTGTGGGCCAATACATTCAACAAATTCGATCCTACTTCGCCTTTCGGCGGGTACAAGGAAAGCGGTTTCGGCCGCGAAGGCGGGCTGCACGGGCTGTTGCCGTATGTGAATTTGAAGTAATTGTCATTTCCGGGCTTACTCGAAATGACAATGGCGGAGGTGCTTTTGAGATAAGGCAATGTGCTGGGGCTGCACGAAACGACAAGGGTATTTTTTTCGATAGTTCCGGCAAGCTCAGGCACCGGAAGAAATGTTTGTTGCGATGGTTGAGCCTGCCGAAACCACCGCTTGTTGAAAGCCTGTCGCGATGGTTCGGTTTGTCGAAATTACTGTGTAATAATTCTCTTTATTTTCTTATGAAACCTCTCCTCTTCCCCATTTCCACCGAGCATCTTTTGCTTCGACCTGCTGAATTGCGTGATGCAGCGGCGTTGCTGGAACTAAACCGCCATGAAGAAGTAACTCGCTACGTGCATGATGTGCCGTGGCAAAATATTGCGCAGGCCGAATTGTGGATTAATAAACAGCAACGCGAACAATACGAAGCCACAGGCATGGGCCGCTATGTGGCGGAGCTGAAAGACAGCGGTGAGGTTATTGGCTGGTGCGGTTTGAAACTGCGGCCCGAACACAGACATGTGGATCTGGGCTATCGCTTTCATCCTGCGCATTGGGGCAAAGGCTATGCCACTGAAGCAAGCGAAGTAATGCTGCTGCACGGTTTTCATACGCTTGGCCACAAACGGCTTGTGGGCTGGGCGCAAACACAAAACCCGGCCTCTATACGCGTGTTTGAAAAACTAAACGGCCGCCTTGTGAAAACGTGGATGCACGCACCCGGACTCGAAATTGCAGAATACGAATTCATCCGCCCGGGTGCCAATATGCAAACGCCGGTGCTCTTCCGCTCTTCCCGACTTGATTTCAGAGAGATCACCGCAAGCGATACAGGCGTAAACTTTGCGCTGAATACGGACCCTGATGTGGTGCGCTGGACAGGTAACACGGCCTTTGCATCAGTAAACGTATGCCGCGATTTCTATGCAGCATACGGCGAAAACTATACAAAATACGGCTATGCCCGCTGGATGGCCACACTCCGCGATACGGATGAATGCATTGGCTGGTGCGGTCTGAAATTTTACGAACCGCGCAACTGTGTGGATCTCGGCTACCGGCTGTTTCAGCGATTCTGGGGGAAAGGACTTGCGTCTGAAGCTGCAATTGCGTCAATGAAATTCGGGAAAGAGCAGCTTGGTTTGGATGAAATACATGGCTTTGCTTACCGCAGCAATCCGGCATCCATACGCATTCTCGAAAAATGCGGCATGCACTACACCGGGTCAGAAACAGAAGAAACGGACGAATTGCTGAAATATGTAATCAGCCTGCAAGCTATTACAGTTTAATTTTTTGCGCCCATTTTTTTGATGTCCGCTCAACCACGTACCAGAATATGGTGGCGCTTACCAGCGAAAACACAAGTGCCACTGCCACATGTACAAGTTTCATCATCAAACTATCATTAGGCGATGCTACAAAACTCAGATAGTTGTTGCCGGTTAATCCATGTATGAGATAAAGAGAATAGGAAATGGCACCCAGTCCGTTTCCTATACGCGTATCTGAACGTAACAGCCAGATACCAAAGAAACCTATTGCAGATGCCACAACCACATCGGGCTTGTGGTAAAATGCAATAACCGCAAATGCGGCCATTGCCCAGCCCAGCATTTCCCAACGGTTCATACGATTGGTAAGATGCTGAAAAAGCAGAAAACCCAATAGAAATATTGGCGTAAAAACCGGCAGAAAAGCTTTGTCGTTTAAAATTAGCGGCCCCGCCAGAAATAGCAGCAATACCGAATAACGGGCAATACGGTTGCTATGATTCAATAAAGGGAATAATAAAGAGAGAACGAGATAATAGGTAAACTCAATGGCCAGTGTCCAGTAAATAATATTTATCCATTCATACTTCCCTCCTGTAAACGGAATAAGATAACCCACATGAAGCAGCAACTGCGGCACATTGAGCGACCACTCACATCCCCAAACAACTTTCGACATGAATAAGCCAAAAGCAAGTATCAACATTATTGATACGAGGTAAGGCGGCTCAAGACGAAGCAGACGTTTGCCCATGAACCTGAAAAACTTCGATAGCCGGTAATTACCATGATACATCGACCATGGAATGACAAAGCCTGATATCACAAAAAAAAGATAAACGCCGGTAGCACCGAAAGAGGCCGTGTTTCTTATCGTTCCGCCATCCTGAAACAAATTTCCTTCCTGATTACTGAAAAAAAAGAAATGATACACGGCCACCATCAGCGCAGCTATTCCGCGCAATAAATTAATCTGGGGCATTTCCTTCAGCATATAAATCAGGGTTTAGGGGTAAGGAGCATTTCCACGTGCGGAATATCATCTTCGAGATAATCTTCCCCTGCGCGGACAAAACCAAACTCATTGTAAAATTTCTCCAGGTAGCATTGCGCTGAAATACGCACCGGAACATTGCCAAATGTGTGTACGATTTGTTGCAAGGTAAACTGCATGAGCTGTTTACCAAGACCGGTTTTACGGGCAGATGTCGCAGTGGCTACACGTCCAATGGAAACTTCATCGTATGAAACTCCGCCGGGAAGAATTCGTGCGCAGGCCAGCAGCTCATTTCCTTTACTGCACAGCACATGCAGCGCAAATATATCCTTATCATCAGGATCGAGATAGGGACAGTTCTGTTCCACTACAAATACTGCAGCACGCAACTGAAGCAGCTTGTAAAGCTCTGCCACAGGAAGTGTACTGAACGTTTTGCATTGCCATACGTATTGAGTTGGATTCATACCTTATTACGCTGTATGCGAATATACGTTAAGGTATCCGTCTAATTCAGACACCCGAATAACAATATACTGCCAATCTGCTTTCACGCTTACTGATTTATCGCGGAGTTGAACTGTTTACCCATGCACACGCAACTTTCCACACCCGCATACTGGCCGAAGTTTGGGATAAATACATATCCGCTTTTCTGATACAGCCCGATCGCTTCGGGCATTTTCTTCCCTGTTTCAAGTACGGCCTGTTCATTGCCTTCATCTGCTGCCCACATTTCAAGTTCGCGCAGCATAGCTGCTGCTATACCTCTGCCGCGATGTGCGGGCAACACATACATGCGTTTTATTTCCACCACACCCGCTTCGAAGGGTTTAAACGCACCGCAACCCACAGGCTCCTCATTGAAAAAGGCGACCACCACATGTTTTATTGCATCAATTTTATTGTACTGCGCAAAAAAAGCATGCTCATTACCATCGCGTATCCGCAAATCGGCATCGAGCAGTGGAATGAGCTTACGAAAATCAGCATTCTCAGAGGTGGTTCGGATAAGATTCAGCTTCATGGAGTATAAATTTCGGGCATCACTGAATCGGGGGAAGTATGCGTGGCCATTTTGTGGAAAGCCTTGCATACAGTGCGGCTCCAGCCAATACTCCGACCGAGTTGGCAATGAAATCATACAAATCGGCTGTACGTTCGCTGAATAATGCACCCTGCATAATTTCAAGCGCACCGCCATAGGCCACAGCCCCTGCTCCGGTAATGAGCACCGCCAGTTTGCGCAATGGCTGTGAATCAGAAAAAGCGATGCCACGAATGCTGAGCAGTTCGAGTACAAAGAAAATTCCGGCATGCACCCATTTATCAAACGACAAGGCTTCGAGCCAGTCTGAATGCGGCAGATCGCGGCCGGGGATGGCGCATAAAACAAGAATGACCAGTGCCCAAACGAGCACCGGCCAATTGTATCTGAACTTCATGCGGCTAATTACTGACCGATGAGTGCTTTGTATGCAGCAGCATCCATGAGCTCAGCCACCTCTCCGGGGTTGCTCATTTGCACACGAATCATCCAGCCTTCGCCGTAAGGATCTTTGTTTACCGACTCCGGGTTGGCTTCAATGGCATCGTTCATTGCCACTACTGTTCCGCTCACCGGCATAAACAAATCCGACACTGTTTTCACAGCTTCCACGGTTCCGAAAATTTCGTGCTGAGCCAGCTCTTCGCCTACCGTTTCAATTTCTACATAAACGATATCGCCAAGTTCGCCCTGTGCAAAATCGGTAATGCCGATAACAGCTTCATTGCCTTCCACACGAACCCACTCGTGGTCTTTCGTGTATTTGAGATTGTCCGGAAAATTCATGTCGGGTGTATTGTTTTTTGATGTGCCCAAATTTACACGTTTTGGGCAATTGGCGATAATACGGGCTGTAAAAACAATGTAATTGCGGTGGCTTCAACAAACTCAGCCACGGCGATAGGCTCAGTCGCCGGAACAGGCGCTGCCAACAAAAAACTCAGCCACCGGAGGAGTAGAATGCTCCCGGTGGCTGAGTTTATGGAAGCCACAAGGGCTATTGCAATGTAAAGCGCAAACTGATACCAGCGTTCGTATTCGCCGTTTTGAATGATGATGAAATGAGCGGATTGGTCATTACACGATCGAAGAATGCACGGATCTGAAGATCCTTCGTGAGCTGATAATCGCAGGAGGTTTTGATGGAGAGGATGTTCTGACCCGCTGTGAGCTGGTTAAACTCCTCAATACTGCGTCGGATTACGGTCTGGTTGTTACGGAACGACACATCGGCACGGAGGTTCATGGCGCTCTTGGGCGCTTTCCCTTTAAACGCTTTCTTGAGGAATTTCAGCTCCACTTCATCAAAACGGTAACCAAGTCCCACCACCATTTCGCGGCCGCTTACTTCGGTAAGCTGCATGTTGGCAAGGCTCAGGCTAAGCGTGCGGTCTTTTTTGTACTCCACACGCGTAATCAAACTGTTGGTCCAGGTCATGTCCACACCAATAAGCGGGCTGAACTGCTCTGAAATCTGCACGTTTGAGAACTGAAACTGTGCTTCAAAGTCGGAGTTCACGTTGCGGATATTATCTGAAAATCCGTCGCCGTTGGCATCCACAAAGTTGAGGTTGGTGGTGAAACCGCCCAGCGTGTAGGTGGAGCGATAGGTATGCGCAAGTGTGATGACTTTGAAGTGCTTTTTGATTTTCTTGTATTTGGTAAGTCCGTCGTACGTGATGCGCCAGTTGGGCAGCGGAATAGCGGGGAACATGCTGGTTGACTGCGATTCGGCGCGGCCGCCGGTGTAGGCGGCAAGGAAGGCCGGAATAGCCACATCCTGCGAAGCCTTGCTGTAACCGTCGGCAAAGCCGGTATTGAGAATGCCGGTGGAATTGGGGTTTTCCTGCCCCAGACGCGATGAAATTACAGCGCGGTTGTTGAGGAATTGCTGGAACGCTTCGTTGGAGCGGGTGGTACGATCGTCTTTGGTGAAGGCGGTGCGCCATGTAATAATACTCATGCTGAAGCTGCCCGTTTCAACCGGCGACTGTTTTTCGTATTGCGTACCGGTCCAGCGGTAGAAAGCCGACTCGTTGCGGGTGTTGTTGCGTGAGATGTTGAGTTCAATGCGCAGATCAGGGAACGGTTCAAGCTGTGCACGGCCGGTAAGTGTTTGTGTTTTACCTTGTGTAAATGGTGTAAACAACGATTGCGTTTGTACTAACCAGCCCTGATTGGAAGCATACACCGGGAAATCAGCATTTCCGGGGCCAAAGCCTTCCTGCTGTCCGAAGATAAAGCCCCAGGTGGGTCCCTGAAAGTTTTCGTCCATACCCAGTATGCGGGTGCGGCGTGCATAACCGGGCAGTGCCAGTGTGCTGTTTTCAGAATAATTGAGCGACACCGTGCGCACTGACATTACAAGACGGGCAAGGTAATCGAGAATTACATACTGATCATCTTTTTTCTTGGTGCTGTCGCGCTGGGCCTGCTGCGGAGCTCCCGGACGGTTGGGGCCGCCACCTGCGGGGCGTTCCTGTCCTCCTCCGGGGCGTTTCTGGTTTACTTTTTTAAAGTAAGGCACTTTATTGTAAAGCGACGTCATGTTGGCCTGCGCCGTGTACTGCCATTGTGCGTTATTGCCCACCACATTACCCAGCGTATCAGCCGCCAGCGGGGCGCGCTGCCAGGTGTAACCGCTTGAATAACGTACAGAAGCCGTAAGCCAGTCGAAAGCCGGAATCTTATTAATCGGTACGGTGTAATTTACGTTGGTCTGGTGGTGATAATTCATTGTGGTGCCGAATCCGCGAATATTGTCGATCAGCGAATCGCGCTTGGCGTCGGTGTCTATTTTACCCACCGGCTCGAGTACCTGACCAAGATTATCGGCCGTGAAATCGAGTTTCAGGTTCTTCATCAGATCCCAGCGCAGGTTGTAGTTGCGTGTCCACACAAAATTCTTGTTGAAGTTGGTGGGCACAAACACATCGCCAAAACCGGTGATGTTTCGGTTTTTTATTTCGCTGTACGAGCGGTTGAGGTCGGTAGTAAATGCCAGATTCGACGGCAGCGGCGAAATACTGATTTCACGGATCAGGGTAAACCATTTTGATTTGGCCCAGCCGGCTTTATCAAACGGCTTAAACGGTTTCACCTGCGGCGTGTAGGAATAAGTTAACTGTCCGCGATAATTACGCACCGAACTGTACTCGATATTTACGTTGTGGCGATAAATTTCGGTGTAGGCATAACTGGCCGAGAAATTGGAAATATCCCACGGGTACGAACCTTTTTTACCCTTACTCCTTTCCTTATGAATATTTGTAAAGTTATAGCCTCGCCGTCGCGTATAATCGACTGCCGCACCTATTAACGAATCTTTTTGCCTGTCGCTCAGCAGCGATTCATTGCTGAGCAGCGGTTTGAGCAGAATGTCAGGGTCAAGCGGATTAAACTGTGGCGTGATGTAGGTTTCGCCGTAGTTCCAGAAGAACGGCAGGCTGATACCGGCTTTTTCGGGGAAGAAGCGTCCGAGTTCGAGCTGTGTCGAAACATCGTAGTTCATTTGCTGTTCGCGCAAACGCTCGCTTACTTTCTTTTCAATACTTCCGAAGTTGGGCGTAGCCATGTTGCCGGAGAGGTTTACCACACCAAAATCGGCCAGACGGGCAGTAACGCGGGCCGTAGCCGCCCAGCCGCCGTCTTCCACGAAATCGGTAAGGCGCAATTCGTTAAACCACACCTCGGCACATTTCGGAATTCCATCGTCGTTAGGTGTGGCGCTTGTGCGTTTGGGATTGCGCACGCCCAACACAAACACACGGATCATGGCCAGGTTCGGGTTGCCTTTTACAGTAACCTTACGGGCCGGATTGTTCGGATCAGTAACTGTGAATTCCTGTGTGAGGGAAATCCGGCCGGCGGCCTGCTCAAGGTTGCGCTGCTGTTTTACATACTGCAGCAACTCGAAAGGCAGTTCCATGGTGTTTGAAAGCGGCCATACTTTTTCGCGTTCGGCCTGGTCGTTTTCGCCGTAGCGGCCGGGCGGTGTTACTTCAAGCGGAATTTCATACTCGTAGTAGTTATCCGTCTGGTCGGCACCAATGCGTATGAATGCCGTTACATCGCCGTTGTTAAGCGGCTGCGAACTGCCCGGATTGGCTTCGGCGTGTACAAACATGCGCAGCTTTTTGTAGGAGCGCACATCCATGTTGTTTACCGTGCGGAACACCGCGCGCGAATCGCCGTCTTCGAGGTTGCAGGTGCGCACCGAAAGCGACTGTTCGTTCAAACGCACCAGTGTGTTGCTGTTTACGTTCTGCTCACGGTCAATACCGGGAGGCAGCACATAGTTTACAGGCACACGGTTTCCGTTTTCTTCAATGTTCACCGCAGCCACATCAAACTGTGTGGTGTTCTGGTCGTTCATAATATACTCGCCCGGACGAAGCAGTGAGTATTCATATTTACGCCAGTCGCTGCGCACAAATTCCAGACGCGCAAAGCGGCACACCACCGGCTTATCCACGCCTTTGAAATACATACGGATAAAGCGGATGGAGTTGAAACCTTCTATGTTGCCCACTTTGGTGGTGTAGTTGCGGATGGGAATGCGCAGCTGGTACCAGGTAATTGGGCGTGTACGGCCGTCTTTGGTAATTACCGTGGTCTGATATACGTCGGTAATGTAATTGTTACCGATGTTTCCCGGATTAATATCGTTGGGCGTAAGCTTAATGCGGTATTCGTAATAGCTCTCGGTTTCGTTGAGCGTATTATCGCGGTTAATGTCTTCCTGGTTGGGCAGTGTGGTTGACTGGGTGGGGTAATCTTCACTCACACCGTCGTCGTTCGGATCGCCCACCTGCGGCGAGTTGCCATCGAGGCCGTTGAACATTTTGTAACGGTCAAGCACACCCAGCGAAATAGCATCGTAGTCGGAACCACGGTAGTAGTGGAAGTTATCGCCGGCGGGATCTTTTACGGCATTGGCATACGCTTGAGAAGCCTGACCATGCAGCGCAGCAATATCTGTGAGGTAATCACCAAAAAACTGCGCTTCCTTATCATCATCCCAGCCATCAAGTCCCACATCCTGCAGCGCGCGCTTGGCCGGATCGTTATCGAAGGCATTCACAATCGACTGCACCGAAGGCACAAGGCCCCACACGGTGGTGTCCACCAGCGAGAAGTTGTTGTCAACCGGCAGTCCGTTTTCGAATGCGTTGCGCGAATCTTTGAGCACATCTTCCGACACGTTACCGAGGTTGATCACGAGTTCGCCGGTGGTGTTGCGGTCGGCCACAGGCACATCGTCGTTGTACGGATCCATCACCCAGATCTGGATGAATTCGATGTTGGCGGCCTGAAAGTCGTTGGTGGTGATACTGCGCTGAATACCGCCCCAGCGCGAGGCCGGATCGAGCAGCGAACCATTGGCCGCGAGACCAGCTGTTAAACCGGGTTGCGGGTTTACGTCGAAGTTGTAGGGGCCACGTTCGGCGGGATAAAACGCCATATCGAACATGGCCACGTTAAGCGGCTGGCCGTTTGGCGGCTGGCGGTTGGGGAATATTTCTGTTTCAAGCACCTCGCGGGAAAGGTGGTTGGAAAGATCGGATACAGTAAGGTGAGCCGGCTTAAGGTTGTTATCGGGCCGCAGGAAAAGCGGGTCGATTACATACCAGTTGAGCAGGGCGCGGTTCATGCCGCTGCGCAGATCGGTGGTGCTGGCTTCGGGGAAACGCGCCGGCTGCCCCTGCGGCACCGAAGCAATGCTCCATCCCTGCGGGGCGCGGATGTCGATGGCCGACTGTGTACCTTCGAAATCGTCGATGTACGAGTTACCTTCTTTACCAATGGCGCGGTTGTGGCCGGGAATAAGCTGTGCAAACTCGCCCTGTGCGGCAATAGATGATGGTGCCTTGGTTTCAATCAGCGGCAGCTTGTCAATCATGCGGGTGAGGATGGGTAGCTCTGTACGGTAGTTCAGATCCACACCCCACATGGTGTTACTCATCGGCTCGTCGTTAATATTGATCTTTTGCGTAACCGGACGTTCGGTCAGATTCATTATGGTAGCACCCACATTGAAATCGCGGTTTACCCGATAATCGAGGTGCGTACCAAACAATGTTTTTGTTTGAATATTAAACAACGAGTTGCTTTCGAGCGAAATCTTGATAGGCACACCCGAGTTGAGCACACTCTCGTTGATGATTTTTACGCGCCCAAGCGTATAGTCAACCGTATAATCCGTGTTTTCGGTAAGCGGTGCGCCACCGGCAGTTACGCGCACGGAGCCCGGCGGAATGTTTACGGCGTTAAGCGAAATGTCGGAGTTGGATGATGACTTGTAGGAACCTTTAATTTTGAAACGGTTTTTGCCTGCAAAAGCCGTTTGGGCAATAATTTTTGTAGAATCGTAAAGCTGCTGGTAACTGTATTGCAAACGTATTTGCGGATTGGTATTTGTGGGATCAAGTTTCTCTTCCAGAAACTTACCAAAGGGGTCCACCACCGGAAAAATTACGCGACCGTTTGCTGCGTTAATGGTGACTTTATCCATAAAGTCGAACTGCCCGTCGGGCGAGGCCTGTTGCTGCTGGTTGAGTAAGTCGAGTTCAAACACCTGCACCAGCGGCTTCCCGTCAATGGGTCCTTCGGCAATAAACGGAATATCGGTACCGGTAGAGGGGTTGTTGTACCAGATCTGCAAATTGAAGTCCTGCGGGTTTACCTGATAGGCACCAATGGAATAGATGTTTTTCATCATCAAATCCCAAAGTTTGAATTTAAACTGGCCGTTGTTGCTGCTGATTTTGGGCACGTTGTTGGTGCTTTTCAGCATTTTTACAATAAGGGCATCCTGTCCGGTAATACCATCGGTAGAAAATTCACCTACCTGATAAGTTTGTCCGTTAAGCGTGTACTGATAAGCCACGCCAAGCACTTCGTCCTGATTGAGTGCCTGGTTGAGCGAGATATAGCCGAGGCGTTCGTTGTAGGTAAACTCTGTGGGTTGCAGGCGGCGGGCGTTGTTCACACGCTCATAGTTTACAGCCTGTGCAAAACCGAAGTTATTGATAAGTGTAGCAAACGTGGTTTGCAAAGGCACGTTGATGTTGCGCAGCTGGTTGTAGGTAGAAGTAAGCTGGCTGTAGAGGTCGTTACCGGCGTTGCGGGGCACTTCGCCGGGGGCATCGGTAATAAAGCTGGTTCCCACCTGTTCAAGGTTGTCTTCACCAAGATCAGTAAAGGTTACCAGGTTGCGTGTATTTTCAACCACGCCGGTACGGTTGGTTACCCATACTTCGATACGGGTAATCTGCACACCGGAATTAATAAGCGGGCGTGTTTCTAAGGCATCGTCATATTTATCGTAGAAATACTGCGAGAGGAAGAAGTGTCGGTTGGCTTCGTAGTTATCGCCGCTTACTTCGAAGTTGCTCACCTGCGCGCCGCCGGTTACGTTTACTTCTGATTTTTTACCGCGCTCCTGCGATACGATGCTGGTTACGGTGAGGCGGCCAAACTGAAGCTGTGTTTTGATACCAAACAGCGACTGGCTGCCGGTAATGAGCGTGGTATTGAGGCCGAAGTTTACGTTACCTGCTTCAATTTTCTTGATGATTTCGTCTTCAAAGCCGGTGTATTCCAGCTTCATCTGGTTTTCGAAATCGAAAGTTGATTCGGTGTTGTAGTTGGTGGTGAGTTTGAGTTTTTCACCAATTTTACCTACTACGTTGAGCTGAATTTTCTCGTCGAAATCAAACGTAGCCACACGGCGCTGGCGTTCGGGCAGTGCGGGGTTATCGGTGCGGTTTACATTTATGCCGAAGATAAGTTCGGCAGAGCCCTGCGGGCGTATATCAATGGTTCCGCCGCCGAAAATGCGGTCAAATCCTTCGCTGTTGATTTTGATTGGGGGGATGATTCCGTTTCCGCCCCGTGTCTGGTTCTGGCTTTCGGCATGTACACGCTGGCGCCAGTAATCGCGCGCCGATTTTTTCATGTCGTAGTACATGTATTCTTCCAGCGTAAGCTCCATCGGGGGGCGGTAGTTGAGCCTGTTTCCGAGTTTCTGCTCAACAAGGTAGGAGCCCGAATCGCCGGGGAGGAAAGTAATAGATGTTTGTATGTTTGCGGGGTCGTTGAGCTTAAGCGTACCGTTGTTGTTGAAGTACAGCGGGTCAAGCCCCGACTGGTCAGTAAACTGATGCGGGCTGGTGGCGGAATCGCTGCCGGTGGCGGGGGTATCAACCGCCATAATTTGGTAACCGCCGGTATAGCGGGAAGCTTTGGTATATGCTTCGCTGTCGCTAGTTACAACAGCGGCAAGCATCACCGCAGCAGCGGATCCGGTAAGCAGATATTTTATAGTCGGTTTCAAGCCTGTGGTTTGGATCAGGAGTGATACTTTACTTTACAAATTCTTAAGTGCCAGTTTGATAAGCTGTTCAACAGACACCACATTCCCTTCAGCACGCAGTACTTTATCAACAGCTTTTTCGGCCATGTTACGGGCAAAACCCAGCATAACCAGCGCAGATAACGCTTCATCGCGCAATTTATTGTCTGCCGCAAAAAATGTGGTGGTCACTGCGGCATCCGCCTTGCCCAGCTTGCCTTTAAGGTCAACAATAATGCGCTGTGCCGATTTTTCGCCGATACCTTTCACGCCCTTGAGCACAGCTACGTTTCCGGTGAGGATGGCGCCGGCAATTTCGCCCGGGGAGAGAGAGGAAAGGATCATGCGTGCCGTGCCGGGGCCCACGCCGGAAACGGAAATGAGGTGGCGGAAGAGTTCGCGTTCTTCTTCGTCGGCAAAACCATAAAGAACGTGTGCATCTTCGCGCACGGCGAGGTGGGCGAAAAGTTTGGCCTTATCGCTGCTACCCATTTTGGTGTAAGTATTGAGCGAAATATGCAGCAGGTATCCCACACCGCCACAGTCGATTACTGCGTAGGTGGGGGTTTTCTCAGAAACACGACCTTCAAAGTGGTTGTACATTCGAACTGCTTCTTACTTACCGGCGCGACTGTGCATCGACAACCGCGATAATGACCATATTTACAATTTCACGCACCGAACTGCCAAGCTGCAGCACGTGCACGGGCTTTTTCATACCCATGAGCAGCGGCCCGATGGCTTCTGCCCCCCCCATTTCCTGCATCAGTTTGTAGGCAATGTTGCCCGATGCAAGGTTGGGGAAAATGAGTGTATTCACCCGTTTGTCCACCAGTTCGCTGAAGGGGAATTGCTCTTTAAGCAGTTCGTTGTTCAGCGCAAAGTTGGCCTGCAGATCGCCGTCCACAATTAATCCGGGATATTCGCTGTGCAAACGGGCAACTGCTTCACTCACCTTCTGGGGAGTTGCTCCTTCGGTAGAACCGAAGTTGGTGTAGGAAAGCAGGGCAATGCGGGGAACGATATTAAACTGCCGCACTGTTTGCGCCGTGAGCACGGTAATGTCAACCAGTTCCTGTGCCGTCGGATCTACATTCATAGTCGTATCGGCAAAGAAATAGTTGCCTTGTTTGGTTGACATAATGTACATGCCGGCCACGCGGTTTACACCTTCCTGAACGCCAATGCATTCGAGTGCGGGTTTAATCGGAATGGCATACTTGCGGGTAAGGCCTGAAATCATGGCATCGGCCATACCGGTTTCCACCATCATGGCGCCGAAGTAGTTCCGGTCGAGCATGCTCCGGCGGGCTTCGAAGAGGGTAAATCCGCGGCGTTTGCGTTTCTGGAAGAGCATATCGCCAAAATCACGGCGCTTTTCTTCCTGGGCAGGGTCACGGGGGTCGATAATGGTGATATCGCCCAGATCGAGGTGATATTCGTCGATGAGCGACTGGATGCGTTCGGCATCGCCCAGCAGAATGGGCTTGGCAATTCCTTCGTCGCGTACAAGCTGCGCCGCTTTGAGGATTTTGTAATGATCGGCCTCGGCAAATACAATGCGTTTGGGGTTCGACTTGGCTTTGGCGGCCAGTCCGCGCATGAGTTTGTTATCAAGTCCGAGGCGGTTGTTGAGTTCGTTGCGGTAGGCTTCCCAGTCGGTAATTTCGCGAAGGGCCACACCCGATTCCATTGCCGCTTTAGCCACAGCCGGCGCCACAGTAGAAATCAGGCGCGGGTCGATGGGTTTGGGGATAATGTATTCGGGCCCGAAAGCCAGGCTGCGGGTATCATAGGCCATGTTTACATCATCGGGCACGGCTTCTTTGGCCAGCATAGCAATGGCTTTTGCAGCGGCCAGCTTCATTTCCTCGTTAATTTTTGTAGCGCGCACATCCAGCGCACCACGGAAAATGAAGGGGAAACCAAGCACGTTGTTTACCTGGTTGGGATGATCGCTGCGACCGGTGGCGAGGATGATGTCTTCGCGGGCGGCTTTGGCGGTATCGTAGGCAATTTCGGGATCAGGATTGGCAAGGGCAAACACAATGGGACGTGCCGCCATGCTCTGAATCATTTCGGCCGTAACAATATTGCCTTTTGAAAGCCCCACAAACACATCGGCTCCCGCCATGGCTTCGGCCAGACTTTGCAGGCCGCGGGGGGGGGTGGCAAAATACTGCTTGTACTCGTCAAGGTCGGTGCGGTCGGTAGTAATTACGCCCTTGCTGTCGAGCATGGTAATGTTCTCGCGCTTCACTCCTACCGCAATGTACATTTTGGCACACGAAATAGCTGATGCACCGGCGCCGTTTACCACCAGTTTCACACTGCCAATGTCTTTGCCGGCAAGCTCACAGGCATTCATAAGCGCCGCACTCGAAATAATAGCCGTGCCGTGCTGGTCGTCGTGCATGAGCGGAATATCCAGCTCTTCTTTGAGGCGTTTTTCAATTTCAAAACACTCAGGCGCTTTGATATCTTCGAGATTTATTCCGCCAAAAGTGGGCGCAATATTTTTTACTGTTTGCACAAACGCATCCACATCTTTCGTGTCCACCTCAATGTCGAACACGTCGATATCGGCATAAATTTTAAACAGCATACCCTTGCCTTCCATCACCGGCTTTGAGGCCAGCGCACCAATATCGCCAAGCCCGAGCACCGCCGTGCCGTTTGAGATTACGGCTACCAGATTGCCTTTGGCCGTGTAACGGTAGGCATCCTGCGGGTTCTTTTCAATTTCAAGACAAGGCTCAGCTACACCTGGCGAATAAGCCAGCGTAAGATCACGCTGTGAACTGTAAGGTTTTGTAGGAACAACTTCAATTTTACCGGGACGACCCTGCTCGTGATAATCGAGGGCATCCTGTTTGCGAAATTTTGACATAAGCGTAATTCGTTCTTTTACTGAATGGGCGCCGCTTGCTTACAAACGGGCGAACGACGAAGATACGGAATTTGCACATTGGTGCTGCCTCCTTCGCATCAGTCTAAGAGACTGAAAATCTTTCTATTAAGCCTGAATGAATTCTTTTCTCATTTTCATTTACATAAACCTTCCCGCGCTTTCCGGTAAATGCAGCAGCCGGATATGAAAGGCAGGATTTGCAACAAGGTGCGTACACAACAGTTACAAACTCACGGCAGATAAAATTTGCCAAATCGAAAAGAATGTGGTAACTTACATAAATCGCAATATTTGTGTGGCAGGGAGGACATTCAAAAGACCGGCATATATCTGCTCATTCTACACTCAGCGCAGCCGGAATTAATTTTAGAGCCTGTGTAAAAATCATTCTTTGACTTTGCTGTGGTACATTTTTACTTACTCATCGTTGCATTTTTGCAGATCCTGTCAGGGATCGCGTTCAAAATGCGCCTTGCATGAGAAAAAATCTGCTCATAACAAACCTCAGAGCTTGTTACGATTTTTTGTTGCGCTTTGATTTTGCAGGATTTTTTGGCCGATTGAGGCGCTTTTTGAGTCAATACCTGTCCCGACAGTATTGTCGGGATTGGCGAAAAAAGCAACGAAGAGCGGTCAAAAAAGACACAAAATCATTAGTAAGAAAAAAACCTAACAAGCTCTCAGAAAAGGATACTGAACGGTCGCTCATTCAACCGGAAAATTCATTGTTATGCCATACGGTTTGGAGGTATAGGCAGGCTCTTTGCCTGAACGCATATTCATTTCAGCCAATAAGTTCACGAAAATGAATTACGCATGACAATTTACATCAAATATATGGTGAGCCTGCGTTGCAAAATGTTGGTTCAGCAGGAACTGGAAAAACTGGGTATCGCGTTTTTTGCAATAGACCTGGGAAAAGTGGAACTGCCAGATGAAATCTCTTCTGAAAAACTGAATGAGTTAAAAATCAATTTGGCGCGTTCGGGGCTTGAAATACTCGACAATAAAAAAAATATCATTATAGAAAAAATAAAAAATGCAATTGCCGAATTGATTCACCAGCCGGAAGAGGTTCCGCACGTAAGTTACTCCGAGTTTATCAGTTCAAAACTTAATTATGATTATACGTATCTGTCAAATCTGTTCTCAGAAGTAAAGGGAATAACCATCCAACAGTATATTATTATCAATAAAATAGAACGTGTAAAGGAATTATTGCTGTACGACGAACTTAATTTAACCGAAATTTCTTACAAGCTCAACTATTGCAGTGTGGCACACTTATCCAACCAGTTTAAAAAAATTACCGGACTCACTCCTTCTTATTATAAAAAACTAAAACAGAAAAGAGTCCGTAATCTCGAAGATGTGTGATCTATACAATAATTATATTTAAATCTATAACATAAATGTGTGTTCAAGAGAGGACATTTGTATCATAATATTTCTCATTAACACATCACTATCATGGACAACACACACACCAACACCCCGGAAGCCTTTAAAATTACCGGCGACTGGAAAGCACAGTCAACGCAACTCAAAGAGAAATTTCCGCAACTTACCGATGCTGATCTTACCTTTGACGCCGGCAAAGAGCATGATATGCTCAAAAAAGTGGAAACACGCCTGAATAAGAAACGCGATGAGGTGATTAACATCATCAAAAAAGCACAGGCCGAAAAAAGCTAAAGCTGACCAAACCGGATAAGCGAAGATCGTAAGACTTTAATTATCCGCCCTGAGGGGCTGTCTGTATCTACAGATGGCCTCTTTTTTTATGATGTATAACAGGCCGTGCCGGTACAATTATTTCCCGTCACATAATTTATTGCCTCACTTTTCAAGAAACATTGATTAATAAAAATGTACCGGCTGATTATTGCGGATTTACGCATATACACGAATTAGCGGGACTGATTCAGGAAATAATTATTAAAAATATGTATATACAGAATATCGTCTGATGAATCAGGAAAAATATTATCTGTGATAAATAAAAAACTATTACAATATTTTGTAATTTATTTGAATAAATAAAGCTCACCTTTGAAGCATTAAATAAGTTCACATCAGAAAAATAAAAATGAAAAACTATCTGCTTACCCTTGCTTTCATGGGAATTTCCCTCGGATTAATCAATCAATCCTGCAACACACCTGAAGAAAAAGTTATTAAAGCCGGAGAAGAAGTAACTGATGACCGGGAAAAGCTTTCAGAGTCAACCCGAAAGTATAATGAAGAAATTACGAATTACCGGATTACCATTGCGGAGGAAGTTGCCGCAAATTACAAACTTATTACAGACTACAATAACCGGATCGCAGTAAGCAAGATTATGGTTGATGCCGATACACAAAAGAAAATTGCAGAGCTGGAAAAAAGAAATGCCTATATGAAAAAGAAAATAGATAGTTACAATTATGAAGGTGCGGAGAAATGGAAAGATTTCAAGTCAGAATTCCACTATGACATGGAGCAACTGAAACGCTCATTTATTGAAATTACAACTGACAATGTAAAATAGCCCGAATAAAGATACGGGGACTATCGGCAGACACACCTGTTTTTAAGTCCTCCATATACCGGATTGGTTATCATCCTAATGTAAATAACAGGATATGACTGATCCGGTTTTTAAAAAATCAGGGGCTATTATTCATCGGATAAAACTGATAAAATATAATTATGAGCCGTTCAACAGGCTATAATCTGCTCATTATCATTCAGATTATACACAATCTGAATAATAAGAACGGTATTATTTGAAGTGACTGAAAATGAAAAAATAAAGCCTGAAAGTTTATTTTAACTGCATACACGGATGTGTAAGACATACAATAATCAATACAAAATATGTAATACTTATATCGATTACTTCCATTCAATTTGCAGTGACTAACACTAACTAATATCAATAATCATGAAAATCAAATTACTTATAATCCTTATAACCCTTCATTTCCCCGCACGTTATCTTTTTGCCCAGGATGATGATATGGATGCGCGAGAAAAATTAACGTTCGGTATAAAGGCCGGTGCTAATTACTCAAATGTTTGGGACGGCAAGGGTCAGGAGTTTCAGGCTGATCCCATTATCGGATTTGCAGGGGGGGCTTTTGCGGTTATTCCCATAGGCATGTTTCTCGGTCTGCAGCCTGAGTTTCTGATTTCCCAAAAGGGATTCAAAGGTTCGGGATACCTGCTTTCTAAGCCTTACTCATTTTCAAGAGTAACCACATATTTCGACATTCCGTTAATGCTGGAAATAAAGCCTGCCCCATTTTTGTATCTCGTGTTAGGGCCGCAATATTCGTTTTTGCTGACCGAGAAAAATGAATATTCATTCGGTTCAAACAGTGTAGCCCAGCAGCAGGAGTTCGACAACGAGAACGTCCGGAAAAACATACTCGGATTCGTTGCGGGGGGGGATATAAATATTCATCATGTAGTTATTTCGGGGCGTGCCGGATGGGATTTTCAGCAAAATACCGGTGACGGTTCTTCCTTTACACCCCGATATAAAAACCGGTGGTTGCAACTCACACTCGGGTATAAATTGTAGGGAAGAACCGACCTATTTACATCTCCGCAACTATTGTTCGCGGAGATGTTTTTATTTAATGTCTTCGTGAGATGAATCTTTAGCAAAGACTGGTCATTGCCTGCAACTATTCCCGTTTCTCAATTCTGGCTGAGTTGCGGGGTGAAATATCCTGCCAACTTAACTCAGTCCTTCCCGGAAATTAACACTCCGTCAGTCTATGCGAACACTTGGCCGGCTTGGTTACCGCAGCGGGTATCAAAAAAAAATAGCAGAAGTAATTTGTTTGCCGTAGTTTAGGAATTCTAAACTATTTTTTGCTATAAAAAGAATGGCAGTTAAAAAAAGGACTATTGTAGTATTTACCGGCGCCGGCATCAGTGCCGAAAGTGGTATCAGTACATTCCGCGATAATGGCGGCCTTTGGGATAAATACGATGTACGCGAAGTAGCCACACCCGAAGCCTGGAACCGCAACCGTGAGCTTGTGCTCCGGTTTTATAACGAACGTCGAAAGAATGTGCTTGATGCACAACCAAATGAAGGCCACAAGGCGCTGGTGCAGCTTGAAAAAAAGTTTGATGTACAAATTATCACACAAAACATTGATGATTTGCATGAACGTGCGGGTTCAAAAAACATCCTGCATCTGCACGGCGAAATACTGAAGGCCCGCAGCACCAAAAACCCGCAGCTTATTTATCCCGTGAAAGGCTGGGAACTAAAAGAAGGCGATAAATGCGAGCTGGGCTCACAGCTTCGTCCGCACATTGTATGGTTTGGTGAAATGGTACCCAATATGGATGCTGCTTACGAGATTGCCGCTCAGGCCGATGTATTTATCATTATCGGCACATCGCTGAACGTGTATCCGGCGGCTAATTTGCTGCATTACACGCCGCCACGCTGTCCGATGTTTCTCATTGATCCGAACGATGTAAACGCACAGGCCGGAAGCAATATTATTCATATCCGCAACACGGCAGCCAAAGGCATGCCTATATTGGCAGAACAGTTGCTGAGCGGAAAAATTTAAGGCGAGTTTATTCAGAAACTGATACGAAAAATATCCCGTCAGTCATCCAAACGGGATTCCGTGTCCATTTGTTGATGGAGAATTCTTACAACCTCAATTTCTTTTTTCTTGTGATTGATCCTGTAGAATATGAAATGTGATTTTACTCTTGAACGAAAGTAACCCTTTCTTACTTCGCCTTAATCTTTATATGCCAGAGGGTCTCTTGTAATATTCTCTATTTCGTCAATAATTAAATTCAAAGTACCTGCCTGCCTGTTCAAGAGACCAATTTTCAAAAGTACAAAGCCAGATTTTCTCTATGTCTTTTGCTGCTTCTTTGCTGATTAAGTATTTCATTTCTTAGCTACATGCTTTCTGTGCAGACTATTGATAAATGATTCCCGATTGAAATTTTCAATAAATCCGGATTTTTCACCTTTTTTCAATTCATTGATCAATTCTGCCTTTTTGGCCTCTTCATACTCAAACATTCTCAATGCAGCCCGGACAACCTCACTTGCCGATGAAAACTTCCCGGATTTAACTTGTTGGCTGATGAAATTATCGAAATAATCTCCAAGTAAAACAGATGTGTTCTTTGCCATAATACCGAAATTTATATACCAAATCTTGGTATGTTAATAAGCATTTTTGCGCCAAAAACAGTCAATATTTCTTTGTAAGGAATAATACGCAAACAAAATAATTTTCAACCTCATCCTACATGTAAGCATCACATTGTGAATATCATCAGCTCACACAACCCCACACCAACCTCAACAAAACCTACACTTCACGCACCATCAATGCATCAGTAAATGCGCGGAGTTCGGCTTTGCGCAGGGCATCGGCATGGGTGCTGTTAAGGGCTTCAATGGCTTTCTGGTAATACTCATGCATACAATCGCGCGCCAGATCGCGTATGCCAAGATGATTGAAGATGGCAGTTACGGCTTCCACTTTTTCGGCACCTGCGCTGGCGGGCACCTGCAGCCAGTTGAGCAGTTCTTCGCGTTGCATGCCGTTGGCACGTTGTAATGCACTGAGCAGCAAAAATGTTTTTTTATTGGCCAGAATGTCGCCGCCCACTTGCTTGCCAAACGTTTTCGGATCGCCATACACATCAAGAATATCATCCTGAAGCTGAAACGCAATACCAAACAGGCGGCCGAAATCGTAAAGTTTTTGAGCCTCATTTTGTGGTGCGCCTGCACACAACGCGCCAATGGCAAGCGATGCGCCGGCGAGCACAGCCGTTTTAAGCTCAATCATGCGCAGGTACTCATCAATGGTTACTGTGCTGTGTCGCTCAAAATCCATGTCGTATTGCTGCCCTTCGCATACCTCCGCAGCCGTGCGGATAAACAAGCTGAGCACGTCGGGCAAAGCATCAGCGGGTGTTTTGGCAATGTACCGGAAGGCTTCGGTGTACATTACGTCGCCGCTTAATATGGCCGTGTTAACATCCCACTTTTCATGCACGGTAGCCATGCCCCGGCGCAGCGGCGCATTGTCCATAATATCATCATGCAACAGTGTGAAGTTGTGAAACAGCTCCACAGCCATTGCTGCCGGAACAGCGGGTGTGACCTCATCGGTAAACAGTCCGGCGCCCATGAGTGTAAGCAGCGGGCGCATACGTTTACCGCCGAGTGACATGGTGTAGCGCAGTGGCTCATATAAACCTGAAGGCTGTTGCGGAAATGCGGCAGTTACTTCATCAACGGCTGTTTGAACCAGATGGAGGTAATGAGTGGTGTTCACGAAAACAGATTTACAGAATAAAGCGAGTATCGGAAAGAATGCGGCGGATTCCTTCTTCGAGTGAAACAGGCGGATGGTTTAAAAGTTGACGCATTTTTGAAGTATCAGGCATGCGGCGGGTCATATCGCCTTCAGGAAGTGCAGGTGCGTGCTGGATTTCGGATGCCGAGCCGGTAATGCGGATAATCAGCTGCGCAAGTTCAAGAATGCTTATTTCGGCATCGGAACCGATGTTCACCACATCGTCTATGTAATGATTATTGTAAAAAGCCGAAACGCAGGCTTCCGTATTGTCATCCACAAAACAAAATGTGCGTGTCTGGCTGCCGTCGCCATTCACCACAATAGGTTCATTGCGCAGTGCGTGGCTGATGAAGCGCGAGATCACAAAATCACGGCTCTGACGTGGACCATAAGTATTAAAGAAACGGAAGATGGTGTAGTGCAACCCGAACTCCTGCCGGAACGATTTGAGGAATGCCTCACCCACGTTCTTCACAATAGCATAAGGCAAACGCGAGTTGAGCGGTGTGGTTTCTTCGTTTTGCGGAAGCTCCACCGGCTCGCCGTACACTTCTGACGACGAGGAATAAAACACGCGCTTTACACCTGTGTTTTTGCAAAGGGTAAGAATATTGCGGATGCCATCAAGATCGCGCAGCACCAGCACCGGATTTTCGAGTGTACGTTTTACGCCAACTACTGCGGCGTAGTGAAACACATACTCAAAACGATAGCCGTAAAACACACCCGAAATATCCTGCCACTCATTCACATCGCATTTAATAAAACGCACATTAGGCAGCTGCGGTACTTTGGTGAGCGAACCGGTAAGCAGGTTATCTACCAGCACCACAAAATTATCAGGATCGGCCGCAAGACGTTCGGCCAGCGAGCTGGCTACAAATCCGGCACCACCGGTAATGAGGATGTTTCGTTTATACTGGGGCAATGTCATACGCGTTTATGAATTCTTAATCAATCCCAGTAAATAGCTGCCATAGCCGCTTTTCAGCAACGGTTCGGCCAGTTTTCGCAACTGATCCTGATTGATAAAGCCCATTCGGTAAGCAACTTCTTCAATGCAGCCGATTTTCAAACCCTGCCGCTCTTCAATAACCTGCACAAACTGACCGGCCTGCATGAGTGAAGCAAAAGTACCTGTATCAAGCCAGGCCGTACCGCGGTTGAGAATACCTACTTTGAGTTTACCGGCTTCAAGATATTTGCGGTTTACATCGGTAATTTCATATTCGCCGCGTGCGCTTGGCTCTAATGTAGCTGCAATGTCCACTACGCTGTTGTCGTAGAAATACAAACCCGGCACGGCATAATTCGATTTGGGGTGGCGCGGTTTTTCTTCGATGCTTATGGCTTTTCCGCTTTCATCAAACTCCACCACACCGTAACGCTCAGGATCCGACACGTGATAGGCATACACCACACCACCATCGGGATCGTTATTTTCCTGAAGCAGTTTGCTCAGCCCCGACCCGTAAAAAATATTGTCGCCCAGAATGAGTGCTACTTTATCGTTGCCAATAAACTCCTTGCCAATCACAAAAGCCTGTGCAAGCCCGTTGGGCACCGGTTGTTCGGCATAGCTGAATGCACAGCCCAAGCCGGAACCATCGCCCAGCAACCGACGGAAGTGCGGCAAATCATGCGGCGTGGAGATAATCAGAATTTCGCGTATGCCCGCCATCATCAGCGTTGAAAGCGGGTAATAGATCATCGGCTTGTCGTACACCGGCATTAACTGCTTGCTCACCGCAAGGGTAAGCGGATGCAAACGTGTACCTGAGCCGCCGGCAAGAATAATCCCTTTCATATCGTATAGTTTCTGACTTGGATTTATTGCTTTTGTTCTTCGTGCTGAATAGTGAGTTTATCGGCATCAATATCCTCTTCTTCATCATAAATGTCAATCAGCGGTTCTTCTGTAAACGCTTTGGTAGCCGCACGTTTTTCAAGCGTAAGCAGAATGCAGGGCAACAAAATGAGGTTTGTGGCCAGTGAAACCAGCAGCGTAATGGAAAGCAGAATACCCAGTGCCGCCGTACCGCCAAAACTCGACATTACAAAGATGCCAAAGCCGAAGAACAGAATTACGTTGGTGTAAATCATGCTCAAACCCGTTTCGCGGATAGCCATGGATACAGCTTTCGATGCATTGGCCGGCGAAAGTTTACGCAATTGTGCTCGGTACTCGGTGAGAATGTATATGGTGCCGTCAGACGCAATACCAAAAGCAATTGAGAAGATAAGAATGGTTGATGATTTAAACGGAATGTCAAGGAAGCCCATTACACCTGCAGTCATCACAAGCGGAATCAAACAAGGCAGTTTCGAAAGTACAATAATGGCTACCGACCGGAACAGTACCATACCAATAAGCAGAATGAGCACAATAGCAATAAGCAGACTCACAAACAGGTGATGCAGCAGATAATCGAAACTGCGCAAAAACATGAGGCTGTGTCCGGTTAAATCCACACGGTACTCCTCCTTCGGGAAAAGTGAATCAACTACCGGACGTATTTCCTGCAATATTTTCCGCACGCTGTCAGAGCCTACATCGGCCATCTGGAAGCTGATGCGCGTGTGGGTGTAGGTTGTGTCGATAAATTTATCGAGCCTGTTTTGCTGCCCTTTAACCGTACCCATGTACTTGAGCAGTTCGGCCTTGTCGCTTTGAGTCGAAGGCAGGCGGTAAGCTTTCGGATTTCCATCACGATAAGCCTGATACGAAAACTTGAGGCCCTCTACAATGGAAAGTGGTTTCGAAAACTCAGGCCGCTCGGTAAGGTAACGCTGCAACTGATTGATTTTGGTAAGCGCCTCACCCTCATTCATAAACAAATTAGGGCCGCTTGGTTTGGGAGCCGCTGCCACCCCGGTAGTGTCTGAAACTACGGAATCTGAAACAGCCATAGAATCAGATTTTGCCTGCACCTGTCCTTGTGTAAGCTGCGGTTGCTTGGAGGGCTTTACTTCAATGGCTATTTCAAAGGGCAGAATACCGCCGAAATGACTTTCAAAAAACTTCAGGTCTTCCGTAACCGGATCGCCCTCGGGCAAATCATCCACCACATAACCAATCACTTTTATTTTGGTAAAACCAACAATGGAAATGAGTGTGAGAATGGTAATGCCCGTGTAAAGTACGGTGCGCCGTGTGTGTACCAGCTTGTCGATCCAGTCGAGAAGCCCGTTTATGCGCTTACCACCCAGATGTTTCATTTGTTT
This sequence comes from Bacteroidota bacterium, assembly GCA_020402865.1. NCBI lineage: Bacteria > Pseudomonadati > Bacteroidota > Bacteroidota bacterium. Next base: position 241,691 of record JADBYT010000002.1, on the reverse strand, counting down.
GGGTTTGGGCTCAGGCAGGTAACTGAAAATTATTGGCGTAAGCACAATGGCAATGCCGTAGGTGGTCATTACGTTAATGGCCGCCACCAGACCAAACTCCACAAGCAGTTCGCTGTTGGTAAAATAGAATACCACAAAACCAACCGATGTGGTTACGTTGGCAAGGAAATTTGACAGGCCAACCTTCTGCACCATACGGGCAAGTGCTTTGGTTTTGTTGCCGTGTTTCTGAAGCTCTTCCTGATATTTATTAATGAGGAAGATACAGTTTGGAATACCGATAATTACAATCAGCGGCGGAATCAAACCAGAAAGTACAGTAATTTTATATCCAAACAATACAATAGTTCCCAGCGACCAGATTACGCCCACAATTACCACAATGAGCGAAAAGAACACCGCATTGAAGTATCGGAAAAACACAAAAAGAATAATGGCCGTAATGAGCAGCGAGAGAAACACAAACAATTGCATTTCACTGCCAATTTTGCGCATATACTCCGAGCGGATGTAAGGCATGCCCGAAAAATGCAGGCCTTTGTTTGTATCGTCAGGCGCGAACTTCAGATTGGCTTCACCAAATTTCAATGCCTGTTCGCGGATATTGGCTACAATGGAAAGCCGGTCTTTTGAGTTTACGGCCGTATCGCTGAAGGTAATAGCCATAAGCGTAACATGATCTTTCTTGTTGTAGATCATGCCTTCGTAAAACGGCAGGCTTTCCACCTGCTCGCGGATGCTGTCGGCCTCCTGCTGGGTTTGCGGACGGCGGTTTACCACCTGTCTTACATCAAACTTGCTCAGGCTGTCGTTGCGGTAGAGATTGTAAAGACGGGTAATGGACATTACATCTTTTACACCGGCAATTTTACGAATCGACTCGTTAAGATCGTACCAGCCCTGTAGTTTTTTAAGCTCAAACATGCCGCTGTCCTGAAAGCCGATAACAAGTACCGTTCCGTCTTCGCCATAACGCTGTTTGAATTCCTCATAGGCATTATACAGCGAATCGTCTTTGGGAAGAACCCTGGCGTATTTGTAGGAAAGCTCAAGTTTGGTGGCCTGCCAGCCCATGAGGGCTGTAATAACAAACATTACCACCAGAATGGCAAAGCGGTTACGAAGTATGAAATGCGAAAGTTTTGCCCACATATATCTTGGTGCCGTTACAGCAACGGCGGGAGAATAAGGCAATAAAGGTAAGAAAAAGGCACAGATGCAAGCAAGACAGCAAGTTGTTCAAAAACAGACACATAAGCTGTGTTGTATGAATTCACTTTCACAGCTGTAAGGCATTTCCTTCTTTTGCATAGTGTTTGGGGCATCTTAAAATTACTTTTTCGCCAATACTAATAATTGCGAGTTCTGTATTGACTCCAAAACGGCTGAATTGAACAAAAAACGCATCAAAATCAAAGCACAACGAAATTCAATAACAGGTCTATAGCCACTACAGTTGATTCCCCAATCCGGTTTTGTCAAAAAACACAAATAATATCCTTAATTTCCCAAACGCTGCTATTGGGTTTCCTGCTAATATTGCTTAATCAAATTAACCGAAGCCAAACATATCTTTATCAACTGGAACTATTCCCCCGACCATGATAGGAGATTTGCTTAATGCCTTAGATCAGTTAACTGATCATGAATATCAAGTAATATCAATTACTCTTTCGGCTATTATCAGGTTTACTGCTGTAGGCATTTTTCTCTTCTGCAGCGCTTTTTTATACGTAATCATTTCAAAAGCGCGCAAATTACGACACATAACAAATGTTAACGGAATCATTTTTATCCTGATTAGTGTTTTGTTATTGGTCGGTTATCCGCTAAGCAGGACACTTTTTAATTATAGCAGCAAAGATATAGCCGTTAATCTTTTCTTCTCCACTTTTAACAATGGTTTTATAATTGCATCCATCCCGTTTATTGGAACTGGTTTTTTGTGGATAAGAAAAATAAAACCATTCAGAAATCGTCTTGTATGGGTAATTAGTTCGCTCACATTATGTATGCTTGTAAGCATTCTGCTTGTACTCCTGGAGAAGACAAATCCGGGAGTTGCCCAAATTGCGGAATTGGCCTTTTCAATTTTTACGATATCATTACTTGGTTACGCTTCTATGACTTCATTTAAATTGACGCAGTATAATTATCTGTCGCTGTTTATTGTTCTGGTTCCCTTTTTGTGCTATTTATTTTTACAATTTCTGCTCTTTAATCATCAAGCCAAAAATGAACCCGAGACAATTGTTTTCAGGACAATTTTTACAGTAATTACCAATAGCGCTCTGGCTGGTGTGTTGATTTTAACTGCATTAAATTCTCTTTTTGCAAACATCGAAGAACGTTTACACACAGAAAGCGCTAAACGTAAAAAAATGGAGGAGTTGGTTGAACTTGCAGAAGTTAAAACAAACACATTGCTCGCAGAAACTAATAGTCTTCGCGAAGCTTTACTGGAAAAGGATAAGATTATTCAGGCTTTAAAACTTGAGGCGGGTGAAGTAACCGGGAATATTAGCCTAACTGGGATAAATATAGGATTTGACAGAAACAGTATTGAAAAATACACGATAACATTCACCTTTATGCTGGGTAATAATGCGGTTTCTGTAAAATGCACCAACAATAAGCTTACCGTTCCGCATGCTCACTGGATTATTTTTGCTGCAGCACGTAAACACAACATCACACTTAAACATCCAGACATTGCACAGTCAAAATTCCAAATGATCAAATACCTCAACTCATTTTCCACTTCCGTTAAGATCATGCAAGAGTATGTTTTCCGGAATAACGGAGGAGAATTTGATATCAATATCGACAAAGAAAATATTCTTTTTGAAAGCATTGAAGACTATTCCGGCAATATCCAGCTTTTAGAGACCTTTAAAAAATACTTACTTTGTTTCAATATAGCCGGTGGGTCAAAAAACACTAACGAAACTCTTAATGTTTCGTTAACCACATTGTTAAAAAACAGCTAAGCCAATTTTTACCCAATAGAGGCTGCCTGGATCATCTCTAAACACTTCAAATCTCTTTATTACGCTTGTCTCCAAAACCTCATTTATCCTGATAGCTATCGGGACAAACAGAGGGTATAACCCTTGCCCCTGCCTCAAACTCTAAGTTATTAGAAATGTCTTTAGTGTGAACAGTAACTTATACCGGTGGCTCTTTAAGAAGTTCTCTTTCGTGATAGCAGCCACCTTATTATCATTTAATCACCCTAATCAGAGGTGTCTGTAAAATTGTACAGAAGCTGGATTATTGACTTGGCAAAAACCTTGCATTGCGGCAGAACAAATTACACTTGGACACAGCCTGTCATTACTTCACTCAGTTAAATTAATTGCTTTTCAGCCAAATTTCCACACCTCTTGATTGATTATAAACAGTTGATTATGAGTCATTAAATGATTTATCATGATTGATTTTTTTGTAAATATTATTTCACATTATTCCCCAAACGGGCTTGATGCGTGAAAACTAATTTTGGGGTTGAATTATGCAAGCATCTGCTCAGCAGCAAACAGATAAAATGCTTTACTGATAAAATAACCGTACTCGTTAAAACAAAAAACTTTACGATGAAAAAGCTAATCCTTTTACTCATGAGTGCATTTATTGCCGGAGCAATACCTGCACAAACCTTTTATCTGAATGAGGACTTTGAATCTGGTCTCCCAGCAGGGTGGACTCTTGATCCAGCCAGCGGAGCATGGAGTATTGGTAATGCAACAGTAGCTGCAAGTTCTGGTTTCCCCATACCAGCCCATTCAAACTTTGCCTACATCAATGATGATGCAACCAACCCGACAAACCCCAATTCAATGCTTATCTCTCCGGCAGTCAATCTCTCTGCGGTATCCAGTGTTTATCTTACTTATGAGGCCTATTTTCATAATTTCACCACCTCTACTTATACTGAATCTACTCAAATAATTTGCTCTACTGATGGAGGTAATACCTGGATTGTAGCAGACTCTATTCCAGGCGACCTTTATTCGTGGCGCTATTATTCTACCAATCTGACCAGCCTGATTGCCGGTCAGTCTAATGTTAAAATTGCCTTCAGATACAGTGATGCCGGCACATGGGTATATGGCTGCAGTATTGACAATGTAAAACTTCTCACACCTGCAGCATGGGATGCGAGCTTAACATCAATTACCCCGGCAACAGGCTCACCTACAGCCTATTTCGCTATAAACACACCTTTTAATTTATCAGGATCAATCAGAAACGAAGGCTCCAACACAATTACCAATGCCACTGTTAAATACCGTGTAGGTGCAAATGTGTATCCCGTTACGCTTAACAATCTGAACATACCTCCGTTTGGAGATGCCAATTTCACACACCCCACCGCCTTCAACACACCAAACCTTGGAAACCAAACTTTTGATATGTGGGTAGAACTGACCAACGACAACAACAGTTCAAACGACACATTACAATCTGTTGTTGAAGCTGTTGCTTTTATGCCAACACACCAAGTTGTACTTGAGAAAGGAACAGGAACATGGTGCGGATGGTGTCCGCGCGGAATCGTTTACTTTGATTCTTTGTATGCTTTACACCCAAATGACGCACACCTTATTGCTGTTCATAATGCCGATCCGATGACAAATAACGTTTATGATGCCGGGCTCGCTCAATTAATCGGAGGTTATCCGCGTGTATTCTTAAATCGTAGTCAGAATTTTGATCCGACAAATACTATAGTAAAATTTAATGAATCGATTAATAACTTCGGATTTGCCGATTTAACAACAACTCCCAGCTATAATTTCAGTTCTCGTGTGCTCACAGTTACTGCATCGGCAAATTTTGCGGTGAACCTCAACGGTGATTATCGTCTTGCGCTTGTTGTTACCGAAGACGGTGTAACAGGAACAACATCTTCTTACAATCAGGCAAACTATTATGCCAACAATTCGGCTGGTCCCATGGGAGGGTTCGAAAACCTGCCCGATCCTGTACCTGCCTCACAAATGGTATATAATCATGTGGCACGCGAAATTCTGGGCGGTTTTAATGGTGCGCAGGGAAGCCTTCCCACAAGCATTACGGCTGGCACTCCATATACATACACCTTTACATGGACCATCCCGCAGGGCTATAATGAAAACAATATGCACCTGGTTCTCATGCTTATTGATAACAACGTAACACCAGCAAATATTATGAATGCTGCCGGAGCATCAGTTGTAACCGGCATTGCCGACACACAAAATTCACGTGAAATGGTTAGTGTTTTCCCCAATCCCTCTCTCGATGGGAATTTTACTGTAGCGTATAACCTCACACAAGAGGAAGAAACAGTAATTACTATTTTCGATGTTCTTGGAAACGAGGTATTAACAATTCAAAATGGTGAACAACAGCCGGGGGCATACAGACAAACTGTAAATACGTCAAATCTGGCGGCCGGCACTTATTTTGTGACTGTTTCAACACCAAGCCGTAATACAACCTGCAGAATCCAGGTAATTAAATAACCTTATTAAAAATGGGCACAGCAGGCTGTTTCATTCAGAAACAGCCTGCTGTGCTTTTATATACCTTGTGTTTACCCTTGCCCCGAATCTCTATTTTTGTCTGGATGAAAGGAGTTCAGCCTACACTTGCACAGCTTTTTCTGGTCTTTCTCAAAATCGGGGCAACGGCTTTTGGCGGCAATGTGGCTCTGGTGGCAGCGGTGCGCAACGAAATTTGCAGGAACCGGGGCTGGCTCAGCGAAGAGCGGCTGCTCGACACCACCACGCTTGGAAATCTTCTGCCCGGGCCGCTGGCTGTAAACGTAGTGGCCGCACTGGGTTTTCAGATGCGCGGGCTGGCCGGTGCGCTGGTGTGTATGACCGGCGTGCTGCTGCCGGCGTTAGTGCTTGTGTGTGCGCTCAGTGCCTGGTATTTCCGCTACGGCAGTCACTCACACATAACAGTTATTTTCAACAGCATGCTGCCTGCCGTGGCGGCTGTAATTATGGCTACTGTGTGGCAACTGTTTCAGAAAAATGCCACCACGTGGTTGCAGCGCGGCATGGTTTTACTGGCTGCAGCTGCGTTATTGCTTTCACGAAGTTTTTTAACCACACTGCTCGTTATTACCGCTGCCGGGTTTGCTGGCTGGCTGTTTATGCGTAAGGATCAAAAGCCCGAACCCGTTGCCTTAACCAAACGCAGCCTGAGTCCGGTGCTTTTTGCCTCGGTGCTGGCTGTGGTGGCCGGGGTGCTTGTACTCATTCAGCTGAGCGGTAAAGCAGCACTTATCAGGCAGCTTGCACTTACGTTTGGCAGCATGAGCATTACACTTTTCGGTGGTGGTTATGTGTTTGTACCGGTTATCCGCGATGTAGTGGTGGAACAGCTGCAATGGGTAACGAACCGCGAATTTTTCGATGGTATTGCCATTGGGCAGGTTACGCCGGGGCCAATTATGATCAGCGCGGCTTTTATCGGCTGGAAGCAGGCCGGCATTTCAGGCGCGCTGGCTTCAACAGCTGGCATTTTTCTGCCTCCTGCCGCACTTATGCTTATTGCCACACAGTTTACCGAACGACTTCGCGGGAATGCGGTTGCCGATGCCATTTTCCGCGGTGTGCGTCCTGCGGTAATCGGCATGATTGCCGCTTCGGTATTTTACATTGCACGCAGCGGACCGCTGAACTGGCAGGCCGCAGTAATTTTTGCGGCGGTGCTCCTGCTTTCGTTACGCACCAAGATTTCGCAGGCTGTGCTGGTGCCGGCTTCCGGATTGCTGGGCTGGTTGCTTTACACCTTATTCTAGGTACAAACAACAAGGCCGCTTTCCTTTTTATCGGAAAACGGCCTCGTGCTCTGGTCAGGGGGTATTGTCTTTATCTCGGACGTGCGGCAGGCGCAGGTGAAGGTGTAAACTGCGGTGCCGGTGTGGGAATGTTTTGCTCAAAACGGTTTTGCATCGTGTTGCTGCCTGTGCTGCGGTTGGCAGTATTGTAATTCGGATCGGGCTGCTTGGCCGGAGGTGTATCAAAACGCACCTGCGATCCGTCCCACCACAGCGGCTGAGGCGTATCGGTCAGGTTATTATCGTTAAACATCACACCACGCATTTTCTGGTCAAAATCGTTTTGCGAAACCTCGGCCGGTGTTTCAGGATTTTCATTGCCTTTTACTGTGGCAATGGCAACCCACGACACATTCACAGCCGATGTACCGCCATTGTTTTCGGTTACGGTAAAGCCGTTTGCATCAACCGAAGATACATAAACTCCATTTGAATTACCAGTAGGTGTTACGGTAATTACCAAATCGCCGGGATCGGTTATGATCTGACGGAAGGTTGCATCAAACGGAATATATACAGAACCATTGCTTAACTGGGCTTTGCCGCGTGCATATACATCGGATGTGGTTGACACTGCTGCGTAAGTTGTAGCACGTGTGCCGTCTTCTTTGGTCACCAGCATGGCCACCGGCTTGTTGGTAAAAGTATATCCGTCAACATACAAACTATAACGGGTGCCTTTTACGTGCATACCGTAAGCCATACCGCGTACCCAGCCTCCCATTACACCGCCGTAAATACCAAGACCAATTGTGGTATTCTGCTGGCCATCCCAGTTTGCGGTACTTCCTCCACCCTGCGAGGTACGGCCTGTGGCAATACCTACCTGGTAGGCCATACCAAAACCATACACACCGTAGTCAACAAGGTTAGCGGCGTAATAACCCAGTGCACCAAAGGCAAAGCCAAAATCATCGCCAAATACACCGCCGCTGCGGATATCGGCTGTACCCATACTGCCATGCACACCAAAGGTATAAGAGCCTGTGGGGGCACTTGTATTACCGTTTACACCCATGCGCGGACCGGTAGCCGCAAGGCTTCTGAAACCGGTTCCGGCCACGTTACTCTGGTTGCCGCCGCGCACAGCAGCTGTGTTGGGGCCGCCGGTAGCAGCTGCTAAATACTCGCCCTGCACGCCGGCAAAAATAGTATTGCCACCGGTTATTGCTCCATATGTACCGCCTCCGTTAAATGCACTGTAACCGTTTACACCCCAAGGGAATGCAGCATTTGATACGCCATTCATCAGGTCGCCTGCAATTACTGTATTGGTTGTGCCAATGAAAAACTCCCCCAGATTGCTCAGGCGGCCTCTGACAAGGTTATTGGAAATCAAATCAATGTGGTTGTTGCTTGTAGTACCCAGGTTGCCGGTTGCGGCAAGCTGGTTGCCGCCGACGAGCCATGCTGCATTGCTGGAGGTGATGGTTGAAGGGATGGTGGTAACTATTGAAAGCGTTCCATTTGCGTTAAAGTTATCGGAAGTTATCGTCCAGCTTGGGCCTGTAGCTCCGGTGGCACCCGTGGCACCATTTGCGCCGGCAGGGCCAGCTACTCCAGTGGCGCCGGTAGCACCATTTGCGCCGGCTGCTCCAGTGGCTCCCGTGGCACCATTTGCGCCGGCTGCACCGGTTGCACCAGTGGCGCCATTGGCACCGGCTGCACCGGTAGGACCAGCAACTCCTGTGGCACCCGTTGCGCCGTTAGCACCAGCGGGGCCGGTGGCACCCGTTGCGCCATTCGCTCCTGCTACACCGGTAGGACCGGCAGGACCAGCTGCGCCAGTAACGCCTGCGGGGCCGGCCGGACCGGTAGCTCCGTTGGCACCGGTGGCGCCCGCTACACCAGTGGCGCCAGTGGCACCGTTAGCTCCTGCGGGACCGGTAGGGCCTGTAGGGCCAATGCCAAATCCGGTTGGGCCGGTTGCACCAATCGCACCGGTAGGGCCAGTAGCACCAGCTGCGCCCGTAGGGCCTGCTGCTCCGTTGGCTCCTGCAGGGCCCGAAGGACCGGCAGGGCCTGCAACACCTGTAGCGCCCGGCGAACCGGCAGGGCCTGCAGCACCAGTAGCTCCGGCAGGACCGGCAGGGCCAGTAGCTCCGGTTGCTCCAGCACAATCAAGTGCATCCCAGATATTATCAACGTTAATATCTTCGGCAGGATCGTTTATCCCGTTGCCGTTCAAGTCCCAGCAATTTAGTCCGTTACTGCCAGAAGCTCCCGCAGGGCCGGGTGTACCGGCAGCACCGGTAGGCCCCGTAGGCCCTACACCACCCGCATTGCACAGCGATGTCCACAAACCTGCTTTGTAATAAAAGAAACAAAGCGAATCAAGATCATAAACCAACAATCCGTTGGCGGGTGCCGCAATACCAATTCGCTGTACCGCAGTCATGCGTGGCACAAGTACACCCTGAGTGGTTGACTGCAATTCGAGAATAGAAGATGCATTAGGGGTGGTTGTTCCTATGCCAACATTGTTCTGTGCATATACTCCGGCTGAAAGGAGTAATAATATGAGCAGCGTAAAAAGCTGTTTCATAGGCAGGGGATTGCTGTTAGTGGTTAAGGTTTTGGTATTCGAAACAGCATCTAATTTATAGTATTCACAGAATGTTACAACTCTCAATGATTCCCCATTACTTTGCCAATATCAGACAAACACAACTACCTGCCTGATTTACAAGCAAAAGAGAGGTTGCAGAATTACTACAACCTCTCCTTGTTATAAAAAATAAAGTCTATTTAATCAGACTTACACTGCCTATATACTGACTGCGGTTACCATCAGGATCAACAGTAATAATTTTATACACATAAGTGTCAATCTGGCAAATGCGGGATGAGCCCTGTACTGTTCCATCCCAGCCTCCGGGCCAGCGGTCGGTCTGATAGATCATATTTCCCCAGCGATCAAATATGTACATCTCAAACCGATCTGTATTAATGCCAATTCCCTGCGGGAAGAAAACATCATTAATTCCGTCGCCGTTTGGTGTAAAGGCATTGGGGATATATACCGCGTAATCTTCTTTTACAACAACTGTTTGAATAACATCGTCGCTGCAGCCGTATTGGTTAGTTACAATAAGCTGTACATCAAACGTTCCTACTCCCGGGAATGCGAAGCTCGGATTCTGTCCGTTCATTGTGGTATCCAGCGAAGTGATTGTATTGCCGATTGACCAGTTCCAGATCGTTGCGCCACTCGACTGATCGGTAAAATCTACCACGTTGTTAAGTGCGGTCGGATCTGTAGGTGAGAATGTAAATGCCGCTGTGGGCAATGGCCACACGGTTACGTAGTTGCTCAGTGTAAACGTGCTTGAACAACCAATTACATCTGTTACAGTAGCCGTTACGTCAAATGTGCCGGCATCATTAAAGCAGAATGTGGGCGTGGGGCTGGTTGATGTGCCCAGGTTGTTGCCAAATGTCCATACTACCGAAGCCGTATTTGGTGTATTGTTCACAAACGAAACACACAAATCTTCACAACCGGAAATATCCGTGGTAGCTGCAATGTTTACTACCGGAGCCGGATTAACAGTTACCACTACACTGTCCACGTCAACCGGTGTACCGCATCCGTCGCTTACCGTAACAATAAATGTAGTTGTTCCGGTAATGTTCACCGGCACACTGTTGCCTTGCTGGCCAATTGGCGACCATGAATAAGAGAGGTTGCCATCGCCACCACTGCCGTTACAGGTAAGCGTTACCTGCGTGTTCTGGCACACGGTAACATCGGCCATGGCGGTTACCTGCAGCGGCGGATTGACCGTAACTGTTACCGGCGCCACCGGCCCGACGCAGCCATTGGCATCAACTACAGCTACAAAATAAGTAGTTGTAACAGTGGGCGAAACAGTCATGCTTGCACCCGTCTGACCAATAATTGGTCCGGCCGCATCAGCCCACTGATACTGATAACCAGGCGATCCGCCGCCGGGCGTGGCTGTAAGCGTTGATGACTGACCGATGCAAATAGTGGCGGGAGCCGCAGCTGCCGTATTGGTTACTGCTGTGGGCTGGTTAATGGTAGCGGAAATAGTATCTAAGCAACCGTTCGAATCGCTGAGGATAACCTGATAAGTACCTGCACAAAGTGTAGTTGAGTCATTACTGTTGCCAAAAGGCCCGCCATTCCACGAATAAGTAAAAGGTGCAGTGCCCCCGGCAACTGAGGTAACTAATGAGCCATCGCAGGAATTGAAGCAAAGCGCATCACTTGTAGAGGCTACTGAAATAGTAGCACCGGGTGTATTGGGAACCACTACGCAAAGTGTATCCGGGCAAAAATTGGCGTCAACCACATACACACACACCTGACCCGAAGGCAGGTTGTTTTCCGTGTATCCGGTACCTCCCGACGACCAGATTACACTGTACAAACCATTCCCAAGCGGTGTACCGCCTGTAATGCTTACGGTTACCGAACCATCATTCAGTCCGCAGTTGGCCGTAGTAATATTTGTGGTTTGTATAGAAATATCGGTAGGCTCGCTGATGGTTACACTGGCCGTGGTAGTGCAGCCAATTGCATCAGTTATCGTGGCGGTGTAGTTGCCTGCGCAAAGACCTGTTGCTGTTACACCGGTTTGAGCAGGAACGGTGTTCCACGTTACCGTATAGGGTGCAAATCCGCCTGTGGGTGTTACCGTGGCCGATCCGTTACACAATGCAAAACAGGTGGCATTGGTTCCGGCAATCTGGCTGCTGAGTACCTGCGGCGCCACATATACGGTAGCCGAATCAGTCCCTACACAGCCATTGGCATCCGTAACCGTTACTGTGTATTGGGTAGTCACCGCCGGGCATACCGTTGGTGTGGCGGTATTGGCACCGCTCTGAATGGCCGCAAGCGGCGCCCATGAGTAGGTTACACCTCCGCCGGCAGTTAACGTGGTACAGTTACCTGCGCATATACTGTCATCAGCCCCGGCACTGGCGGTATTCATAACAAACGTACTTACAGTTACTGTATCCACACCGCTGCAGCCCGATGGATCAGTGGCTACAACATAATAGGTGGTGTTGGAGTTTGGCGTAACTGTAATGGTTGATGTACTTCCTATTGGGTTGGTAGGTGGCGGCCCGGCATACCATTGCCAAATTGTGGCACCGGGGGCCGTGCAGGTTAGGGTGGCTTGTCCGCCCTGACATACCTGCTGGGGCAAACCGGCATCCACAAGCAGTTGTGAAACGTTTACAATAACCTGATCAGAAATGGTCACTGTGGTGTTGTTACACATGGTGTAAGTAACCTGGCAGGTGTATGTGGTGGTGGTAACCGGGCAAACGGTAATGGTTGTTCCTGTACCAACCGGAACCGCATTAGCCAGCCACTGCACGGTATAGTTGCTTGCACCGTTTGGTGTATAACGTCGTCCGTCGTTTGTGGCTGTCCACTGTGTGGGGGTGTTGCGGCCTGCAACTACCACAGCCTGCGTACCTGTAGAGTTTTGTATGGCCTGAATGGCCTTGCCACCGTTCCAGCCGGCGCAGAGCGGCTTGGTCTGGATAAAATTATCAATGATGTGTGTGGTTTCGTAAAGCGTAATTTGCTGGGTAGCGGGTGTTCCGCAAGAGAACATCGGCACGTTAAACCAGCTAACCACAAAACGGCGGCAGGGTGCAACACCGTAGGTGGTGTAGCGCACGCTTCCACCAACAGCCGGATTAAGATCCTGCCAGGGGCCCATAATGGCATTGGTTGGCGTTCCGGCAGTGGCGGTGGGTACGGGAGTATTGGGAATTGGCCAGGTGCAATATCCACCGGCGCCGGCAAGGTCAAACTTTACTACTCCGTTAGAACCAATCAGCAACTGTGTGTAGGTGTTGCCATAGAAACAAAACTGAAACGGAATGGTAATGGGCTGTGACCACTGATCATCGCTAAGCGGAACTGCGGTGCCCACGTTAAACGGATCAGGCGCATATGGAATTTGCGCTACCGTATATGCAGTGGCGGTTGTGCCAGGAAGCTGCGTGGCTGTAACTGTTGCAGTAAGGGTAGCACAGTTTGGCACACAGATTGTCTGATCCGGGCCGGCATTCACAGTTGGGCAGGTAGCCTGTCCAAATGCTTTATGCGTGTGCACAACGCAGGTTGCAATACAGAGAGAGAGTAAAAACTTTCTCATGGGGGAGATGGATAAATTACACGTAATTCTAGTTTGCCTTTAACAAATTTAATAAAAGCTAAATACAAAAACAACCTCGAATAAATGAAAAGGGCGGAAATTCATTTCCCGCCCTAATTTTAATCTTAGATAACTAACTGCCTACTGCACAGTAAGTTTCGATTGTCCGTAAGACACCCCCTGTTCATCAATGAGGCGAACCACGTAAACACCCTTAGCCAAAGCCGAAACAGGCACGGTAAATACCCCATAATTCGGATCCCATGCCAGCGGCTGAATCAGATCACTTACTATACGCCCGGCTGCGTCGAACACTTGTAAACGCAGCTGGCTGCTCACCGGCTCCAGCGTTTCGTAACGAATTGTGAGTACATCTGCTGCCGGATTGGGATAAAGCGACATGCTCACCTCCGGGCTTTGTAATTCCTCAAAGCCAATTACCTGATAGCTGTAGCGGATTGTAAGAAAATCTGTATTGGCCGCGTTGTCGCTGTTGCCGGTTACATACACATCGCCGTTTTTCACCACCATGCTGTTCGACTGATCCACCAGGTTACCGGTGCCATTGTAGCGCACCACCCACACCTGTGCCCCGGAAGGGCTGTATTTTACGGTAGCAAAGTCTTCATTTACAAGGCTTTTGCTCACGCCAGAAGCATATACATTAAGCGAATCATCAACAGCCACGCTATATGCGCGGTCGTTATCATTGCCGGGGCCGTTATAGCGTGACACCCACTGCTGTGCACCGGCGCTGTTGTATTTAATGGTGGCAAAATCAGGCGGAGTGCTGTTGTTTCCCACAGCCTGGCTCTGGCCAACTACATACACATTGCCATTAATATCTGAAGTAATATCCCACGCTTCTTCGTAGCGGTTGGCTGCATTGTTGTAGCGTGCCGTCCATTGCTGTACGCCCGCATTGTTGTATTTCACGGTAAGCATATCAAACCAGTTGTTGGTTTCAAAGCTGTAACCGGTAACCAGCACATTGTTGTTCGGATCCAGCGCAATGGCACGTCCGTAATCGTTATCATTGCTGCTGCCGTTATAGGTAGTAAGCCATTGCTGCTGCCCGGCCGGGTTGTACTTAATGGTAATGTAATCGTTATTCAACGGCGCGTTACTTACTTCGGTATAACCGGTAATGTACACGTTGCCGCTTGCATCAAGCACCAGATCGGTAGCTTCGTCGTTGCCGGATGCGGTGCCGTTATATACGTTAGCCCACTGCTGCGTGCCCGATGCGTTGAACTTCACTGTAACCATATCATACGTAAAGCCGCTGGCCGTTTCATAGCCGCACACGTATATATTGCCCGAAGCATCTACGGAAATGGCCTTCCCCTCATCGGTTGAATTGCTTGAGCCGTTGTAAAAGGCCGACCAGAGTTCAGTGCCTGCCGGATCGTATTTCACCACCAGCAAATCAACCCCGCTGGATGCGCCGCGTGAAGAGCCGGTTACATACACATTACCGCTTGCATCAACCGCACAGCGCGTGGCCTGATCGTTATCGTTAATACCGCGATCAAAATTGCGCACCCACTGCAACACTCCTGCCGCATTGTATTTAATAGTTACCGCATCAAGATTGCCGCTGCTGTTAAATGCATAACCGGTAACAATTACATTCCCCGAATTATCCACCACCACACACCGTGATTCATCGGTATTATCGGGGGGAGCATTGTAACGTTGTGTCCACAGTGTAGGAATCTGAGCCATACCAGCCGTGGCCGAACAGATCATGGCAGCGCAAAAAACAACTGCCTGAAGAGTAGATTTTTTCATGAATAGGCTTCCGTGTTAGGATTTTGGATTGCCTAAGATAGCGGATCGGGGCTAATATGAGTCAGAGAGCTAATTTATTTTATGCCTTAAAAGCTGGAAATTAATGATGCACGTTAAAACCTGACATTTACATGCGCATTCCAGCTTTGTTTTTTTGATTCTCCCGACTCTTTCACATAAAGCGACGGGCTCCAACGAGGCATACTGTAAAATGCCGAAACCAATCGTCTTCCACAAATACTGTCGCCGGATACCGACATTCTTAAAATATTGAGCCCTCCCAAGGTATCAACCGCTATATAGAGATAAACTTCACCACACATTCTCTGCACACTGTCAGGAATGGCGCAACGAAGAAACGCCATCATGGAATCCTGACCGCCAGGAAACGATGGTTTTATTAGTCCTTTTATCTCCTCTTCTTTCACCTGATCATTACAAAAACTCACCCTTTCAACAACAGGTTGTGCAGTACTGTCTTTTTGCTGCGCAAACCCATTCATTGCAAACAAAAGCATCGTCAAAACGGATAGCGACATTTTCATATCCACTTAAAAAAAATTGCCCGGATAAAATTTACCCGGACAGTTCATTCAATCAATTAGTTCCTATTTAATAACGGTCACGCTTCCAACCAGTTCATGCTTCTCGTACATGTTATCGGTATATAAAATCCGATATACATACACATCCTGCTGAACTACTTCACCGCCGGTGTTCCTGAAACGACCGTTCCAGTTTTCGCCGGGTTTGTTGGTTTCAAACACTTTGTTGCCCCAACGATCATACACAAGTACAAGATAGCCTTCGTTGAGGATGTTTGTAAATACGGGGCCCCAGGTATCGTTCAACCCTGATTCATCAGGTGTAAATGCATTCGGCACCCAGAATGTGTGAAAATCGTTTACGCGAATGGTAGTATATGCTGTATCCACACAGCCTGAATCGTTGGCCACAGCGAGCATTACGTTATACACTCCCGGCAAATCATACGTATGTCCGGGGCTCCACGCGGTACTGGTACTGTTGTCGGCAAAATCCCATATCCATGTGGTGGCACCGGTGCTCAGGTTGGTAAACGATACATTTGGATTGAGAATGCTGGTGAATGTGGGCGTTGCCGTGAATGCAGCAACGGGCTGCGGATACGTGTTAATCATACACGGATACGTTTGCGTGGTGCTGCAGCCGGGAGGCGCGGTAACGGTAAGCGACACATCGTGACAGCCGGGCGTGGTAAACAGGTGCGACGGGTTTTGTGCGGTGGAAGTAGGCCCGCCGTCGTCAAAATCCCAGAAGAATGTAGTGCCTGCGGGATAGTTGCCCGATGTCATTGTAAACTGCACCTGAAGCGGTGAACAGCCGTAAGTGGTATCGGCCGTAAAACTCACTACGGGCAAGGGAATTACGGCTACTGCTACCTGAGCGGTATTGGTTTGTCCGCAACCATCGGTGATGGTAACGGTGTAGGTTGTGCTGGTGCCGGGTGTTACCGTAACCGAGGCTCCGCTGAGGCTGCCGGGCATCCAGTTGTATGTATAGTTTCCGTCGCCGCCGCTGCCGGTGGCTGTAAGCGTGGCCGGATTGCCCGCACAAACTGATGCGGCCGATGTGGATGCCGTTACACTGACTGGCCCGTTTACAGTAACCGTAATGGTAAACGGCCCTGCCGTGCAGCCCTGTCCGTCAACCGCGCTTACCGTATAAGTGGTGGTGGCAGCAGGACTTACCGAATGTGAAGCCTGATTGGGGAGGCTGTTGCTCCAGGTGTAGGTAATGGGCGGATTGCCGTTGGGTATTGTAATGCTGATGGTGGTTTGCCCGCCGGGGCAAATGGTGGTATTGGCCGAGGTGGTGGCGGTGAGGTTATTGTTTTGCAACACAACCACAGTATCGGTTGAAGAGCAGCCGGTGCCCTGATCGAGAATGGTTACGGTGTAAATACCAGCGGGAATATTGTTGGCTGTGTTGGTGGTGCTCACGTTTGGCGACCACGTGTAGGTAAATGGTCCCGGACCGGTAACGTTTACCGATGCGCTGCCGTTGCTGGCAATACAGGTTGCCGAAGTGGAAGCCGTGGTGAACGTGAACGAGCCTATTACAAACGGCTGTGAGGCAGGGAAAATGGCTACGTTTCCACACAAATCGGTAACCGGGCCAACCAGGTTGGCGGTAAAGTTACCGGCATTGGTAATGGCCGGTGAAATGGTAATCGTGTAGGTATTGGTGTAGGTACCGCCAGCCGCACACACCGGCGATGTGACAGCCGTAACCGTGTAGGGCCCGCCGGGGCCGGTAATTGAAAAGTCGGCGGCCTGCACCGTGTTGCAAAGAATGTTTTCGGAGAATGTGAGCACAAGCTGCGATGCCCCGCAGCCCGGGTTATTCACGCCGGTTAATGTGGGCGGCACCTGGTCAAAAATCACAGCCGTGGAGGCGCTGAAGTCGATAGTGTACCCGTTCTGCGACGAGGAAAAGTTGCTTACGTTTACTACATACGTTTGCCCAACCACAACCGGAACCACCGCATTAAAAGGTGTGCCGCTGACAGGCTGCGAATTGAGGGCTGAAGCCCCGTTGGGCCCCGTAGTGCCGGGCGTAGCCGAGAAATTGCAACTTACTTCGAGTCCCGGGTTGGTGAAAATCTGTGCGCAGGTGGCATTGGTAAGATTATACACTGCCCAGTCGTAATCATCGGCACTGTTGTTCGGGGTGATGAGAAAGTTGAGGTTACCGCTTTGCTGTACGGTAAACGTGTACCACACATCATTCAGTTCACCCCAACCAAGACAGGAAGAGCCGCTGTTGATTTCGTTGGGGTAGTTTCCCTCACCGCTGTAGGATGCCGTAGTGGAATAAACGTTCTGACAAATAGGAATGGCGCCCAGACAATCCTGTACGGTGGGAGTTTGGGCAAAGAGGCCGCCACTCCAGATAAACAAAAGAGCCAGCAGCAAAAAAGCCTTGGGTTTGCAGGGGAAAGTATTCATTGTCAAGCAAATGTACGAGTTAGTCATGGAAAAGTTCTATTAATCTTCTTTAATCGGCAGCACCAACCCTGCAACTGGCAGAAAAAAGGAAAAAATCGTGCCATGAATCGCATTTTAGTCCCGACTAAAGAAGGTTTACAGGACGTTAATTCGGATTTAAGACAGTTAAAATGGTCTTTTCCCCCGTCCCGCAACTTTTTTCTGCAGAAAGACCTGTCCGAAATCACATAATAAAATTTCCTTAAACCCGTTTACCGCTGCCGGGGAAATCCTAATTTTGCCCGTCTCAGAATCAAAACGACTCAATTCAACAATACTCATGAAAGTAACCGTAGTAGGTGCCGGCAACGTAGGTGCCACCTGTGCCGATGTAATCGCACACAAAGAACTCTGCAACGAATTGGTACTGGTTGATATCAAGCCGAATTTTGCCGAAGGCAAAGCGCTCGACATTTGGCAAACCGCACCCATCAATCTGTACGACACCCGCATCAAGGGTTCTACAGATGATTACACCAAAACCGCCAACTCGGATGTGGTGGTAATTACCTCTGGTTTGCCCCGCAAGCCCGGCATGAGCCGCGATGATTTAATTTCAACCAACGCGGCCATTGTAAAAAGCGTTACCGAAAACATCATTGCGCATTCGCCCAACGCCATTATCATCATCGTATCAAACCCGCTTGATGTAATGACTTACTGCGCTTACCTCACCGCCAAGGTTGATCCCAGCCGCGTATTTGGTATGGCCGGCATTCTCGATACCGCCCGCTACCGCGCCTTCCTGGCCGAAGCACTCAACGTATCGCCCAAAGATATTCAGGCTGTACTCATGGGCGGCCACGGCGATACCATGGTTCCCCTGCCCCGCTACACCACTGTAGGCGGCATTCCGGTAACCGAACTCATTGGCAAGGAAGAACTCGACGCCATTGTGGAACGCACCAAAAAAGGCGGCGGCGAAATTGTAAACCTCCTCGGCACCTCAGCTTGGTATGCTCCGGGCGCCGCTGCTGCTCAAATGGTAGAAGCCATTCTGCGCGATCAGAAGCGTATTTTCCCCGTGTGCGCATGGCTGCAGGGCGAATATGGCCTGAACGGTGTGTACATGGGCGTACCCGTGAAACTCGGCCGCAAAGGCATTGAGCAGATCATCGAACTCAAGCTCAACGACGACGAAATGAAACTCGTAAACGAATCGGCCGCTGCCGTGCGCGAAGTAATGGCCGTGCTTGATAACATGAACGCTACCGCATAACTAACCGATAATGCAGGTAAAGACCACCACCACACTTTCAAGGCGGTGGTCTTTGCTTTTTGCCCCAACACAAACTCATTATGAAATCAGTTAAAGTTCCGATACGTATTCTGAGCATCGAAGGCGATGGTTTTCATTTGCAGCTGAAAGTGAAAATAAACGGCAAAAACGCCAACTGCATTATTGATACCGGCGCATCGAAAACCGTATTCGACAGCGAACGCGTTAAACGTTTCCTGAAACGTGAAGTGGTACATGAAAACGAACGCCTTTCAACCGGACTGGGCACAAACAGCATGCAAAGTCAGGTAGTGATAATTGAGCGGCTCGATCTTGGCGGCTTCACCATTTATCACCTGCCCTGCATCATGCTTGATCTGGGCCACGTAAACCAAACCTATGCCAGCATTGGTCTTGAGCCGATTGACGGCGTAATTGGAAGCGATATTCTCCACAATTCGCAGGCTGTAATTGACTACGGCAAAAGCCTGCTGAGTTTGTTGGGACCCAAAACCGCTGGAAGCAAACGCAAAAAGCCCGCGAAAAAAGCAAGCGCCAAAAAGGTAACTGCGAAAAAAACTTCAGTACGCACTGCCGCAATAAAAAAGGCTGCTGCAAAAAAATCGGGACAAAAGCCCGCCCGGAAAACAGCTCCGAAAGTGAAAAAGGCCACACGAAAAAAGGTTTCGCGCAAAGGCTAAGCTTTGTGTGCCTAACTTAGTGGCATGCAACTCAGCCGGCGCAGTGCAATTGTTAAACAACAGGCCAAACTACTTGGCTTCGAGTTCTGCGGCATTTCCACCGCTGCTTTTCTCGAAGATGAAGCCCCGCGTCTGGAGCAATGGCTAAACAGCCAGATGCACGGCAGCATGAGCTACATGGCCAACCATTTCGATAAGCGCCTTGATCCGCGGCTGCTGGTGCCCGGGGCAAAATCGGTGGTGTCGCTGTTGCTTAATTACCACAATCCGCAAAAGCAAACCGACCCCGAAGCACCTGTTATTTCACAGTATGCGTACGGCGAAGATTACCACTTTGTAATTAAGCGAAAACTCAAGGCACTCATCGAAGCCTTGCAGCTGGAAATTGGCAGCAGCATTGGCGGCCGGGCATTTACCGATTCGGCGCCGGTAATGGACAAGGCCTGGGCACAACGTGGCGGACTGGGCTGGATGGGCAAACATACCAACCTGATCAACAAACAGCAGGGCTCGTTCTTTTTCATCGCCGAACTTATTCTCGATATTGAACTTGAGCCCGACGGCCCTGTGAAAGACTACTGCGGCACCTGCACACGCTGCATTGATGCCTGCCCCACCGAAGCCATTGTGCAGCCTTATGTGGTTGACGGCAGCAAGTGCATTTCGTATTTCACAATCGAACTGAAAAACGAACTGCTGCCCGCCGACATGAAAGGCAAATTTGCCAACCACATGTTTGGCTGCGACATCTGCCAGACCGTGTGCCCGTGGAACCGTTTCAGCAAACCACACAGCGAAAACGCGTTTGAGCCGCATCCCGACTTGCTTGGCATGAGCAAAAAAGACTGGACGGAACTAACAGAAGATGTTTTTCAGAAACTCTTCCGCCATTCGGCCGTGAAACGCACAAAATTTGAAGGTTTGAAACGAAATATCCGCTTCCTGAGTGCTGAGGAATAATCAGGAACGACTCATGTTGTTGAATACATCGCGAATAAGATCGCCGTATAAATGACCGAAAGTGGTAAGACACCAGGCCTTGAGCAGCAATTTCTCATCGGGTTTCACCCAGCGCGCTGCCTTCACCAGTTCTTTGTAGAACAACTGACGGTCGAAGCTCACTTTTTGCAGAATGTTTTTGCTGAACTCTAACATAAGCTATTTCATTTTATGACATGCAAAAGAACGCAAAGCTTATTCCTAAGTTATGTGTTTACTGTTAAAAAAGCCTTAAGGATCTTCGCCTGTCTATTCAACCAACTGCTTTACAGTGCATTTACATTATCAACATCGCAGAGCAGGATAATCAGGCAAAAAACACTTTGCAAATAGTACGGAAATGGTCTGCCAAAGTTGCTTGTAAATCTGCCTAAAAATCAGATTTCACGACATATTAATCATTAACCATGACAGGTTCTGCTTCTAAAAAGCAATTCTATTCCCAATGATGATTTTGGATCACTTTTTACCTTTCTTATTTTAAACCGAAAAAAGACAGCTATTGAATAGTGCAGGTAAGTGTTAATTCCCGGTCTCGCTCCAGCGAAAGGTCTGAATCTCAAACCCAGCCAGATCAAGCACCCGGTCAACCACAGTGGCTGCGGCTTCTTCAATGGTTTTAGGACCGCTGTAAAACGACGGGCTGGCCGGACAAATAATACCACCTGCCTCGGTCACTGTTTTCATGTTGTTAATATGAATGAGGCTGAGTGGCGTATCGCGTGAAACAAGAATAAGCCGGCGGCGTTCCTTCAATATCACATCCGCAGCACGTGTAACCAGGTCGTTAGAAACACCAGTGGCTATGCGCGCAAGCGTTCCCATTGAACAGGGACAAACAATAAGTGTACGGTAGCTTGCTGAGCCCGATGCAAACGGTGCGTTGAAATCGTTTTTACCGTAAAACTCAAACGGATAATCGTTGTAGTTGCTGTTGCCGAGTTCGGTTTCCCACACCTGCTTTGCATTATCGCTCATCACCACACCCACCCGGTCTGTCTGGCTGCGCAACTGCACTAATTTATCAAACAACACTTTGGCATACACCGAACCACTGGCGCCGGTTACGGCAATGGCTATTCGCTGAGGTTTAACTGACATACAAGAATAACAAATGAAGCGTGGCGATGTTGCGTATTACTGTGAATCGGAGCCTGATGACATGAAACGCCACGTAAGTGAAAACGAAAGCAGGTTGTGATACATACCTTTATTGAAAATGTTCTGGTAAAAGCGCGGATACACAATAGGAACATCGGCCTTTTTTACCGGGAAAAATGAGTTTGAACTGCGCACATCAAGGGCAAATTTTTCGTTGAATTTGTAGCCGGCTCCAATTATCCATGCCACCTCATACGGTCTGAAATCACGCGGCTCAACTTCGCCAAAATCATCCCACTCACGTACTTTAAACAATACCCCGCCCGACGCACCAATCTGATAGTACAGTTTTCTTGTGTTGTAGCGCAGCAGCAGCGGCACTTCAATGTAATGCATACGGAGTTCAAAAAAATCAAGATCACCTTTATCAGGACGCGCAATTTTGCGGCTTCCCTTGCGCGAGTACTGAAGCTCCATCTGGAAATAGGTTTTTTGCTGAGGACGGATGCTAAGAAACATGCCCCCCAAAGCCCCCACCTGATTCCAGCCCCAGTAACTGTCGCCATGAATCTGGCAGGTGTTTAATCCGGCAAGAATGCCTGCGCTGAATGTTTGCTGGGCTTTTGCAGCCAGTGCACACACACAGAAGAAAGGAATGAGTAAAAACTGCTTCATTACTTCAAATGTACGGCTTCCGGCAGTGAAACCATGCTCTTGAGTGAGTAAAAATCACAGATGAACTTCTTCGGCCTGCAGCACTTCTTTGGTGGTTCCGTTGTATATGTACACCACCAGATTGCAGTGCGCGGCATTAAATGAATTGCTGAGCGTAAACGGTGCGGGAAGCGTGTACTGAATGGTGTCGCCGGCCAATGCAGGCGCACTGCCGAGTAGAGTGCCCGCCACGGAGCCGGGCGTATTTACACTTGCGCGCAGTACATGATTGAATACATAGTTCTGTACCGCGCCCAAAGGTTGCGCTCCCTGATAATCCTGCCAGCCGAGTATGCTGTCTTCTGTAATTAAAGCCACCAGAAAAAAATTATCGCCGCTTTGTCCGTTTTGCGTAAGGTAATTGCCGTTTATTCCGAAACTCAGCTGACGCGTAGCCACGTCGTAAGTATGTGTAATGGCGAATGAAGCACTTTGAGGCCGGTTAAGCACGGTATCAAGCACTGTGGCTACATTTGATGGCGGTATCCGATACAATTCATCCAAAAAACCTAACCGGTTTACCATGCTAATGGGTGGTGCGCCAGACAACTGAAACGTAAGATCAAGATCTTCGGCTTCGTCGCAATTCAGATCGAGGAAAAAAGCCAGCGGATCAATATTGGTAATGGCTGCTGAAACCGGAATACCCGGTGGCGTTTGTGCAAAATAACCGGTATGCACGGCTATGATAATCATACTGTCGGCGTAAACAGATTTGGCAGCAGCAAGCGCAAGTGCACCGGCCGGACAGGTAGGACAACGCTGCCCCGTTACTTCTTCTACCAGCACTTTGCGGTGATTACCTGACGAAACTACAGGCACCTGCGGCGCGGCGGGAGTGGGCACATCCACATAATCACAACCTGCTCCGAAAATCCCCGTGAACAGCACCGGGAAAATTATCTTTTTCATTCGTTGCAGTTTATTATTCAGCAGTAATGTACGCCAGCTGCTGCACAAGCACAAGAAAAAAGCGCCCCGGATTCAGGGCGCTTTTTTCTTATTACGGAAGTTCAATTACTCTTTTACAGCCACTTTCTCTACCTGCAGCACTTCTTTGGTTGTTGCATTGTACACAAACACCACCAGATCAGCATGGCTTTCATCAACCGATGCCGGCAAGGTATAAGCGGAAGGCAGCGAATAGTTAATGGTATCGCCGGCCACAATTGAACCGGTGTGAATGGTTGTTCCGGAAATGGTGCCAGGTGTATTCACACAGGCACGCAGCACATGATTGAACACATAGTTCTGAATATGCGCCGAACCGTCTTTCTGCCAGCCCAGCAGGCTGTCTTCGGTTAGCAGAATTACGATATTGTAATTGTCAGACGCTGTGCCGCCGGAGGTAAGGAAATTGCCGTTTGCCGCAAAACTGAGCGCACGGGTACTTGTATTGTAGCTGTGCGTAATTTCAAAATCGGCGCTTTGCGGGCGATCGAGAATGGTGTCCAGCACAGTGGCACAATCGTTCGGGTGCATATCATGCAAACCGGCCGGGAAACCGGTGCGGTTATACATGCAGCGCGGCGCTGATGCTCCCATCGAAAACACATTGCCCCAGTCGGTCCCTTCAGGTGTATTGAAATCTTCGGTGTATGAACCCTGCGGAGCGCCCGGAGGCAAGCCAAACTGTGCCACGTTCTGCGCGAAATAGCCGGTGTGTATAGCCACCACAATCATGCTGTCGCCATAAACGGCTTTAGCTGCTTCAAGCGTGGCTGCGCCAGCGGGACAGGTGGGGCAGAAATGGCCGGTCACTTCCTCTACCAGCACTTTGCGGTGCGTGGTGCTTCCGCCCCCGCCCCCGCCTCCGCCATTATTAACGGGCGTAGGTACATCTACATAATCACAGCTTGCAAACAAGGCAAGCGTGGCAGGTATGATGAGTTGTTTGATTGACATTTTTTGTTTGTTGTTGAGCATTAAATTACAAAGAACAAAATTAACCGGTTGTTAAAATGAACTGGTAATGTTGAGCGTAAAACCGTTTGAAGCAGGCACAAAGCGGCATACACCACCCACGCAGAAAATACCGGCACGCTGCTTACCATAACCGGCTGTAACACGTATGGTGCCTTTGGTATATCCGCCCTGCACGTTCACATAGTGTACACGCTTTTTCACATCATAGTTCCCGTAGTTGTACTGATCCATTGCCGCTACAAAGAAGTGTTCGCCAATAGTAAGCTCGACAAGTGCCGCCACCCAGCTGCCGAAATCGTCTTTGCAATACATGTGTTCCAGATCAGTACGCAATGTAAGTTTATCATTGAGCGTAAAAATGAGATCAGCCACCACATACTGCGACGAAATAATCGGATAGCCCGACTTCCCTTCTACTACGTTTTTGTTGTACCAGATATTGCCCACAAGGAAGGTGAAACGGAATCTTTTCGACACCTTTTTATACATTTCAAAATTCACATCCTGGAAGAAAAGTGAATCGTTGTAGCCCAGCCACTTTGTGGTATAGCCCAAACGACGGCCGCCGGGGCCCAGATCATTCAGGTTGGTGGTATCAATCATGTGCGCAGCCGAATAATTAAGCGCCACGTTGGTGCCGAATTTGCCACCGAGCTTCGTGCCCTTCTTGAATTTGTAGGTAAGATCGGCCTGCCAGCTCAGCTCACCGTTAGGCTGCGAGGCGTAAGGGTAGTAAGCCGAAAGCACGTACGTATGCTGCTTGGTAAGCGCAGGCAGGTAATTGATAAGACCGGCATTGCCCGTGGCGCTGCGATCAGAGCGGAAGCTCATGTTATCAATATGTTTAGCGCCCAGCGAAAGACCAAGCCCCTTGTTGGAATAGGTAAAATTCAGGAATAACGCCTCACCCGGCTTGTAAATATTGTTGTTGGCAAGGTGCGGATCGTTGATTTTGTAAGCATACTCGGCAAAGAAATTAATCTTCGGACGAATTACGTTGAGGCGGGCGGCCCAGGCGCCTACATTGTTAGGCAGCACCAGAAGCGGATCCTGATCAAGCTGATACTTGCTTACAAAACTGCCGCCAAGAATGAGCCGCGTTTTACCCAGCGCCGAATCACAACGGTCAGCCAGTTCGTTTACAATTACCTCACCATCAAAACCCCGCACAATGGCCGGACTAAGTGAGAAAAACTGGCGCTGGCGGCCCCAGGCTCCTTTTACGTAAACACCACGATACGGATTGTAGCGCACACGAACACCATCAAGCGAGTTGTCGAAACCCAGCCCGCGATCTTCGTATGTGCGGTAAATCAATCCGCTGCCAAACTGGTCGTAGCTGTTGCCCACAGTTATTTCGAGCTTATCGTTATCATAAGTGAAATAACGATAGGTTACGCCCTGTCCTTTAAAACGCGGATCAAAGCCCTGCATTACGTTCTGATAGCTTTCGTAGCGCAAACCTGCGCCAAACTTACCGTTGGTATAAGTAAGTACACCCCAGCCATTAGACAGTGCTTTTTCCGGAACTACCGGCGCACCAATGGTGGAGTCAGGATTATAATATTGAGCGTCTATCTGAAAATTACCGTGTATTTGTCCGAAACCGCCGGGCAACTGGGCATTCAGAAAGAAAGTAACCCCGGCAGTGCATGCCAGGGTAAGAAAATATTTTTTGGTCACTTGGGTCGAGCGTTTGGAAGATTTCGCCTAGTTGAGTATCGCTTAAAACTCGAAAGATTGAGGCAGACGAAGAAGTAAAAACCGCAGTTTACTTGGGTAAATGAGGATTTTTGCGCCAAGTCCAACGAAAAGATTTCGAGTTATTAACGATGCGTTATTGTTTTCCTGCAGCTTTAAGCACTGCGTCGTGAATCATTTTTACACCGGCATTTGCGTTGTAAGAGGCAACCTGCCATACAATTTCGCCTTTACCGTTGAGCACAAACGTGTGGGGAACGTTGTTTACATTCATTGCGCGACCAAAATCGCGGTTTTCATCCAGATAAACATCCCAAGGCCAGCCCATGCTTTCCACCTGAGGTTTAACTTTCATCGAGTTGCGCTGATCGTCGATAGAAATGGCAATCATTTTCACGCCGGTTTCGGCCTGCCATTCTTCGTACACATCAAGAATTTCGTTGAGTTCTTTTTTACAGGGCGCACACCAGGTAGCCCAAAAGCTGATAATTACGGGTTTACCATCGTTCTTGATGTCGGCCGTATTAAAGGGCTTGCCATCCATGGTTTTAATGGTAACCGAGGGAATTGCCTGCACAGGATTTTCATCAGCACGAAATGCAGTAGCTACCGTAAAGCCGGCAATAAGCAAAAGAAAAAGAGTAATTCGTTTCATGAGCTGAATGTTGAGTTGTTGAGCGAGTGATTAAATGTGACCGGCAATTCTTTTGCAAAGATTGCGCCAGAATTGCCGGTCGGTCATTTAATGATATTCAGATCGAGAAAATCAAATTAGTGAGCAACAGTTACTTTGCGGGTAATTGTGCCGTTGTTACCGGTACGGATGGTTACAAAGTACATACCATCAGCCAGGTTTGCACCGTCGAGCATAATGTTGTGCTGACCAGCGTTCATTTCGCCTTTGTTCTCAGCCTGTACAAGTTTGCCGTCGAGGCTGTAAACTTCTACGGTGATGTTTTCGGTTTGCTCAAGGTTGAGCTGAACGGTGGTTGAAGCATCAAACGGGTTCGGGAAGATGTTAAGACCTACGCCAGCGAGGGCAGCTTCTTCTACACCTACGGTACCGATGTTGATATCATCAACATACAGGTTGTTACCATAATCAGAGGTACCAACAAACTTAATGATGAGGTTGGTAGCGTTAGCGTAGTTTGCAAGGCTTACCGACTCTGAGCGCCACTGGCTGGCGTTGTTGGGGGTAAAGCTTGTTGTAGCGGCAGCAACAGTAGCAAGTGTGCTTCCCTGCTTATCAAATACGGTAGCCCAGGTAGCACCACAATCGGTAGATACCATAACCTGGAGACGGTCGTTTTCTGAAGAGTACTGACGGTAAGCTACGCTGAAGGTCATTGAAGCCACAGAAGCAGTGGTCATATCAAAGTTTCCGAGTACCATATCATCCACAGTACCGGCAGCAGCGTTGTAGAAATTCAAACGGGCACTGCCCACACCTTGTGCAAAACCACCGGCTGTTGAACGGGCCCAGGTGTAGGTATCATTATCATTGTTAATGATACCAACGATTCCGGGAGGGAATGCAGTAGCTGTAAAGCCTTGCTGGTAGGGCGATGTTTGCGCAGTTCCGCCATAGTAAAGGAATGAACCGTTGCGCGTATCGTTTGTGGTGTTCACGTCAACAGTTGCGTTCGGGTTAGCAGTAGAAACTGTTACAGCCACGTTGCCAGAAGCACCGTTGTAGGTTACTGCAGGCAGCGTAATTACTGAAGTAGCACCGGGAGCAATAGAACCGGTCCAGTTGTACACAGGCTGAGCAACTGAAGCTACGCTAACGTTGATGTCGAGCGAAGTAAGTGTATTCGCACCGGTGTTTTTAACGGTTACGGCAGGAGTAAAGGTAACAGCCGAGCAAGCCAGACCGGTTGAGGGAAGACCTGCAAGTGCGGTGGGCTGTGCATCGTTGGGCAGCGCAATCGGGTTAGTGATTGCAGCCTGTTGAACTTCTTTGTTTCCGTCGCTCTGAATAAAAGCAACAACCTGAAGCTGGTTTACATCATAAATGTATGACGGCTTGGCTACTGCAAACGTAAATACAGCGTTGTCGGCATTAGCCCAGGTGCCGTTAAGCGTGGTGCCAGAAGCATTCGGCAACATCTGACGCATTACACCATAGAAATCCAATTCGCCATTTGATCCGGGAGGCGATGAGAAAATAATTTCTTTCTCAATCAGAGCAACATGCAGTTTCAAAGCACCGTTTGAAGTGAATGCCTGTGCTGCGGTAATATTTGCCGTGATGAAGATTGAGTCAAAGTCAGGCGACATGGTGTGTGTAAGGTCGAGCTGGAAAGGTGAACCTACAGCATAACGGGTGTCGATACCAGATTGTGTCACACCGCTGGGTGCGCCCTGATATACGTTACCATCAACAATGGCATCGGGAACACCATTTACGGCATAGTAAGATACACGAGGTCCAACCCATGTCTGAGTTTGCGTGTTCATCGGATCCACACCAGGCCAGTTGGTCTGATACTTAATAGCAGCCACTTTCACACTCAGATTAGGTGCAAGGGTTGCATTGAACGCAGGGTTCTGCGCAGCGCAGGGACCGCAGGAAGCTTGTGTAAATTCTTCAACAAGCACCATACGCTGTACCTGAGCGAAGGCTGATGAAAAACCCATTACAGCTACAGCAGCGACGAGGGTAATTTTCTTGTTCATGTTTTTGAGATTTGTTGATGTGTTTTTATGCAACGAGGGGCTAAATTAATCAGTTCCTGCAAAGAAACAAATAATTTATCCTTCAACTAACAATTTTAGCTCACTGATTAACAGCAGTAAATATCACAACTAATTGATTTTCAGCACTAAAACAAATTAGCTGTATCCCGGCCGGAATTTCAACCTGATAACTGGTCGAATTTTCTTTATAAGAGGTAAGTAACATTCAAAAACAGTTTTCGTATATTTGACTCTGCTCAACATAACTATCTAATATAACTAAGATGAAAAAAGCATTACTTCTCTTCGCCCTTGCTGCCTTCAGTGTTCCTGCTGCCGCGCAAAGTGTACGTGTAGAAAATCAGGAAAGCGGTGGTATTGTAGCCAACGGTTCAACCATTACATACTGGATTCCGGCCATGAATGGCTCTAGCCCCTGGCTTGATGTTCGCCACTTTACAGTGAGCAACATTTCAAACATGACCAAAACTTTCAAGGTGCGTAAAATGAATATTACGCTGGCTAATGCCTCTGCGCAAACCACATTCTGCACCGATCAGAATTGCTATGGTCCCGGCCAAATGCTGTCCTATAACATTCCCATGAACAGCAATGCCTCTTTTGATCTTTCGCTCGATTACAACACTGGCGGTATGACCGGCGTTACACGCGTGAGCTATACCATTTACGACATCAACAACGTAAATGACTCACTCATGCTCACCCTTGAGTATAATGTAGTAAATGGCCCCGCCGGCGTTACAACCAACCTGGTTAAGCCTTCTGTTTCCAACCCGCAGCCCAATCCGGCCAGCGATGTGTTTGCCATCAACTTCAAAATGGGCACCACACAACCTACTGACGCTAAACTTGTGGTGTACAACATGCTTGGTGCTGCCGTTCTCGAAACTGAAATCACCTCTGCCGAAGGCACCATTCGTATGGATGTTTCCACGCTGCCCGCCGGTGTGTACTTCTGCACACTCACCAACAACGGTCGTCAGCTTGCCACCAAACGTTTGGCCGTAACTCACTAATCCATTCAATCATATAATAAAGCGATGTCATAATGGCATCGCTTTATTATTTTTACCCCTATGTGATCATGAAAAAGCTCATCATACTCTTCAGCGTAGCACTATGTCAATATAGCTTTGCACAAACAGCTACAGTTACTTCTGACGAAACCGGTTATCAACTGATTCAAAATGATGTGTTGCATTATTGGATACCGGCCACTAACGGACCTTACCTGTATCACGATGAACGCGATTTCAGTGTTAACCTGAATAACACAGTTGCAGATTCATTCCAGATTCGCCGCACCATTCTTGCTCATGCCGACCCTGGTGCTGATGTGTACTTCTGCACTGATTTTGAATGTACAGGGATAGGTGATAATGTTTGCAGTCCGTTCTTCGTGGGCGCTGCAGCACGCATAGGTCTTGCATTGCACTATAAAACGAATTCTGTTCCGGGTGTAACCACCGTATTGTATTCGATTTACAGCTTTGACAATCCGAGCGACTCATTTTACTTCACGGTACATTATCATGTAACTACCGGCGCAGTAGGTATTGCCGAAACTTCATCCATCACCACACTTTCGGCTCCCATGCCCAATCCGTCGTCCGCATCGTGCGCAATTGCATACAATACCGGTACACAAGCTGCCGGTGTATTCAATATGTACAATGCACTTGGCGAACTTGTTTCTGCCACCACACTTAGTGCGCCGCAGGGCATTCATGTAGCCAACACGGCAACTTTACCAGAAGGGGTGTATATCTGTACACTTGTTTCCGAAGGAAAGATTATCGGCACCCGGCGCATTGCTGTTGTGCACTAATTGTATTGCGAATAATGAAAAAGGCCGGTAAGCAAATACCGGCCTTTTTTTTATTCGCCAAACAACGTGCCGCGGTTCATTTGCGAAAGCCGCCCCAGGTGCTTGTAGGCCTGCTCGGTGGCCTGCCGGCCGCGCGGTGTACGTATGAGGTAGCCTTCCTGAATCAGAAACGGCTCATATACTTCTTCTATCGTGCCGGCCTCCTCGCCTACTGCGGTGGAAATGGTGGTAATGCCCACCGGCCCGCCTTTAAACTTGTCGATAATGGCGCTGAGAATGCGGATGTCCATTTCGTCGAGGCCGTTCTTATCTACATTGAGAGCCTGCAGGCCGTAGTGTGCAATTTCAAGATCAATTTCGCCGTTGCCTTTTATCTGCGCAAAATCGCGCACACGGCGCAGCAGTGCATTGGCAATACGCGGTGTACCACGGCTGCGCCGGGCAATTTCGTAGGCGGCCTCTTCGGCAATGGGTACATTTAAGATGCCGGCCGAACGCTCCACAATACGCTTGAGTAATTTGGAGTCGTAATAGCTCAGTCGCGACGTAATGCCAAAGCGCGCGCGCAATGGCGAAGTAAGCAGGCCTGAGCGTGTGGTTGCACCCACCAGTGTAAACGGATTGAGACTAATCTGCACCGTGCGCGCATTGGGGCCGCTGTCGAGCATGATATCAATGCGGTAATCTTCCATGGCCGAGTAGAGATACTCTTCCACCACAGGACTAAGCCGGTGAATTTCGTCGATGAAAAGCACATCGAACTGCTCAAGATTTGTAAGCAGTCCGGCCAGATCGCCCGGCTTATCAAGTACAGGGCCGGAAGTAATTTTGATGTTCACGCCAAGCTCCTGCGCCACAATGTTGGCCAGTGTGGTTTTGCCCAAACCCGGAGGCCCGTGCAAAAGCACGTGGTCAAGTGCTTCGCCGCGTTGTTTGGCCGCAGCCACAAATACTTTCAGGTTGTCAACCACCGCATCCTGCCCCGAAAAATCAGAAAAATCCTGCGGACGCAGCATGCGCTCCACTTCCTTTTCGGCGGGCGTCAGGCGCTCGCTTTCGGGATCTATGTTCGGGTTCATTGACATGCTGTACAAAAGTAACGCTTATTCTGCACTTGCATCCGGGTGCGACGGCTCAATTGTGTGCTTGTCAACAGCATCGTGCAGTTGCGGAAAGTATGACTGCTCGAGTTCATCCGCAGCTAGTTTGCATTTCTCTTCCAGCTCATGGTTATACACCACAAGCAAGAGCATAAACACATGCAGCAGGATAAGCCCTGAAGGAAATACAAGATTATACACCTCGCTTCGCCACGATGCCTGATAAAACGGATGAGCGTGCTCTACAAAAAACTCAATAAAATAACCCGTATTGTATAACGAGAATAGTGCAAACACAATAGCCCACCAGATTGAAACACCATCGGATAACCGGAGGCTGTAACCAAACTCTCCTTCATTAATTGACTTATTCCACCGGAGTGACGATTTTACAATCGCATAAATACGACTGGCGGTAGCCAGCACAGGCATCAGGTAGCATACCACCACCAGCCAGTTTAACCATGTTTTCGTATTTTCAAAAATATGCGTGAGCCTGATGAGTACAGTTAAGTAGTACAACAAAAAACCGCTTAGCGCCAGAGCGGCAAACAGACTCACCCTGTTCAGCAAATGAACTTCAGAAAGCATTTGTACCTGTGTCAGCAAAGAATTCCAGTCGATATAGCCACTTAACGCGAATACAATTGCCAGAAGACCGAGAATCTGATACACAAGCGGCTTCAAACGGACATTCCGAAGAAGATCGATCTTCTTTTTTACTATTTCCTTTTCTTCTTCAGACACTTGGTACTGTGGCTGATGCACAGGCATGAGGTGCGTGAAACGCGGATGGAAAATACTGAACACATTGAACAATACAATTATCCAGCTTATTGAGGCAAAAAATTGAATGGAATAAAAAACAATACTAACCCATTCTGTAACTAAACCTGCTGCATAGAGCTTTGACACAATTGGAAATATCCCTATGAAAAGATATACCGGCTGAATGAATGCAAAAAGTGTATTCCAGAAATGCTTCTCCTTTTTTTGTAATACCGATGCATCAGATTTGTTTATCTCCTCAAGCAGCTCAATCATCCGGCCAGGCTGAAACATCAAAAAACGCACTGGTTTTTTCCCGGGAAAACAAACACGTTGCAGTCCTTTAAACAAGTGTGATGTAAGCACGATAAAGAGTATGCTCAGAAATAAATTGAGATGAATATAACCTCCGGCTACTCCAACTTGAAAAAAACGCTCCAAGCCCCAGCTTAGTTCTTCATTATGAAAGGGGAGTATATCAATTAGTTGTCTGGTGTAGTAATAACAAAAGCTCCACAGCAATGTAATGGCAAAAGACATTATCCACCACCAGCGCTGCCTGTAGAGTTTTTCGGCCAGCAACTGACTGCCCGGAAAAACAATTGCCACATTATTCATAAACGTTTAGCAAGTTTCGTGTTCGGGAAAGCCATTTTATACAACTCACTCCAGTATATAATTGTATAAAACGAATAAATAGGCGAATTGAAATTCTCACTCAATGCCTTGTTGTTTCTGAGCATTACACGCAAGCCCAGATCGGCTCCCACGCCAAACCATCTGAATATTTTAAATGAACCTGATATACCAGTTTCATAGATTATTACCCTGCGCTGACCCACAACCTGAGGCCCTGACTGGTAGGAGTACTCATACCGCGAATTACCAAAACCCAACTGAAACGGAATTACACTGAACTTCCAGCGCTTGCTCTTGTAAAACACATAGCGGATAAAGTAACTGATGTAATCGAGCTTTAAAAACGATTGCACCGTATCGGGCTGACCGAGCGAATCAGTTACAAATACCGGTTTTGAAATGCTGGGCGTGTGTGTGTTCCAGCCTCCGCCTATGGTGAGACGGTTACCAAAATCAGCGCCGAATTTAAAACCCCAGATACGGGCATTCTGCGAATTGATAAACGACTTGCGCGTATCAAACATGGCCGTAAATGCCACCTTGCGGTTGATGCAGTTGCGCAAGGTATCCATACTCAGCATCTGCGCACGCAGCACATTCGTCAGCATTACCACTGTTACAAGCAGAAGGAGTCGGAAATTCATGCCTGATGAAGATACAAAGTTGAATGCAAATCGCACATAAAAAATGGCTGCCTGAAAACAGACAGCCATTTTGGAATGGTAACAGGATTGCTTAGTGACCACCGCCGTCCACTTCGCCAGCTGCGAGAGGAACTGTTTGCGGAATGAAATCATGTTCAGCTCCCGGCTTGCTGTAATCATAAGGCCAACGCTGAACTTCGGGCAATGCACCGGGCCAGTTGCCGTGTGTATGCGCCATGGGCGTGGTCCATTCGAGCGTATTTGAACCCCAGGGGTTCTGCTCGGCTTTCGGGCCACGGAACATGCTGTAGAAGAAGTTGAACAGGAAGATGAGCTGACCAATGGCACCCAGAATGGCGAATGCCGTAATCAGTACGTTGATATCCTGAAGATTATCAAACATCGGGAAAGCGGTGTTCTGATAGTAACGACGCGGCACACCGGCTAAACCGAGGAAGTGCATCGGGAAGAACACACCGTAGGCACTAACGAATGTAATCCAGAAGTGAATGTAGCCCATGTTCTTGTTCATCTTGCGCAGGAACAGTTTCGGGAACCAGTGATATACACCCGCAAGCATACCCAGAATGGCCGACACACCCATTACAATGTGGAAGTGAGCTACTACGAAGTATGTATCGTGCACAGGAATGTCAAGCGCAGAGTCGGCAAGGATAATACCGGTAACACCACCCGAAATAAAGGTTGACACGAGACCGATGGCAAAAAGCATGGCAGGTGTAAACTGGATATTCCCTTTCCAGAGTGTAGTAATGTAGTTAAACGCTTTAACAGCCGACGGAATGGCAATGAGCAGCGTGGTAAACACAAACACCGAACCGAGGAACGGATTCATACCGGTAATGAACATGTGGTGACCCCATACAATGAACGAGAGGAAACCAATGGCCAGAATGGAGGTAATCATGGCGCGGTAACCGAAAATAGGTTTACGCGCATTTACCGAAATAACCTCTGAGGTAAGACCGAGAGCCGGGAGAATGATAATATATACTTCCGGGTGACCAAGGAACCAGAAAAGGTGCTCGAAGAGAATCGGGCTGCCACCGGTTTGCTCAAGCGGTGCGGTATCTGCGTTCAGGAAGATGTCGGAAAGATAAAAGCTTGTACCAAAACTGCGGTCGAAGATGAGCAGAAGCGCGCAAGAGAAAAGTACAGGGAATGAAAGTACACCAAGAATGGCCGTTACAAGAAACGCCCAAACCGTAAGCGGCATTCGGGTCATTTTCATACCCTTGGTGCGGAAGTTGAGTACAGTGATGATGTAGTTCAAACCGCCAAGCAGCGATGATACAATAAACAACGACATGGATACAAGCCACAATGTCATACCCAAGCCTGAACCGGGCATGGCTCGTTCAAGCGCCGAAAGCGGCGGGTAAACTGTCCAACCACCTGAAGCGGCACCGTTTTCCACAAAGAGGGAAACTACCATTACCACACTTGAGAGGAAGAAGAACCAGTACGACAGCATATTCATGAATCCTGATGCCATATCGCGGGCACCAATCTGATATGGAATAAGCAGGTTACTGAATGTACCCGAAAGACCACCGGTGAGTACAAAGAACACCATGATGGTTCCGTGAATGGTCACCAGCGCCATGTAAGCATCAGGCGTGAGTACGCCATCAGGGCCCCACTTATCGCCCATTACGGCATTGATGAAACTGAAAGACTCTCCCGGCCAGGCAAGCTGAAGACGGAATACAATTGACATCACCATTGCAATTACGGCCATAATAACGGCGGTAATCAAAAACTGGCGGGCAATTACCTTGTGATCCATGCTGAAGATATACTTCTGCACGAACGACTCCTCATGGTGATGATCGTCGTGGTGATCATGGTGCACATGCACGTCGGTCGCAAGTGTTTCTGCGTGGAGGTGACTGTGTGAATGAAGATCTTTTGCCATATCTGCTTTAATTTGATCTGTCCCTTCAAATTTACAACTGCGCTTTATTGGGAAAACCCGTAAAGGGCGGTATTGTTGTTTTGTTTAACGTTTTTAGTTTCCGGCTGAAGCTGTGGGTAACGGACGGCCATCGAAATAGGGCTTTCTACGGCTCATGTAGCTTTCATATTCAGCCTTTGTTCCTACCACAATCAGCAAACCCATGTTCCAGTGCGACGTTCCGCAAATTTTGTTGCAGAGCAGCATGTAGTCAAACTTGGGATTACCGGTTTTCTTGCGCATTTCGGCGGTGGTAATGGTGGGTTTAAAATGGAACCAGGTTTCCATACCGGGCACGCAGTTCATCTGTGCACGG
This sequence comes from Bacteroidota bacterium, assembly GCA_020402865.1. NCBI lineage: Bacteria > Pseudomonadati > Bacteroidota > Bacteroidota bacterium. The sequence continues at coordinate 205,544 of JADBYT010000002.1, read as the reverse complement.
AAGTGGGGGAAGAATGCGCTGTGAATTACATCGCGTGAACGCATACGGAAATTCACTTCCTGATTTACTTCGAGGAAAAGAGTGTCATTCACGATGATATCATCGTAACCTTTCACATCTGAGCTGTCGATACCGGTTTCGTATTTACCCGACAAACGGTAATCGGCCTTACCAAGTTGATTGTCTTTACCTGCATAACGCGCTTTCCAGTTGAACTGCTGTGCATAAAGCTCAACCAAACGTGTGGTAGTGGGAGCAGGCTCCATGGTATCATTCCACAAACGGATACCGAGGAAAATGATAATAAAGAGTACTACAGCCGGTACACCGGTCCACAACATTTCCAGTTTGTTGTTGTGGGGATAGAAAGTGGCTTTTGCACCGTCGCGGCCATAATATTTGTAGGCCATGTAAAACAGCAGGCCATTGGTAATGAAAAATACAATACCGATGATGAGGAAGTTAAAATTCATCAACCAGTCGATCTTCACACCGTGCTCAGAAGCAGCTTCAGGCAGCAAGCGGTCTTTGTACTCAAAAAACTGCCAGATGCAGAAAGCAAAGAGCGCAAACATGAAGGTAAGCATCAAACGACCGTTCAGGCGGTTGTCATTCTCCGTTACCTTGTTGGGGTCAGCTCCCTTGAGTTTAGTAGAAAGTTCCACAACCCGCACCAACTGCCAGATGGCAGCGGCACCGAGAATGAGGAGAGCGTATGTTAAAATATTCATAGCGCGTGTTTATATCAGGTTCTGCTGTTTCGTGTTCAATATCAAATGTGGTGATGCAAACTTTCTTCGAGGAAAGGATGACCTTTCTGGAGCAGCGGCGCCTGAGACAGTGCACGGAATACCCAGAAGATGAAGAAGCTCAGGAAGAACAGGAACATTCCTATTTCCAGTCCGCCGATATTCCAGTGTTCACCAACTGTACCGGGCATTACCAGCAGGAAGGTGTCGGTCCAGTGGAAGAAGAAAATAAGCAGACCTGTGAAGAGGAGGAACGATTTGTTACGCTTTGAATCACGAGACATGAGGACAAGCATCGGGAATGCAAAGTTTACCACCATGGTAATCCAGAACAAACCGCGGTACTGCTCCCAGCGCTGGGCGTAATAAACCACTTCTTCGCCGATGTTTGAATACCAGATAAGCATGAACTGAGAGAACCAGAGGTAAGTCCAAAGGAAACTCACGGCAAACATCCACTTTCCAAGGTCATGTACGTGGCTGGGGTTTACAAACTCAAGCTGATCGCGCGACTTGAGATGAACAACCAGCATGTTAAACACAATGATGGCGCCAATCCACCAGCCGGCAAAGTTGTACCAGCCAAAGAGTGTGCTGAACCAGTGTGTGTCGATAGACATGATGGCATCCCAGCTGTAAACTGATGAGGTGAAACCGAAGAACACAAGGAAGATTGCCGCATTGCGGATATTGCGCTTCCAGTTCGAAATCATGTCGTTGCCACGCAGCAGGTCGCCCTGCATGCTGTTTTTACGGCTCCAGTTCTGGTAGTAAATCCAGCCGGCCATGAAAATGAGCAGACGGCCGTAGAAGAACAGGCGGTTGAAATAAGGTTCTTTATGATCGATGATCGGATCGTACTTGGGGCTGGCCTTGTCGTACAGATCGCCGTCCATCCAGTGGTACAGGTGGTGCAAATGCAAATCGCCACAGGCAATAACAAGCAGCACAATGCCCATACCAATGGGGAGGAAAGTGCCTACTGCACTGAAAATGCGCAGGAACACCTGACTCCAGGCGGCCTGAGCGGCAAAGTGAAGTGCGTAGAAAAATACAGCAGCAAGGCCGATACCGCCAAAGAAGTAGCCGTTTACAAGAAGGTTGGCCCAAAAACGCTGGCCCCAGCCTGCATGATGGTCTTCGTGTCCGGCAGCTCCGTCATGTGCAGCGGCATGATCACCGGCAAAAGTATGCCAGAGATATCCGGCCAGAATCAGGAGCAGGCCCAAACCCATCAGAATGATGAGGTTGCGGCGGCTCTTGGCCGAGAAGTTATACATGAGATTATTCTGATTCACGAGGCTCATAGTGTATGCAATAGCGGTGAATTACTTCGTAGGTGTGGCTTTGCCCGGAGCTGCAGCAGCAGGAGCAGTTGATTTGGTTGAATCGGCAGCGGGTGCAGCAGCTTTATTGTATTCATCTACCGACTTGCCTTCGCGGCCCAGCAGCTGAACATATTGTGCCACCTGCATACGCTCTTGAGGACTAAGCTGAGATGCATGCGAACCCATTACGCCTTTGCCGTAGGTCACTACGTGATAAATATGACCTTCGCTCAGGTTGTTTTCCTTCATACGGGCGATGTAGCTCGGCGGCTGGTTCGGATATTTTTCGCTGGTCACAAGCGGACCATTACCGTCGCCTTTTTTGCCGTGGCAAACCTGACAGTAGCGTGAATAGAGTTCTTCGCCGGCTTTCAGGTTAGCTTCATTTCGTGCCACACCCAGACTGTTGTAAGTCCAGAACATCTTGGCAAGGCTGTCGCCCTCGGCGGTGTTCGCGTAGGGAAATGGCGTGAAACCACGCGGAATAGAACCTGCTGCCGGCAAACGGTTCGACAGGCTGTCGCCAGTTACCGAATTGATGTACATTCCGTTTGTTTCGGGAGCTGGTGAGCGGTACATATCCGGCATGAATTCAAAGCCAGGGCTGTCCGGATTGCTCTTTACGCAGGCGCTCAGCAGTGCGGCTGCAGCAAGAGCTACTGCGCCGAATGTGAACAGGGTATTGGTTGTTTTTTTCATTACTCGTTGCGTATCGCAGTGGTTCAGATCACGTTCACTTCTTCGGCACCGCTGGCTCGCATCATGGATACGATTTCAGCAGCTTTTTCTTCTTTAGCCTCAATCACCATCATAAACTTATCGTCGGTGGTGCGAGGATCAGGATTCTTTTCATGTACTCCCGGCAGCGTCCAGTTGCGCAGCAGATAAGTAATGGCCATACCGTGACCGGCACAGAATACTGTTAACTCGAAGGTTACCGGAATAAATGCAGGCCAGTTCATGTAATAATAGAAGCTGGGCTTGCCACCGATATCAGTCGGCCAGTCGTTTACCATCATGTACCAGGTCATCAGAATTGCCAGCGAGGTGCCGGTAATACCGTAAATGAAGGCGCAGATGGCCAGACGGGTGCGGGGCAATCCGATTACCGGATCCAGACCGTGGATGGGAAACGGTGAAAAAACTTCTTTCACCTTGATATGTGCATCACGCATCTGCTTGGCGCCGTTCATGAGGAGTTCCTCATCGCCCCAGATACCCTGAATTGTTTTATAATTCGCTGCCATATAATTATGTGTTCGGCGTATGAATACAGTTTAGTGAGCGGCTTCGGCGGCAATTTCGGCAGCCTCGCGTTTCTTCTTATGCTCTTCGCTTGATGATTTTACGATCATTTTCAACTCGCTGAGCGCAATTACCGGGAAGGCACGTGCAAACAACAGGAAGATGGAGAAGAACAAACCTATGGTGCCGATGAAGATGCCCATCTCCACCCAGGTGGGGTGATACATGGTCCAGTTCGCAGGCTGGTAATCGCGGTGAAGCGAGGTTACGATAATTACGAAACGCTCAAACCACATACCGATGTTTACCACAATAGACAGAATGAAGGTTGCGGTAAGGTTGGTGCGGATCTTACGGAACCAGAACAGCTGCGGGCTGATTACGTTGCAGGTCATCATACCCCAGTAACTCCACCAGTACGGACCGGTAGCGCGGTTCATAAAGGCATAACCTTCATATTCCACACCTGAGTACCATGAGATGAAAAGCTCTGAAAGATAAGCCACACCTACCATAGAACCGGTAAGGGTAATGATGATGTTCATCATCTCCATGTGCTGGATGGTAATGTAATGCTCAAGGTTGAGCACTTTGCGCATAATGAGCAGCAGCGTGGCCACCATGGCAAAACCAGAGAAGATAGCACCAGCTACGAAATAAGGCGGGAAGATGGTGGTGTGCCAGCCGGGAAGTACCGAGGTGGCAAAGTCCATGGATACGATTGAGTGAACCGAGAATACGAGCGGGGTAGAAAGACCGGCAAGTACCAGCGATACTTCTTCGAAACGCGACCACTGACGGGCACCGCCGCTCCAGCCAAAGCTCAGCAGACGATAAATCTTTGCCATTTTCAGGTTGCCTTTCAGCTTGAAACGGTCGCGGATGGCTCCAAAGTCGGGAATAAGACCAATGTACCAGAATACCAGCGAAATGGTAAAGTAAGTTGATACAGCGAATACGTCCCAGGTAAGCGGCGAGTTGAAGTTTACCCACAATGAGCCAAACTGGTTGGCGTGCGGAAACAGCCAGTAATCAAGCCACGGACGGCCGGTGTGCATGGTTACGAACACCGCCGCGCACATTACCGCGAAGATGGTCATAGCCTCAGCCGAACGGTTGATGGCCATACGCCATTTCTGACGGAACAGCAGAAGTACAGCTGAGATAAGTGTACCGGCGTGACCGATACCGATCCACCAAACGAAGTTGGTGATATCCCACGCCCAACCCACTGTGCGGTTAGCGCCCCACTGACCGATACCGGTACCAATGGTGTAAGCCAGACAGCCAAATCCCCAGAGGAAGGTGGCTACGGCAATGGTAAATACGAGGTACCAGAGTTTGTTGGCCTTACCCTCAATCGGTCGGGCAATGTCGGCGGTGATGTCGCTGTAGCTCTTGTTTCCAAGAATAAGCGGGTCCCTGTATCGTGATTCGTGTTGCATAGTGTCGTTTAACTGAGCGTATGCTGGTTCTTATTCTTCTTTCCGGTGTTCGGTTTATACGTGTGCGCTGGCGTCGTCGCGGTTCCACACTTTGGTCATGTAGAATACAGACGGGCGTGTGCCAACTACTTCGAGGAGTTCGAACTTGCGTCCGTCTTTCTCCATCTGGGCCACGGCGCTGTTCTCGTCGTTGAGGTCGCCAAACCAGATGGCCTGTGTGGGGCACGACTGCGAGCAGGCAGTTTTGATGCTTCCGTCGGCCGGACGAACACCGGCTTTCTTGGCTTCGAGTTTGCCGCCCTGAATGCGCTGTACGCACATTGAGCATTTTTCCATTACACCGCGTGCACGAACGGTTACATCGGGGTTCAGCACCATACGGCCAACTTCGTCCTGCGAAGGGTTGAAGTCTTTGAAACGGTGGTAATCCACGTAGTTAAACCAGTTGAAGCGGCGCACTTTGTAGGGACAGTTGTTTGCGCAGTAACGGGTACCTACACAACGGTTGTAGGTCATCTGGTTGAGACCTTCGCTGCTGTGGTTGGTAGCAATTACCGGGCACACGGTTTCGCACGGAGCGTGGTTGCAGTGCTGGCACATTACCGGCTGGAATACCACTTTCGGATTGTCGAAAGCGGGGTTTTCCATGTTGCGGTAGAGCTCTTTGGTGCCCATTTCGCCTTTTTCCTCTTCCACTTCCTTCACCGTTTCGCTGCTGAAATAGCGGTCGATACGGAGCCAGTGCATTTCGCGGCTGCGGCGGATTTCGTCGGGACCTACAACCGGAACGTTGTTTTCGGCAGTACAGCTTACCACGCAGGCACCGCAGCCAATGCACGAGTTCAGGTCGATAGCCAGTGCCCATTTGTGGTTCGGGCGCTCGAAATCATTCCACAGGTTCACTTCTTCCACATTGGCTTTGCCTTTGTAGGTTTCGAGCATAATCGGCTCGTTGCCGGCACGCTCGTCTTTTACGTAGGCTGCAAGTGTGGTTTCGTGAATAATATCTTCGTTGCGGCCCATCAGCGTGTGGTGCGTTTGGGTAGCCGCAATTTTGTGTGTTTTGTCGGTCTTGGTAATCTTAGCGTCGTATGCCTCGTAGTTCATCGTGCCCGAAGCAGCCAGTGCTACTGCGGGATAGATGTTGGCTCCACGGCCTTCGGCTGCTTTACCGGCACCTTTGCGGCCATAACCAAGGGCAATACCTACGGTGCCGCGCTTCTGACCGGGCTGTGCCCAAACCGGAAGTTCTACGGTTACACCATTTACAGCTACCTGAGCCACGCTCAGCTCGTCTTCCATCTGGTCAAAACGAACCATCAGGTTGTTGTCGCTGCCTTCTACCATGCCAAAGAAGTTGCCTTCTTTTACATCCAGCGGGTGCATGGTGATGTAGTTGTCCCAGGTAATTTTCGAAATCGGATCGGGCATTTCCTGCAACCAGGGGTTGCCGGCCTGATTGCCATTACCGATTGATGTTTTCTGATAGAATACCACTTCCATGGCACCGCCCTTGCGTGAAGCAAGCTGCGACTTCGCCTCATCGAGCGAAATGGTGCCGCCGCTGAAGGCTATAAAGTCGTTCAGGTTCATTCCCGACTTTAACATCTTCGAGAGCGGATTTGTGGCAGTAGTATCGGCCACCGGAGGAGCCTGAGAAATTTCCTCAGTCACCACAAGCTGCGGGCGAAGCTGGGCCACACCATCGTGCACCGAATTGTTCCAGAACTGGGCAAAATCGCCGAATGCAGTTTGCATACCGAAGAAATTGCTGCGCCAGTAATTCTGCAGGTAGTTGTAATATGTGGTGTTGTTACCCGACCAAAGCAACAGGCTTTCCTGTGCGTGGCGGGTTGAGAAAAGCGGATTGATAACCGGCTGCTGCAGGCTGAAGTGGCCGCGGCGCGGGTTGTGATCGTTCCAGGCTTCGAGGTAGTGGTGGTCAGGGCAAACCCAGTCGCAAAGCGCGGCTGTTTCGTCCATACTGCCTGCAAACGAAATTTTGAGTGAAGCCTTAGCCAGTGCCTTGTCGAAACCGAGCGCAGCAGGTGCGGTGTAAACCGGGTTGCTGTTCCAGAAAATTACGGTGTCAACTTTACCGGCATTGAGATCTTCAACCAGTGTTTTCAGTGCGTTATCATCGCCCTGATGCGTATAATCGGGAGTGCTGATGTCAATGGTATTGCCATACGCACCGATTTTCTTGTTGATTTCGTTTACCACCAGCTGAAGCGCGGCATCGTTTGAGCCGGCTACAACAAGCGCCTTACCTTTTGCAGCTTCAAGGGCGGCTACAACCTTCTTCACACCATCGGCAGCTACTTTGCCAGCGGTGCCGTTGAGAATGTCGAGTGCTACCTGCGCCATTTCAGAGGGTTTCACGGGGAAACGCTCGTCGGCATTGGAACCGGTAAGAGAAAGGATGGTTTCAAACTGGTAGTGCTTGGACATGGTCTTCTTGTCCTTGCCTACTTTGCGTGTCATGCCATACTGGCGTGCATGCTCAAGCGGTGAAAGCCAGTTTGCGAGGAAATCGGCACCGAGGCTTACAATTACTTCGGCCTTGTCGAAACGGTAGGTCGGAATAACGGCAGTACCAAATGTAGATTTGTTTGCCTTGAGCATACCTGCATACGACACCGCATCGTAAGTAACGTGGCGTGTGTTGGCGTATTTGGCAGCAAATCCGGCAATAACAGCTTTGCTTGAGGGGCTGATGATGGTAGAAGAAACAATGGCAATGCCTTTAGAAGCAGCCAGTTTCGTACCAATTACTTTATCGGCATCAGCCCAGGTGGCTGACTGTCCGCCTTTGGTGGTAACACCTTTGAGGCGGTTGGAGTCATACAGCGAAAGAACGGAAGCATGTACACGGGCGTTTACACCGCCCATGGTTACTTTGGAAAGCTCGTTTCCTTCAAGTTTAATCGGACGGCCTTCGCGGGTTTTCACCAGCACTTCGGCATAATCATGTCCGTCGAAGAAAGCTGTAGCATACCAGTTAGCCACACCGGGAGTAATTTCCTCAGGACGGTTAACGTAAGGCACCGCTTTGGTTACCGGCGCTTCGCAGGCTGCCAGAGTAGCTGCTACCGTGCTGAATCCGAGGAACTTGAGGAAGTCGCGGCGGCTGGTTGATGATTGTTCGAGTGTGGCTTTATCGCCCATGAACTGCTCAACCGGAATGTACTCGGCAAATTCGTGCTGGTGCTTTTCGGTAACCGCATTGTCACCGCTCAGCTGTGAAAGACCTTTCCAGTATGTTTTCTCGTTCGCCATGTTGGGTACGCGATCTGATTATATCGTTAGGAAACGCTTGCTTTGTTTATTTGAAGATTAGTAGTGACAACGTGAGCACTCAATGCCACCCATCTGGGCAACCGTGAAGCTGGTTTGTCCTTTATACTTCTCTTTCATTTTCTCGTGGAGCTGGGTGTAGTAACCATTGCCTTCCATAGACACGTTGGTCTTGCGGTGGCAATCAATACACCATCCCATGGTAAGCGGGCGCTGCTGCTCGGCTACGGTCATTTCCTTGAGGTTGCCGTGGCAGGTTTCGCATTCTACTTTACCCACTTTCACGTGCTGCTGGTGACTGAAGAATACGTGGTCGGGCAGTACGTGCACTTTGTTCCATTTCACCGGCTGCTGGGGCAGGCTGTAGGTTTGCTTGTCGGGATCATAACCCGCAGCGGCGTAAATCTTGGCAATTTCCTCTTTTGAACCGGGATTAGCAGTTTCGCTAATTGCCTTATGGCAGTTCATACAGATGTTTACAGAGGGAATGCTGGCGTTTTTCGACTTCTCTACGGTGCTGTGGCAGTATTTGCAATCAATACCGTTCTGACCGGCGTGGATTTTATGCGAGAAGTTGATCGGCTGTGAAGGTTTGTAACCCACCCACTTGTCTTTCTTCACCTCTTTGGCATAAATACCTACACCCTGCAGTCCGTACCAGCCTTTTACGATAAGCACACCAAAGATGAACAAACCCATAAGCGCAACTTTACGCTTGTTGTTGGTCGTCCAGTGGCGAACAGCATCAAGGAAAGGCATTGCTTCCTCGGCAGGCTGACCTTCTTTTTCATTAACCGCATTACGCAGGTTAATTTTGGTATAACGCAGAATGGCGATGAGCGCAATGAGCAGAACCAGCACAATGATTACCATGAAGCTGGTGTTGCCTGACGCTTTTTCATCGGTTTTGGCACCGGCATTGGGGTCGGTAGCTAATACCGGTGTTGGTGTTTTCTCACCTTCGTGGGCATAAGCCAGAATGGCATCAATCTCTTCATTTTTGAGATTGGGGAAGGCGGTCATTACCCCGTTGTTGTATTCTGCCTTGATTTTCACGGCATACGCATCGCCTGATGCGGCCATGGCGGCTGAATTTTTCACCCACTTGTACTTCCAGTCACCACCGGGAATACGGTCGAGCACGCCTTTGAGGCCTGGACCCGTTCCTTTTTTCTCGGAAGCATAGTGACACGAAGAGCAGTTAGCTTTGAAAAGCGCTTTTCCATCCTGTGCGTGAACTGACGCACTGAAGAAGAGGGAGAGAATCAGCGAAAAAGCAAGCGCGATGCCGTTGCGGCGTGCATGTTGCCGGGAGCTGTTCATATAGGAATAGTTGACAGTTGGCATTTATATCCGGATTGCCCTACACTTTAAGGCGTGGCAAATTTAAGGGAAACACACTTCGGCGATCCGTTGCAAATGGAAAAAAAATTACATCCGGTTAATTTATAACGATTCTAAATAAGTGTTAAAACCGGATGAAAACACCAGCCTCTCATTTACAGGAAATTGGTCATTTTTTTATCCCGGAAGAACGGCACAAACCTTGCACTTGTCGAAAAAACTAACCTGCCATTTGCAGGGGTTTCCTAATTTTGTTCTTGCATGATTCGTTATTCCCTCCTGCTCGTTCTGTTGTTTGTTACCCTTGGCTTAAGGGCACAAACCCCGTCAACCGATAGTTTACAACGCGACGTAAATGCCGATCCTCGTCTGAAAACAGCTGTGGGTAAGCACATTGAAACCAACGCAAACGCAAAAATGAAAGGCTGGCGTGTGCAAATACATTACGGAGCGGATAACGACAGGGCCAAATCCATCAAATCGAAATTTCTGGGCAAATATGCCTCCGAGGCACATGCCTATATTACGTATGATGCCCCCAACTTTAAAGTACGCGTAGGCGATTTCCGCACCCAGCTGGAGGCATACCGCTTTCTGAAAAAAATCAAAGCTGAATATCCCGAAGCATTTATTGTAGAGTGCGAAATTGAGAAACCTCCCATCCGGTAACCCAGGTTTTTCGTAGGTGATGAACTGATTTTTTGTTTCCCGATTTCAACCTTATGCACACACCTGCCCGCTTTGCCGAAATAAATACCGCACTTCTCGAATCGGCCATGAGCTGGGAAGACTACAACAGTCTTCTCGAACGCTTAATGAGCGAAAACAAAACCACAGGCCCTGACCAGTCGGAATACATGATTAATTACGCCAGGCTGAACCTGCAGCGTATGAAGCGTATTGGCAAAACGGTAAGTGTATTGCCCGAACTGAAAGCGGAGCTTGGCTCAATTACCCGCAAACTCAGCCTCTTGTTCATTACCGAAGGCTGGTGCGGCGATGCGGCACAAACGCTGGGCGTGGTAAAGGCCATGGCCAACGAAATAAAGGAAGCCTCAGTAAAAGTAATTCTGCGCGATGAGCACACCGCCGTAATGGATCATTTCCTTACCAACGGCGGACGCGCCATACCCATTGTGGTTGTTATTGATGCCGGCACGCTCGAAGTACTCGGCCATTGGGGACCGCGCCCGGCAGCCTTGCAGCAACTCATTGCACAGTGGAAAGAGCAAGGCCTTCAAAAAGAACAATTCATCGAGAAGGTGCACACCTGGTATGCCGCCGATAAGACACGCACCACGCAACTCGATTTCGCCAGTGCGCTCCGCTCCATAACCGGCTGATCTGTCTTTTCGAATCCGTTACACACAACACGAACATCACAACCTCTTTTTTCTGCAATTAAAAAACGGGTAACCCTGTTTCCAGAATTACCCGCTAAGTGCGCGGCGCCTTCCCCTGCTTTTGGCGCGCACGCCAGCCTTTGTTAACTCCACCTAACCATTACATTACACAATTACTGCGAAACAGTAACCGCGTTTAATGTTTCAACAAAACAATACAACTTAATATACCTTCCAAAACAAATACCGATGAAGGCGAAAAAATGTATGATGAAACCATTAATTCATACACTGAATAGATATTCCTAAAACAATTTTTATCCGGTTAAAAAGCATCTACATTTGACAAAAACCCAATATATGTATATACATTATTTATCACAATAAAAAATTAAATTATTTTTTTATTGCATTATGTATATATAAATGATCATCAGCACTATATAGCTTTTATATGATTAATCAGTTCATATACATTTTTAGAGATCTGTTAATAACCAGAAAATCGTTTTCGTAAATATTTGTACGCACTTATTGATTCGTTCACACTTGTCGGCAAAGATGTGTCGTCGGAGGGTAAATAGTGCCCGTTTAACGACCATCCGGCCAGTGGAAATCAGTCCCGAAAACAAATAAGAATAAATTTACACAGCCCGCAGGCACTGAAAAGGGAAGCCCCGGAAAAATAATTTACCTTAGCCTGTAACAAGCGGGCAACAATACCCGTCATACAACCGGAAGCAAAACAAACGGCCATGACCGCTGAAGAATACAACCGCTGCGTAGATCTGTATGCCGATAATCTTTACCGATTCATTCTAAAGAATGTAAAGGATAAAGACAAGGCAAAAGACATTGTGCAGGATACGTATGAAAAACTCTGGCTGAAAGTTTCGGAAACCGAAGCCAAAAATGCCAAGTCGTACATGTTTACCACGGCGTACCGCACCATGATTGATTACCTGCGTAAAGATCAGCGGCAGGGCAGTATGGATGAAGTACCCATGATTGCGGTATCGCATAACAAGCAATACAGCGACCTGAAAGAAATTTTGCAGGAGGCGTTAAATAAATTGCCCGAGATACAGCGTTCGGTAGTGTTGCTTCGCGATTACGAAGGCTACTCGTATGAAGAAATCGGCGAGATAACGGGGCTGAATGAATCGCAGGTAAAGGTGTACATCTTCAGAGCCCGCACATTTTTGAAAAATTATATCGGAAGCATAGAGAAAGTAATGTAATTCATCATCTCTCAGGTACAATGAATATTAACCGTCATAACTGTGAAGCGTGGTTCCTCGATTTTTACGAGGGGCAACTGAGTACCGGTCAGGTGGCGGAGCTGTTTGCCTTTCTGGATACCCACCCTGATTTAAAAGAACTTTTTGAAAGCTACGAAGGCCCGGCGTTTGATACTTCTGAAACCGATTTGCCGGTATTTGAACACAAGGAGCTGCTGCGCCGGCAAATTGAACTGCCTGAGAATATTAACGAAGTTAACTACGAGGAGTTTTTTGCCGCTGCAATTGATAATGTACTTGATACAAAAGGCCAGATAAAACTCGAACGTTTTCTGGATGCACATCCTGATAAACGCAATGAGCTTGAGCTTTTCCGCAAAACCATACTTGCGCCCGATTACAGTGAGAAGCTTGAGAACAAGCAATTGCTCAAAAAGCCGGTAGTCAATGCCACCGAGTTCGACCAATGGGCGGTGGCTGCACTTGAGGGCACGCTGAGCACTGCCGAAACAGCCGCATTTGAAACTTTCCTTGCCGCAAACCCGGCCTTTAAAGCTGATTTTGAGTTATTTGGCCAAACCGTGCTACGGCCTGATAGCGAGATTGTATTTGCACACAAAGACAGCCTGCGCAAACAGCCGGTAGAAATTACCTCCGCAAATTTTGCCGAATATGCCGTAAGCGCCATGGACGGCGAACTGAGCCACACAGAACTTGCCGCTTTCAACGCCTATCTGGCAGGCAATTCTGATGCGGCTGCAGAATACGAACTATTTTCCAGCACACGCCTGCAGCCTGATACGGATGCAGTGTTTGACGCCAAAGCCGGACTCAAGAAAGCGTTAGTTGAAATAAACACCGGCAACTTTGCCGAGTATGCTGTGGCCGCCATTGATAATGCGCTGAACAGCACCGAACTGGAAGGCTTCAACCGCTTTGTGGCACAACACCCTGAAATGGCTGCCGAGCTTGATGCCTGGAAGCAAACCGTACTCTCGCCCGATACTACAATTGTGTTTGAACACAAGGCTGCCTTGTATCAGACAGCCGCCACCCTCACAGCCGAAAACTTTGATGAATACGCGGTGGCCGAAATTGACGGTGAACTAAGTGCCTCCCAAAGCGCCGAGTTGCATGCCTACATGGCTGCCAACCCACAAGCAGCCGCCGATATGGAAGCCTGGCGCCAAACCATACTCACTGCAGACACAACTGTAGTATATGGCGACAAAGCCGGCCTGAAACGCAAAACCGGCGGTGCAGTGGTGTGGTGGCTCAATGCAAACGTGCGTTATGCCGCTGCGGCAGCCGTGCTCCTGTTTGTGGTTACATTCTGGTGGAACCGCAACCAGAACGGCACCTTTGAAGGCCAAACTGCCGGCAACGTAGCCAAACTGCAGCTACGCAAACCGGCGCAGGAGTTTACTCCCCGGCAGCCCGACAATACCAGCAACGTAGCTGAACAGCACACTGCTCCGCAATACAGCACGCCGCAGCAGAATAATGTGCAGCCTGCTCAGCCGGCCTACACCGCCAACAACACCACGCAACGTGCCGCTTTCCGTCCGCGTTTTGCCAAAGCCCTGCCGCAAAACCGCACCGAACCTAAACTTAACGGACAGCTTGCCGTACTCGCTCCGGAAGCGGTGGCCATTTTGCCAATTTCAGTGGATGAACCCGGTGTGGCTTACACCCCACCCACATCAGGAAGCGGAATTTCGCTGCCGCAGCTTATCCTTCAGAATACCAAAAACACATTAGACCGCGAACCCGGAACACCAACCGAGTACACTGCTTCAGCTTATACTTCCGGCACACAGGCCAAGGTTACCGGCCGGGATGTGGCTGGCAGTGCATTTAACCGCATGACTCGTGCGCTGGGCCTCAATCTCGGCCTCAACAAAAGCCGCACTGAGGGCAATTCGCTCAATGTGGGCAAATACAAAGTGCAACTTTCGCCCGGCGAACAGCAGCAGACCGGCACAGAAGTAGAGTAACTGTCCGTTTCCAAAACCATTTTGCATTATTCTTGTTAAATAAAGCAAAGCCCCGCCGCTTGCAAAATCTGTTCATACGCCCGCCGCGTATATGCAGCAAACAGGAATTATGAAACGCTTCTTCTCCATTACACTGCTCTTTCTGCTGCTCATCAGCTGCAGCGCCGTGCCTGCCGGCGAAAACGCCAATGCCTCCAACACCACTTCGCAAGACACCACTGCCCGAAAAAAAGTGGTAAAGACAAACGAAGAATGGAAACAACAACTTTCCACCATGCAGTATTACGTACTGCGTGAAAAAGGCACCGAACGCGCATTTACCGGCCAATACTGGAACACGCATGATGAAGGTGTTTACCAGTGCGCAGGCTGCAAAACGCCGCTGTTTGGCTCCGACAAAAAATTTGACTCCGGCACCGGCTGGCCAAGCTACACGGTGCCGTTCGACTCAACCTGTATTGCTTACCACGCCGATAACTCATACGGGATGAAACGTGTGGAAGTAAACTGCGCCGTGTGCGACGGGCATCTGGGGCATGTGTTTGACGATGGCCCGGCGCCTTCAAACCTGCGCTACTGTATCAACTCCGCCGCGCTTACCTTTGTGCCGCAGAAAAATGTGCGCACACAAACCCAACGTTATTATCGTTTTTAAATGAGCAACCTGCATAAACCCGACGAGGAGTGGCGCAAGCAGCTTTCGCCCTTTCAATACTACGTGCTGCGCGAAAAAGGCACCGAACGCGCATTTACCGGCGAATTCTGGAATCATCACGCCACCGGCATTTACCGCTGCGCAGGTTGCGGTACCGATCTTTTTGCATCCGACCAGAAATTCGACTCGGGTTGCGGCTGGCCCAGTTTTTCACTGCCGTGGAACGAAGAAGTGATTAACTACCACAAAGATTATTCGCACGGCATGAGCCGCATTGAAGTAACGTGCAAAAACTGCGGCGGCCACCTTGGTCATGTGTTTGAAGATGGGCCGCCGCCCACATATTTGCGTTACTGCATCAATTCTGCTTCGATGGTGTTTGAGGAGCGCGGAGATGTGAAAACTCAGGAGCAGAAAGCGTATAAGTTTTAGAAATCATGTATTCCAAAGCGGCTCTGATTCCCAGTTTGCCGGGAAGCCCATTTTTGAACTATCCACTGCTGGATTATTGGCAAAGAGTTGCATAATACGCTTTGAAAATGCCGTGCCGGGATTTACTACTTTACGCATGTAAAGAAGGCAACAAAGAGAAGCATATAGTTTACTCGATGGGAAATTGGTATTGTGCAGCCAAAGGTATTTTGTGTGGCGTGGCAAGGTGGGTGTAATTATCAACGTTTTGTTCCACAAACGCCCGTGATGAGCACACACGTTTCTCACATAACCCATATTCAACAACCAACTTTCGAGTATTTTCGGGTGTGATAATCCGTAATAAGCCACAATGTCTTTTTTGGCCTGACACATTTTTAAATCGCGGTAAAACTTCGACAATAAACCCATCGATGCCACTTCAAAACTCATCCAGGCTGGCGGACGCGCAGGGATTGTGTACTTATTCCTGTAATGTTTAATAAAGCTTTCTCCCGTGCGTTCAATTTCACTATCGAGTTTGTAAAGATTTTTGGTGTGATGAATGCTATTGGAAAAAAGTGAATGATCCTGAAACCAGTGTGCGTGGTAATTTATACTCATCTGATTGACCAACTGCGTTCTGAACGAAACCTCAGTGCGCTCTATCGCATCAAAAATGATAAGTTTTAATTTGCGGTCAAACAGATACAGATTCAGAATATCATCAAACGAAACTCCTGGTTGAAACTCATGTGTAGTTGATGCAGGATCCTGAAAATAGTGCGAATAAGCACTAAGCCTGTAATAGCTTATATTTGACAGATACTTTATGGCCTTGGCAGGATCGGGAACATGCAGTCCGCGCGACTGAAGAAGCGCAAGCTGATCGGGAATAGTAAGCGGAGGTTTAGCAAACTGCATGGCACACCTCCGTAAAATAAAAAAACCCGCCCGGGTGCGCTGTTCTGATGGGAAGCGTGGCAGGTATTGTTGACACAAATTTAATCATTTCTACCTGCACGTCAATAGCCCCGTAGCAGTTTTTGCCCCGATTAACCCTAAAACACTGACAATCAACCTTCATATTTTATTTATTTTATTGATTAATTATGCTAAAATACTATGCAAAACAGGTGGATATATACTTTAAATTAATTTTTACTGTTTTTGGATGTGGGTAATATCAAGCAATAAAAAGCATGTCCTGATCAGCGATTCAGCGTAATAGTCGCTTTCTTTGTACCAGATTTCTGGCACTATGAACGTACTACTTCTCGGATCGGGCGGGCGCGAACATGCGTTTGCCTGGAAAATGGCGCAGAGCCCGCTTCTTGGCAAACTTTTTATTGCGCCCGGCAATGCCGGCACGGCACTTTGCGGCACCAATGTGGCTATGTCTGCAACCGATTTTGAAGCCATTCGCGGTTTTGTGCTTGGCAACCAGATTGCGCTGGTGGTAGTTGGCCCTGAAGATCCGCTGGTGCGCGGCATACGCGATTTTTTTCTGGCCGATGAGCAGCTGCGCGGCATTCCGGTAATAGGTCCGGGCAAAACCGGTGCGCAGCTTGAGGGCAGCAAGGATTTCTCCAAGCAGTTCATGATCCGCCACGGCATTCCCACCGCCGCCTACCAGACATTTACCAAAGAAACACTTGCCGAGGGGCTTGCCTTTCTCGAAACGCTGCGCCCGCCGTATGTGCTCAAGGCCGACGGCCTGGCAGCGGGCAAGGGCGTGGTAATTCCGCACACACTCAACGAAGCCCGCGCCGAACTCACTGCCATGCTGGCCGAAGCCAAGTTTGGCGATGCGAGCAGCAAAGTAGTAATTGAAGAATTTCTGCAGGGCATTGAGCTTTCGGTGTTTGTGCTTACCGATGGCATTTCGTACAAAATGCTGCCCGCCGCCAAAGACTATAAGCGCATTGGCGAAAACGACGAAGGCCTCAACACCGGAGGTATGGGTGCTGTGTCGCCGGTGCCGTTTGCCGATGCGGCTTTTATTGAGAAAGTGGAAAACCGCATTGTAAAACCCACCATTGCCGGGCTGCGCAGCGAAGGCATTGACTATGCCGGATTCATTTTCATCGGCCTTATGAATGACAACGGCGACCCGAAAGTGATTGAATACAACTGCCGCATGGGCGATCCCGAAACCGAAGTGGTTATTCCGCGCATTCAAAGTGATTTGCTGGCCGTGTTTGAAGCCGTTGGCAAACAACAGCTCGCCAAAGCCGAATTTACCATCGACCCGCGCACGGCCACTACGGTAATGATGGTATCGGGCGGCTATCCCGGCGATTATGCCAAAGGCAAACCAATTTCGGGACTTGACAAAGTGGAAAATGCCATCGCCTTTCACGCCGGCACCAACGAAAAAGACGGGCAAACCGTAACCAACGGCGGCCGTGTACTGGCGTTTACTGCTTTCGGCCACTCCATTGAAGAAGCCCTCCAGCATTCCTACGCCGCTGCCCGCGCAGTTTCATTTGAAGGACATTACTACCGCCGCGATATTGGCCAGGACCTGCTCCGCTACATGGACCGCCACAAGGCAGGGCGATAAAACGTAAAAACACAAAAAAACAAAACGGCTGTATGCATAAGCAAACAGCCGTTTTTTATGAGATCAAAAACAGATTACTTGAGTGTTCCGTTTTTGGCAGCTTCTTTATTGTATTTGCCCTGAAGGTAAATCCAGTAGCTGAAGAAACCGGCACCTACAAGAATAAGAATCCATTGCGGTGAAAGGGTTTCATTTACCCATTCCAATCCTTCGAAGCAGGTGTAAAAGAAATCACCTACGCTGTACCAAAAGCCTTCGTTTTTCATGACTTGTTTTTGTTAGCTGGGCAAAAGTAAGAAAGAGTTTGGAAAAACAGCCATGAATTTTGCGACAAATAACTGATCCTGATTAGTGAAGCAGTTGCGCGGGCTTCTCCTGCAAATTAAAACGTTGTTTTACAGCCTCATAATCACTCCAGTCGAGGTCGGGATTGGCGCGGCGCTGGCTATTTGAAAGTACTACTATTTTAAGTTTCACATTTGTACCGTAATACACATTCGGACTATCACCCGACCCAAAAACTCCATTATATTCCCAGATAACTTCAACTCTGCCCGCAAAAGAGTAATAATTCATAAAATAATTGGTAGAAGCCACCTCGGTGTAGGGCAGCGCACGCCAGGCCGTAGCTACTTTAAAGTACACCAGTACTGCTGCCTGGTCTATATTATTGGTAGTTAATCCATCCACGGCAACCGAATGATACCACTCATCGGTATTTGAATTAAAATCCCACGCATAAACTGTTTCTTCATACACATAACTCTTAACAAGATTAGCCTCATCACTATTGGTGCAACGACTGAAAAGTGAAAAAAGCAGCGTAATTGCAATGATCGACGCGATTGATTTGCATGTGTGTTTCATCGGATACAATTAGTTAATTCGTAATGCTTTGTTTTTGGGTTGATGATAATCTTCCTGTGCGGGGTTTTGATTGCTGAATAAGGTGTTTTTAATAATTATTCCGCCCACAGCCAGTGCCAGCAGCAACATAAGAGTGAGCAACACACCTCTGAGCGGACGGCTTTGTTTACGCGTATTTCCGGCAGATACATGAATGGTGGGATTAACCTGCACAGAAGGGTTAAACGTGTTGCTTACTGCGCTGTAATCGTTGTCCGATGCAGGGCGTGGTTGAGTTTCGTGATTGTTCATGCGGTGCGGGTGTGAAAAGGCAGCCACAAAATTATCCGTGCACAAATACCTGCTTTCAGTGGTTTTGCGGATATGCAGCACCCTGTTTCTGTTGATTTTGGGTGTGGGCGTACATGCACGGCGTGCATTCATTTTACAATTTCATTCCCCGATATTGGGAGTGAGCACTTACCTTTGTTATAAAACCGGCATAGTTTGTTTATTCGTCTGGCGCGGCAAAATACGCCGCCTGCAATCGTGTTAATTGTGGCCGTGGGCGTATTGCTCTGGGCGCCGGCTATGTTTTTGCCTGCGGCAGAGGTGCGCGGTGTGCAGATGCCGCTTTTTGCGTTTGCAAAGGATTTTGTGGCTGGCTTCCCGATGCTTGCCCGGCTTGCGGCGTTGCTGCTGCTGCTGGGAGAGGCGTTTCTGCTCAACTACATTGTGCAGCAGCATCAGCTTCTTACCAAAAAATCGTGGCTGCCGGCATTGCTTACCGTGGTGCTCGGTTCCTCTACGGCCGATTTGCTTCAGCTTTCGGCGCCGTTGCTGGCGTTGCTGCCGTTGTTGCTTGCGCTGCATATTCTGGCGGGTACTTACCGTATGGATACTGCCTTTTCGCAGGTGTTTAACAGTGGTGTGCTTATTTCATTGGCGGCACTCATTTACCTGCCTTCGCTCACCTTTATCTTGTTTGCCATGGCCGCATTGGTGCTGCTCAGGCCCTTCGTCTGGCGCGAGTGGCTCATTCTGCTCTTCGGCTTTTTGCTGCCGTGGATTTATGTAAGCGCCTGGTATTACTGGCACGACAGTCTGGCCTTGTTTTATAACGACCTTGTACTTCAGCCGGTGTTGCAGCGCGATTTCTTTCTTAAACTCCCGCCCGAGGTTTATCCGCTTACGGGCATTATGGCGTTGCTGCTGCTCACTGCTATGGGGCGTTTCATCTCGGGTTCAGGTGCGGCTACCATGAAAACGCGCAAAGGCATTTCGCTGATGAACTGGTTTCTGTTTACCGGTTTGCTTTCACTGCTGCCAGCCCAAAATTTCAGCGCCGCCACACTGTTGCCCGTGCTGCCTCCGCTGGCGTTTGTAACGGCCAACTACTTCCTGCTGGCCCGCCGGCTGTGGATGGCCGAACTGCTTTTCGGAATTTTGATTCTGGCTGTGATTATCGGCTACAAACCGTGGCTTTAAATAGGCACATTGTGTATCTTTGCGGCTGATTTCAAACTCAACTCATACTACTCGGCCTATGAAATTCGGCGTTGTTATTTTCCCGGGTTCAAACTGCGACCAGGACATGATTTATGTACTGCGCAACATCATGAAACAGGAAGTGGTTGAACTCTGGCACAAAGACAGCGACCTGCAGGGCTGCGATGCCGTGGTACTGCCCGGAGGATTTTCGTACGGCGATTATCTCCGTTCGGGTGCAATTGCCCGTTTTTCGCCCATTATGACCGAAGTAATTGCTTTTGCAGGTAAGGGCGGTCTGGTGTTTGGCGTGTGCAACGGTTTCCAGATTCTTTGCGAATCGGGCCTGCTGCCTGGCGCTTTGCTGCACAACAACGAACGCAAATTCATCTGCAAAAACGTGTACATCAAGGCGCAAACAGCCGATACATTGCTAACACAGGCCGTACCGCAGGATAAGGCCCTTAAAATACCTATTGCCCACGGCGAGGGCCGCTATTTCATAGATGCCGAAAGCCTCAAGACAATGAATGAAAACGGACAGATCCTGTTCCGATACTGCAACGAAAACGGCGAAATTACCAACGAAGCCAATCCAAACGGCGCGCTCGAAAACATCGCAGGCGTATGCAACGCAGGCAAAAATGTATTTGGTATGATGCCGCACCCCGAACGCGCTGCCGACGAGAATCTGAGCAACACCGACGGAATTGCACTTTTCCGCTCACTCGTAAGTGCTGCCGTGGCAAAATAAGCCAGACACCACACTAACACACTGACCATCAGATGGCCGGGAAGTATAGTCTTTCCGGCCTTTTTCGTGGCTGATGCCGTGTGTAACTTGTTCACAACTTGATTTCGTGCACGACCCGTTTCGCAGTAATTTTAAGGTGAAAATCAACAAGTACTCAGCCATGTTTACCGCCAGCGAAAATCCTACCATTACCGTAAAGCGCAAGAGCACACAAACCGTGTTTGACTATTGCCTCGACAATGATTTTACTTTTTCTGTACGCCGTGCCGCCGGAAAAGACGAGTTTGAAATTGAGTTTGAAGTAGCCGATGTAAAACGCGGTGTACTGCTGGGCATGTTCCTCCGCGAAAACCGTTTTGAACTCAACGGCCTTACCACCGCAGCAGCACCCGCACCTGCCGCACCGCGCACAGCCGCCAAAAAAGCCACCAACGGCACCGCCACTGCCACCGAGCAACCTGCTGCACAAGAGCAAACCGCCATTGCCGAAGAAGGCTTACTGCTTAACCTGGATGCCAATTAATCCGGTTCCATAATTTGTAAAACGCGCCACAGGTTTCACTGTGGCGCGTTTTAGTTTTGATACGTTTAGTTCATCGCAAGCTGTTGCAACCAGTCTTCGGCAGCCTGCTTTTCGGCAAAAATACGTACCGGAATAACCGGACGATTTATTCGGTTAAAGAAGCTTACCATCATACGTACAGAAGTTATATCAGTACAAATTGCAGCACCCTTTACACCTTTGAGCGAACACAACTGCGCAGCAGCATTACGCGCCGACGCGGAAAGCAGAAAAGGCATTTCAGCCAGAATGAGCATACCGGTTACCGAACCACCGGCAAGTTGTAAGGCTGCCTGATGTATTTCATTGATATCATCGGCCTCTACCTCAGCACCATCATTTATTTCGGTAATGAGGATATCACCTCTGAGGTAAATACGACAAACCCTGAGTTCTTTGATCGACTCGTTTTTCACAGTGGATATACATTGATAAACAGCAGGGGAAATGCGAAGTAAGCAGAAATTTTATTAATCCCAACAATTATGAAAAAAAATAATCTGGGTTATTAATACAAAATGATCAGCGAAACATTTTCATGTCAGCGGCGGTAAAAATTCATTTCATCGAGATACTGCCACGCCGCAGGTGGCAAAAAGTACTGTACGTCTTTTTTATTTTTAATGGCTTCGCGAATAAAGGTGGATGAAATTTCCATTACCGGGGCCTGCGTAAACACTACCGATGGATGGTTGCGCAAATCGCCGCCGTCATAACCCGGACGCGGATACACATATATCTGATAATGCTCCAGAATAATTTCGTAGTTTTTCCATTTTGGGAGCGAGTTAAGATTATCAGATCCCATGATAAGGGCGAATTTATAATCGGGATATTTTTCACTAAGCCATGCCAATGTATTTACGGTAAACGAAGGCTGAGGCAACTTAAATTCAATATCACTTGCCCGCAGGCGGGGATGATCGCCAATGGCGCGGTTCACCATTTCGAGGCGGTGATGATCGGCCAGCAGTGTTTTCTTTTCCTTGAGCGGATTATGTGGCGAAACCACAAACCAGAGTTTGTCGAGATCGGTAAACGAAAGCATGTAATTGGCCAGTACAAGATGCCCCACATGAATGGGGTTGAACGAACCGAAAAACAAACCTACTTTCATACACGTATGTTTACGCTAAAGGTTGCGGCGCGCTGTTCAGAAAACGCGAAACCAGTTCAACCGCCTCGGCTTTGGCTGTTTCAAGATCGGCATTGAGCAGCGCATAATCAAACGATGAGGCAAACTGAAGTTCCTGCCCGGCTTTGGCTAAACGCATTTGAATTTTTTCTTCGGGCTCGGTGGCACGGTGCCGAAGGCGTTGTTCGAGTGCTTCTATCGACGGTGGTTTAACGAACACTGAAAGGGCATTTTCGCCAAAAATCTTTTTCAGATTCATGCCTCCTTTTACATCCACGTCAAAAATTACGCAGTGTCCTTTTTTCCAGATGCGTTCCACCTCGGCGCGTAATGTTCCGTAACATTGCTGCTGGTACACCTGCTCCCACTCAATAAAATCGCCGGCAGCCACACGGCTGTCAAAATCGGGCTGAGAAAGGAAATAATAATCCACGCCATGCTGCTCATTACCACGCGGGGCGCGGCTGGTGGCCGAAACCGAAAATTCAAGCTGAGGAAAGCGCGCGCGCAGGTAATGCACAATAGTGGTTTTTCCGGCACCAGAAGGGGCTGAGAAAATAATGGCTTTTCCGCTGGTTTCACTCATTCTTTTTACAGCACGTTAAGCAGTTGTTCTTTAATTTTCTCCAGTTCATCTTTCATCTGCACCACAATTTTCTGAATCCCCGCATCATTCGCTTTTGAACCAATCGTATTTATTTCGCGGCCAATTTCCTGCGTAATAAAACCCAGTTTACGTCCGCTTGATGCTTCATTCATGGTTTGCAGAAAATATTCGCAATGCGTTTGCAGGCGGAGTTTTTCTTCGGTGATATCAAATTTCTCCAAATAATAAATCAGCTCCTGCTCAAAGCGGTTCTGATCTATTTTATCTACGCTCACATTTTCGTGCAGTGCTTTTTGCAGGCGTTCGCGCACGGCTGCAATACGCTGCGGATCGAGGTTATGAATTTCGGCCAGCTTGGCAAGTATAAGGCCGATGCGTTGTTCAAATTCGGCTGCCAGTACTTTGCCTTCGGTTTCGCGGAAGTTGTTAAAGGCTTCCACTGCCTGTTTAATGGTTGCCGAAACCTGTGTCCATTCCGTTTCATCAAACTCCTGCCGTTCCTGCTTCATTACATCCGGCATGCGCATTACAATCTGCAGAATGTCGGTATGGTTGGGCTGCCCTACCAACGCAGCCACGCGCGTCATTTCATTGTAATATGCCTGAAAAAGTGTGGTGTTAATGAGTGAGCTGCCGCCTTCGGCCGATGTTTCGCTATATACAGAGAAATCAATTTTACCGCGCTCAGCCGTGCGCGAGAGCTCGGAACGTACTTCGGCCTCCTTTTCGCGGTACTGCGAGGGCATCCGCATATTCAGATCGAGCTGGCGGCTATTGAGTGAACGGATTTCTACCGTTACTTTTTTCTGGGGCAATTCACATACGGCTTTGCCGAAGCCTGTCATTGATTTCATCGGTATAAATGTAGCGAATGTTCGCTGTTTCTGGCAAAGGGAGGTTTAGCGCGGTGCTATGCTTTTAGCTGAAGGCGACCGACTGGCCAGCCAGACACCTGTAAAAATGAATAATGCCGACACTATTTTCTGCCACGACATTACATCTTTGCCAAGCCACAATGCAATGGCGGCGGCCAGCAGCGGTTGCAGATAAATGTAGGCACTTACTACCGACGGACTCAGCGCGCTCAGCGCATAGGTGTTAAGCAAATAGGCCACAAACGTAATTCCGAATACCACAAACAGCACTGCAAACCAATGCCGCCCCGTAAACGAAGCCCAGTCAACCGCCGCAAACTGCTGTATGCCGAACGGAAAAACGAGTATGCCGCCAAACAAAAACACCCAGCTGAGAATGGTTACCGTGTGGTATTTACTCATAAGCGGTTTTACCAGCACGAGATAAGTGCCCCACGAAAGGGCATTGATGAAAATGAACAGATCGCCCAGCGCATCATCTTCTTTCGAACTGCCGGTGCTGCCGGTGATAATAAGTAATGCCGCCCCGCCAAGCCCCAGCAGAATACCCGAAAGCCGCATCAGCGTAATGCGTTCGCGCAGAATAATATTGCCAATTACCAGCACCAGCAGCGGCGAAGTAATCATAATTATTGCCGCCGAAATGGGTGCCGTGCGACTCATTCCGGTCATAAACAAACTCTGGTTAAGCGCCACCCCGAAAACCGAAAGCAGCAGCAGTTTGGGCAGGTCTTTATTTTCCACCCGCTCACGGATCACCAGCCTGCTAAGCCAGAACAGCGGAGCCGCGCCCAGAATACGCATCAGCACAAAGCCCAGCGGAGCAATGTGCGATGGCGATACATCTTTAATGAGTGAAAAGCTGAGTGCATAAATGCACATGGCAGCAATCAGCGCAAGGTGCGCCAGCGTCGTTTTAGACATAGCGGCGCAAAGATCGGGAATGCCTTTTACTTAGCCGCCTCTTTTGCCGCAGCAACTGTATTTTTTGCACTGCCAATGAAAATCTGCTTACCCATAATAATCGTGGGACGTTTCAGAAAGGTGTATTCCTCCAGAATATACCGGCGGTAATCTTTTTCGGTAAGCGTCATGTTGTTGAGCCCCATGGCGCGGTACTTCATGGCAATACGGCTGAAAAGCGGTTCGTATCCGCCGGCAAGTTTTGCCATTTCATCAAGCTGCGCCGGCGAAATGGGTTCCTCTTTAATATCCTGAAATTCAAACTTCTTATTCTTCAGGTCAAGCGCGTCGATAATTTTCTTGCAGGTGCTGCAATTACCGAGATGGTAAACTTTGTTCATGTTCCGGTTTTTGGATGTATGTACGTGTTGCTAAACGAATGCGGACGTAAAATGTTTATGTCTTTCGACGGATGTTAATATTGTGGGATAAAAACTGCCGGAATCAGTCGGTAATCCGCACCACTATTGCTATACTTGCCGGGCTGTTACCCCTGTATTCCAATGGTTTTTGCGAGTCTTTCGTTTCTGTACATCTTTTTACCGCTCAACCTCATTCTGTACTACCTCTCCAAAAACAGTACGTACAGAAATGTCCTGCTCACGCTTTTCTCTTTTGTGTTTTATGCCTGGGGCGAACCGGTATGGATTCTGTTGCTCGTATTCTCTTCGATGGTAGATTATGCCAATGCACTTTTCATTGAGAAATACCGCGAAACGAAATGGGCAAAACTCGGCATCGTATCGACTGTAATTTTTAATGCCGCCATTCTCATGGCATTCAAATACAGCGGGTTTGTAGTAGAAAACATAAATCTGCTGCTGGGCACTGCGT
Organism: Bacteroidota bacterium; assembly: GCA_020402865.1. Lineage (NCBI taxonomy): Bacteria > Pseudomonadati > Bacteroidota > Bacteroidota bacterium. Next base: position 179,859 of record JADBYT010000002.1, on the reverse strand, counting down.
TTGAAGTGCCAAAATTTGCGCTGCCGGTGGGCATTTCGTTTTATACGTTTCAAACGGTTTCATATGTAATCGACGTCTATCGGCGTGAAGTACCCGCCCAACGTTCGCCCATGAAATTTCTCATGTTTGTGAGTTTGTATCACCAGCTGGTGGCCGGGCCTATTGTGCGCTACAGCCACATTGCGCACGAAATAGACAACCGCAAATTCAATATCGGCGACATCAGTTCAGGAGTGAGCCGGTTTTGCATAGGCTTGTTTAAAAAAGTGTGCATTGCCAACGTAGCCGGCGAAATGGTAGTGAAATATCTGGATGGCGATTTTGCGGCACTTTCGGTGGGTGAAGCCTGGTTCGGGCTGCTCATGTTTTCGGTGCAGATTTACTTTGATTTCTCAGGCTACTCAGACATGGCCATTGGTTTGGGGCGGATGTTTGGTTTTCATTACCACGAAAATTTCAATTATCCCTACATCGCAAAATCTGCCACCGAATTCTGGCGCCGCTGGCATATTTCGCTTGGCACGTTCTTCCGCGATTATCTCTACATTCCTCTTGGCGGCAACAAACGTTTTGCCGTGCGCAATCTGTTTGTGGTTTGGTTTTTAACCGGATTGTGGCACGGAGCCAGCTGGAATTTTATTTTCTGGGGGTTGTATTTCGGGCTGCTCATTTACATTGAGCGGTTGTTTTTGTTCAAACTGCTCAACCGTATTCCGGCGGTGGTATCGCATGTGTATTTGTTGGTTGCAGCTGTTCTCGGCTGGGCGTTGTTTTATTTTGAAAGTCTGCCGAGGCTGGGGGCTTTTTTCGAAATTTTATTTGGCGTAAATCGCAGTGGCGGATTGTGGGATGTGCAGCTTACGTATTCTCTTCGGGAGAATATGTTCTGGCTGCTGCTCACCATTATACTTTGCCTGCCGGTGTTTCACTGGTTCAACCGCAGGGTGCGCAGGCAGGTTACCAAACACAACCGTGCGTATTTTCTGCTTGGCAGCATGGCCCTGAATCTGGTACTGTTGTTTCTGGCTACAGCCATGCTCACCGGCAAATCGTACAACCCGTTTATATACTACCGTTTCTGAGGCCATGAAAAAACACAAACAACTGCGCAAACAACTGGCATGGATAAACTTCGTGCTGTTTGGCACGGTGCTTACCGGGTGCGGTGTATTGTTTTTTGTGCTGCCGAAAATCAATTCATCGGTAGTCGAAAACCGCAGGCTTACACCGTTTCCGCAATTTTCATGGCATTCATTTTTTGAAGGGCATTTCACCGACAGCCTCGACCAGTATGTGGCCGATCATTTTGCATTCCGCGAAGAACTGGTGAGTACTTCGTTTCAACTGGCCGAGTGGCGGGGCATTCCCAACCGCGAAGTGAAATTTTACGACGCGTCGCAGCTGGCAAAAAACAAACCCGGCATCATTACCGCCGAATCGGCCTTGAATGACACGCTGGCTGCAGCCGATACGGCAACCGTGAACGAAAACGGCGATATTATTGCCAACATGGTTGTACACAATGGCATGGCCATTCAGTATTTCGGCGGTAATGCCACCATGGCTGCACGCTATGCGCAGGCCATCAATAAATTCAGAGCAGCACTGCCCGCTTCGGTGCGCATTTACGATGTAGTGGTGCCCTCGCATTACGATTTGTATATGCCCGATGCGTTCAGGCGTTCATCAAATTCGGAAAAGAAAAATATTGATGTTATCTACAGCAATTTACTGCCGGGCATTATTGCTGTGGATGCATGGACACCCATGATGGCGCACAGGAACGAATACCTGTTTTTCCGCACCGACCATCACTGGACGGGCGCGGGCGCTTACTACGCCTACGCAGCCACAGCCGAACGCGCCGGCATGCAACCGCTTGCATTGAGCCAGATGCAAACGCGCATACAAAACAACTGGCTCGGCTCGCTCTACGCCCTCACGCGCGATGAACGCCTGAAAGAAAAGCCCGACACGGCCATCTGCTATATGGTACCCAACAGCGTAAAAACATTCCGCTACACCGACGAAAACATTACCAAACCCATTCCCGCATCGCTTTACTTCAAAGGTGGCGGCTACGGCATGTATCTCGGCGGCGATTTTCCGCTCATGAAAGTGGAAACCACCAACCGCACAGGGCGCAGCGTGGTAATTATCAAAAACTCCTACGGCAATGCGTTTTCCCCCTACTTTGCCGCAAACTTCGATAAGGTATATATTATCGACTACCGCTATTTCAACCACAACCTGCCCGATTTTGTAAGGGAAAACGGCATTACGGATGTGGTATTCATAAACGGCTCATTTTCGGCAAACACAAGCTGGCACATTATGCGCATTGAAAAACTGCTCAAAGGTGCCGCACCGGCCGGCAACGCTGATTCGCTGCCGAAAATGGATACGGCCCTGCTGCGCAAAGACTCCTCATTTACCGATACGCTAAAGCGACCCAATTGATGAAAGCACGTACCGTGAAACTCATTTCGATTTTATTTTCTGCACAAAACCTGCGCTGGTGGCTGGCACTGCCTTTGCTTATTTCGGTGCTGCTCATGCTGCAACTTAAACAGGCATCGGGATTCAACACGGTAACAAACACAAGCGAGCCACCAGCACGGGTAATTGATACGGCTGCATATCCTTTTATGCACGAAGAGTTTAACTGCATACAGTTTTACAGCCGCAGTGCCATGCAGCAGTTTTACAATGCGTGGATGAATACTACCACCCGGAAAATGGCTGTAGTACATCTCGGCGATTCACACCTGCAGGCCGATATTTTTCCCGGCCAGGCTCGCAAAGGCCTCCAGCAAATTCATGGCGACGGCGGTCGCGGCACCATGTTCCCCTACTCCACCGCTAAAACATATTCATCCATCGAGTATAAATCAACGCACACGGGCGTGTGGACGTATGGAAAAAGTTTCATCCTTCCTTCCAAACTGCCGCTGGGTGTAATTGGCATGACCTGCCGCACCGAAGATCCGAAAGCCTCGTTTACACTCAACTTCATGCAGCCCGAACCGGACACACGTACTGTGCTGAAAATATTCGTGAAAAAATCGAGCCGGAGTTTTGATCTTGTTATTGATGCCGGCGCACAACTCATTCCGGTTGTTATCGACTCGCTGCCCGGCGATACATTGCCCTATGTGGAAGTGAAAGTACCGCCGCTGGGCAAACAGCTTACCGTGCGCGTAGTGAAAAAGAATGCTTCGGAAAAAGAGTTTGAATGCTACGGCATGCATCTCGAAACCGAAACCAACCGCGGCGTGGTGTTCAACAACTGCGGTGTGGGTGCATCGCGCTATCAGTCGCCTTTGTATGAAGTTTTATTTTCGCAGCAGCTACCAATACTGAAGCCCGATCTGGTGATTGTGGATTTCGGCACCAACGATTATCTCTACGACGACAGCATAAAACCTGCATTGCGCGAGGAAATTGTACAGGTGGTGCGCAAAATACGGGCTGCGGCTCCCAATGCATCCATTCTGCTTACCAGCACAATGGACATGTATTACCGATACAATCACGTTGTGGCCGGCGAACAGTTTTCGGATGTAATACACAGCATTGCCAAAGCCGAAAACTGCGGCGTGTACGACTGGTACTGGATTGCCGGCGGCTGGAAAGCGATGGTGGCATTTGACAGTACCGGGTTAGGCCAGCCCGACAGAATACACCTTACCATGAAAGGCTATCGCCTTAAAGGCGATTTGCTGGTAAGTGCCATGCAACGCTCCATAAACTGGATGCAACAAAATCCGCAAGGCGAAAACCTCACACTTTTTACCGACAGCATACGCGCACAACAGCAACGTCTCCGCAAAGCCGATACGCTTGAAACACGCACCGCAGGTGTTCCGCCGGGACGCGTGCTGGTAAAACACCGTGTACGACCGGGCGAAAGTTTAAGTGCAATCGGGCGCAGGTACGGCGTTACTGTAACGGAGCTGAAACGGTGGAATAATTTAAGAAGTAATACGATTCATCCGGGACAGGTGCTGAAGGTGTACAGGAAGAAACGCAGGTAATATCAGAACAACACCGAAAGCAACCTGTTCTTCTTCGCTTTCTGCACCGCTTCCATTTTATTGTGCACCTGTAGTTTGCGGTAAATATTTTCGATGTGTTTGCGCACCGTTTTGGGACTTACAAAAAGTACATCGGCAATCTGCTGATAGTTCTGGCCTTCGGCAATTTTCTCTAAAATTTCGAGTTCGCGTTTGGTGAGGTCAAATGTTTCTGTTTGTGTGGCGGGCTCGGGAACTGGCGCGGTGCGCAGCAGTTGCAGGGCTTTTCGGGCAATGCTGGGGCTCATGGGTGCGCCGCCTTCGAGCACTTCTTCAATAGCGGCAATGAGCGCCGATGGCGGCGAATCTTTAAGCAGATAGCCGGTAGCGCCCGCCACAATGCTGTCGAATATTTTGTCTTCGGTATCGAAAACGGTGTGCATGAGAATGCGTATGCCGGGATATTTTTCACTCACCAGACGTGCGGCTTCAATGCCATTCATTTCGGGCATGTGAATATCCATAAGTAAAACCGAAGGCTGCTGCGATTCGAGTTTTTGCAAAAGTTCATTGCCGTTGCGCGCCACAAACAAAAGCTCTATACTATCAAAACACGAAAGATTGCGGCTCACCGATTGTATGAGCTGCGCGTTGTCTTCAACAAGTCCTACGGTAATTTTCATGTGGTAAGATTAGTGTATTAATTCGCTACGGGCAATACGTCATTTACCCTATTCGCTGGTGGTGAGCGGTAATGCCACACGTATCTGCGTGCCGTGGCCGGGCTGCGAAGTGATCTTAACTTCGGCACCAATTTCGGCAGCACGGGTTTGCATGTTGGCAAGGCCATAGTGGCCTTCGTGGTTCCGGATACTGTCGAAACCGCTGCCATTGTCGGTAATGATGGTGATGAGTTTTGCGTCTTCGCTTACAAAGGAAATACTAAGCCGGGTGGCCTGCGCATGCTTGAGTGCGTTGTTTACCGCTTCCTGAATAATGCGGTACAAATGCAGCACCTGCGCCGATGCAAGCGTAATACCCTGCCCTTCGGCCTGATGCTCGATTTGAATTTGCATGGGCGACGAGACTCCCGCACGCTGTGTAAAGCTGCGCAGCTTCTGCACAAATTCGTCGAGCCCGAGTGCAGGCTGATTCATGGCCCAGATGGTTTCGCGCAGCTGATCCATGGTTTGGCGGGCATTCTGCCCCAGTTCGTGAATCAGCTGCCTGTTTTCGCCTGCCGTTTGCTTATCAAGGCGGAACGAGAGAAAATCGAGTGTACTTACAATGTAAGTAATCTGCGCACCAATGTTATCATGCAGATCGCGCGAAATGCGTTCGCGTTCGATGTGGATTTTATGTTCGGTTTCAAGCACACGCATGCGGCGGCGGTAGTTAAGTCGTGCAATCCACGCCACAACACCCGCAAGCAGCAAGGCCGCCAGCACACCCATAAGCACGTAAAACCAGGTTTGCATCCAGAACGGCGGCACCACACGCAGCGGCAATTTCAGTTCATGCTGCTGCCAGGGGCCATTGCCCACACGCACGCGCACTTTAAACACATAATCGCCAAAAGGTAAATTGGTGTATGAAATCATCCGCTGCCCCGGGGCCTGCTCAATCCAGCTCTGGTCAAAGCCCTCAAGCATGCAGCTGTAGCGGATTTTCTCCTGCACACGATAATTCACGGCAGTAAATGAAAACGATACATTGCGCGTTTCATGATCGAGCAAAAGCTCGCGCAACCCGAAAAACGGCACGGGCTGGTTGTTTACAAAAAGCCCCGAAAGCACCGGCTGCAGCGTATCGGCCAGCGAGCTGTAAGCCGCCGGATCAAAACTCACCCAGCCATCAACCGAGCCGAAACCAATATGCCCGTTGCGCAACACGTAACCCGAATTCTGCACAAACTCATTCGAAGGCAGCCCATCGCGGGTGGTAAACACATCAATAAATCCGGTTTGCGGATCAAGCCTGCAGATACCTTCGTTGGTGCTCATCCACACCATTCCCTGCTTGTCTTCAAGCGCAGCATACACCACATCGTTGGGCAAACCATTCGTGGTGTTATAGGTGGTAAACGTTTCTTTACCCCTGTAAAACCTTGCAACTCCGCCACCAAGTGTCGAAACCCAGAGTGTATTGTTGCTCCCCTCACTCACAAATGAAACCACATTAAACGGAAGCGACAAGGTATCGTCAGCTAAATTACGATAGGTGTAAAATTTCCCTTGCGCATAACGGGTTAATCCCATCGGGTGGGCGAGCCAGAGTATGCGCTGCTTATCGGTAAATGATTGAATGATATAATTTCCCTGAACGGTAGGCAACTGCTCTCTTCCCCGATAGACACGCCAGTTGCCGGTTTGGGGATTAAAAAAATTGAGCCCGCGACGTGTGGTAATAATTACCTGCGTATCGGCAGTAGCAGAAATATGAAAAATTGCGTTATCGCTGAGCGGCGAGTTTGTGGTATCAATACTTTCTCTTTTTAATGTTATTGTATCTATTCGGATAATTCCATTATTCCGAGTGCCGATCCACAGCGTCCCACTTTTATCAAAACAAAGCTGGGTTACAAAAACTTCGGGCGCAACAAGCGAAGTCCAACGCGGAACAGACTGATTGCGTGACGGAAGCGGAACAACTCCTTTTTCCGTACCGAGTAAAACGGCATTTGCAGTTTCTGCCATACACCACACTGCTCCCGCAGGAAAACCAGGCGAATGTGCAGAATTATATACTTTGAAAAACGCACGTCCCAAATCGCAAATATTCACACCTCCTCCTGAAGTACCAATCCACATCACCCCTTGCCGGTCGCACATTAAACTTAATATCTGGCTTGAGCTTAACGAAAACGGATCTGATACATCCGTTTTTATTTCTTCAAGCATGCCCGTAGCAGTGTGATAAATCCACAACCCGTTTTCTGTTCCTGCCCAGATACGCCCGGTATGATCGGAGGCCAGACAGATAATGTTTTCGCGTAATGTAACCAAAGGCTCAAAACGACCGGAAGATGAATTGCGATATAGTTTATTTGCAGCTGCCAGATATGTTTTACCGCCGGTATTTTCAATATCGGAAATGCCTTTCACTTTATCTGTTGCAAACGTGGCGAACAGACGTAAAGGAGCGTGGATATTGGAGGCGGTGCAGAGTGAATCAGATTGACGGATATACAGTTGCGACTGCAGTCTCCACACACGTGTTATATTTTTGCCAACTGGTTTTACCACAATTTTATCGCCAGCAAGCTCAGCTTCACACACCCCCATCGGAACAAGGCTCACAATTATTCCGCTTCCCGACTGAAGCATATACGTAGCATTATTATGCAGTCTGGAATCTTCACGCCCGGAATAAAGTCGTAAAAACCTGTTTTTACTTTTCTGAAATACACATAACCCCGAACGTGTACCAATCCAGATATTTCCGTTTACATCTTCGGCCAGATCAATCACAAAATTATCGGGCAATGAAGCCGTATCTTTTTTACTATGCCGGTAAACGGTAAATGAATACCCGTCGAAACGGCTCAGTCCGTCCTGCGTGCCCATCCACACAAATCCTTCCCTATCCTGCAGCAAGGCATGCACCGAATTTTGCGACAACCCCTGGCGCGTATCGTAATGCGCAAACCGCAAGGGCTGTGCCAGTAAAGCCAGAGGACAGAAAAACAAAATAAGCAGCAGGAGTCGTAGCATGGTGGTGATTCAAAAATACACATGATGCCCTTACAATTGCATGCCGGGCATAATTTAGGGCAAATGACGTATTGCTGCCGGGACATGGCTTTCGGACGTTTGTAAAAAACAAATTCCTATGTGGCTTCGAAAAATAATACCTCCTGCATTACTTCTTCTTTCTGTGAATCTTGCTGCTCAGGATAATATTAACTACAAGGTTGTGCATGATCGTCCGCGCGATGTGAACAATTTTGTACTGGCGATGGATCTGGCCCAGCTTGATTTCGGTTTCAAAAATATTGATGGCCTTAGCTTCAATTTCGGGCTTTGGGGCTACGCCAATTACAAACACACGCTTTGTGCCGACTATATTTTCAGAATGGGCTGGTTTACGGCGGGGCGTTTGGGCGATAAGGATGCACGCCGGCATACGCAGTTTGAAGCCGGTATAAGCCTCGGACTGCTTCAGCGCGAAGTGCAGAAAGTATTTAATGTAACATTGAAATCAAGTACATCGCGCCAGGGCAACTACGATGTAACTACCACGCAGTACATTCAGGTTCCGGGGCTTCAGTATCGTGTGGCGGGAGTACGAGCAGGACTCATGCATTACGGCGGGCCGCTTTCGGAGCCCGAAGACACCGATCTTGGTCTTGTAAATTATTCGGTGTTTGGCGCGTATGTGGGGCTGTTCCGCACGCGTACCGACAACCTGCGCATTTCAACCGATAAATACGGCATACGCGGTTACTCGCACAATGTGCGTATTTATCTGGATGCCACATTTACACCAATTTCCACATTTAAAAATCCTGACCCCGCTTATTTCAACCTGCCCGTGGGTGTGCGGCTTGGCGCATGGATATTGCCTTCGTTGCCCAGAAAGGAAGCGAAAGGCATGTACAACAAAGGTGTGTGCTGGCAAATGGAAGTGGGCATACGCCGCTTCGACGGAATATATGTGCAGGGCACGGTATCGCTGCCGATACTGCGCAAAAAACTTACTGCACTGGGTGCCGAAGATTCAGCACCTGTACGTACTTCCGAATAATTGTACTGAACCCTGAATGGTTGCTGCCTGTGGTGCGTGTTAATGCTACACAAAAGGCAGCAGCCTTTTTGCTTTTAAGTCCATGAAAACACACCTGTTTATTCTCTCCCTTTTTGCTGTACTCGCAATCCATGCGCAGCAACCGGCCTACCGCAATCTAGGCCCGAAAGTAAACTCGGCTTACAGTGAACTCATGCCTTACATTACGGCCGACGGGCAAAAGATATTCTTCGTGCGCGAAGATCACCCTGCTAATACGCAGTCGCCGCAGCACACGCAAGACATCTGGTTCAGCAAGCGCGAAACCGACGGAAGCTGGAGCGAAGCAAAACACCTCGGCTTCCCGTTCAATACGGCCCGCTTCAATTCAATGTTCTACCAAAGTCCTGATGGTACGCAACGCATCATACGCGGGCGCTTTTCAAAAGCGGAGCGTATCGGCGACGGATTTTCGGTGTGCCGCCTCACGGCAAAAGGCTGGAGCGATCCCGAAGCACTCGACATGCCCGGTTACGAACGCATGTCGAAAGGAAATTACAGCGGTATGTGCATGAGTGTGGACAACCGCACCATTATTCTTTATTATTCGCGTGTGGAAGATGGCAATGAAAATGATCTATATGTATCGCATCTTGTGAGCGGCAACCGTTGGACAAAGCCCGAACACATGGGCAAAGTGCTGAATACGCAATTCGATGAAAGCACGCCGTTTCTGGCGCCCGACGGAGTTACACTGTATTTTTCGAGCGAAAGGCCCGGCGGTTACGGCAGTGCGGATATCTGGATGAGCCGCCGCCTCGACGAGAGCTGGACAAACTGGAGCGAGCCGGTAAATATGGGCCCGAAAGTAAATGACAATCGCTGGCAGGCCTACTACACGCTGGCTGCGCAGGGCAATGTGGCCTACATTGTTGTAGGCGACGGGCCGGGCGGACAAGGCAAAAACGACATTTGCATTATTGATACCGAAACCGAAAAACGGCCGAACCCGGTTGCACTCATCAACGGTCGCGTATTCAACAGCAAAACCGACGCACCGCTGGGCGCAGCCATCACTTATTTCACACTGCCTGAAGGCACCGAAGCGGGCATTGCTCAAGCCAATCCGCAAACGGGCGAATATCAGATTGTACTACCCTGCGGAAAACTGTATGGCTTCAAAGCCACAGCCGCAGGCTTCTATGCGGTGAGCGAAAATCTCGACCTCAGCACTTCAAAAGATTATCAGGAAGTGAAGCGCGACCTGAAACTTACACCCATAGAAAAAGGTCAGGTGGTGCGGCTCAACAATATTTTCTTTGAAACCGGTAAAGCCGAACTCAGGTCGGAATCATTTGTGGAGCTCGACAACCTGGTGAAAGTGCTTACTGATAATCCAACCATGACCATTGCCATTGCCGGACATACTGATGATGTGGGCAGCGATGAGGCCAACCTGAAACTGTCTGACGACCGCGCACAGGCTGTAATGAACTACCTCATTACAAAAGGCATTGCAGCCACAAGACTTACTGCCAAAGGCTTTGGTGAATCGAAACCGGTAGTGCAAAACAGCAGCGACGAAAACCGCGCACTTAACCGGCGTGTAGAATTTACCATACAATCGCAGTGATACTGTTGGGCAGAGTGGCTCTTTTTTTACTACGGAAAAGATAGTTGTCAGACATGTTTCGTGTGTTAAATTTTCAGAATACATTACTTTAGCAATTCTAAATTGAACCTGTCACATCATGCCACACTACGTAACCACACTCGAACGCCAGAAAGACAAATACACCCATCAGTACAACGGCATCAGCTACGAAGAACTGAGTAACCGTTTGCATCAGCAGTTTCATTCGGCCGGCTATAAAGTGCTGCAAACCTATCCCGGCGGGGCCTTGTACGAAAAAGGTAATTATACCCTGCGTATTCTCTTTGGCGCATTTGTAAAATACTTCAAGTTTGGTGTTCAGATTACCGACGGCGGAAACGGTATGCTCAACATCAGTGTGCTGCGGCAAACGTCGGGCATGTCGGGCGGATTGATTGGAATGAATCAGGTAAAAAATGAAATGCAGCGGCTTGAAGACGTGCTGAAACAGATATAACACGCACTACATGGAAATACTTCAAACCGACGATGGCCACAAAGGCGTGTTTTATGTGGAAATAAACGGTAAACGCGAGGCAGAAATGACTTACGTGTGGGCCGGAACCGACCGGATAATTATTGACCATACGGGAGTGAATGATGTGCTGCGCGGGAAAAGCGCGGGAAAGCAGCTTGTAGCAAAGGCTGTGGAATTTGCCCGGAACAAAGGCATTAAAATTGTACCGCTTTGCCCGTTTGCCCGAAGTGTGTTCGACAAGGTAAGCGAATACCGTGATGTGCTGTAAAAGCCTCATGTATAAAGGGGTTGAGGTATTTCAGAATATGTGTTGCGTAAATTATTGGTTATGAAAGCAGGTAAGTTGTAAATTTGCACGCCTGCGCAACACACTATGAAAGTTACCGAACACATCCGGGCTGCAAAGTCCACCCTGTTTTCCATCGAAATTTTGCCACCCCTCAAAGGCAAAAGTATTCAGTCTATATACGACAGCATTGATCCGCTGATGGAGTTTAAGCCTTCGTTTGTGGATGTAACGTATCACCGCGAAGAATACGTTTACAAAAAACGCGACGGCGGCTATCTCGAAAAAGTATCTATCCGCAAACGCCCCGGCACGGTGGGTATTTGCGCAGCCATCATGAACCGCTACCATGTGGATGCGGTACCGCACATTATTTGCGGCGGCTTTACCAAGGAAGAAACCGAAAGCGCACTTATTGATCTTCACTTCCTCGGTGTGGATAACGTGCTGCTGCTGCGCGGCGATGCGATTAAGGCCGAACCGGCCTTTGTACCTGATCCGGCCGGCCATTCATACGCACTTGACCTCGTGAAACAGGTAATGGACATGAACAGCGCCAAATACCTGCACGAAGATGTAATTGACATGGCCCCTACCAATTTCTGCGCGGGCGTAGCCGGTTACCCCGAAAAACATTTCGAAGCACCCAACCCGCTGGCCGATCTCCGCGCGCTGAAAGCCAAAGTTGATGCCGGCGCCGATTTTATTGTGACACAAATGTTCTTCGACAACTCGAAGTACTTTGCCTTTGTGGAACGCTGCCGCGAAGCCGGAATAACCGTGCCCATCATTCCCGGCATCAAAATTCTTACCGGCAAAAAGCAGCTGGTTACCCTGCCCAAAATTTTCCACATTGATCTGCCGCAGGATCTTTACGAAGCCGCCGAAAAATGCAAAACCGACGCCGAAGTGCGCGAAGTAGGCATTGAATGGGCCATTCAGCAATCAAAAGAACTTGTAAAAGCCAACGCACCCTGCCTTCACTTCTACACAATGGGCGTATCGGAAGCTACGCGCCGCGTGGCCTCGCAGGTGTTCTGAGCAGTACACTTATTTCAAACAAAAAAAGACCGGGCATAAATCCGGTCTTTTTTTGCTTAAGTGCAACTTATTTACTCAGAAAGCGGATCTCCGATTAACTCAAGCAACTCATTGGCCTGTTGTTCAACCTGCACCCGGTTTAACTTATGAGCAATTTCTCTGATCATAAATACAGAGTGGTGTAATCTAAACAAATTATCATCCTTGTCCTTTTCAATAAATGCTGCTTTGAGGTAATCAAGTTGCTTTCGTGCAAGCACATCGGCCTCCTGAATATAATTGGTCTGATACATGAGCTCAACTATAAATGACAAAAACGGTTCAGCATCACCACAATCAAGAAGAAGATGCCGCTGAACATACGCTAGTGTTTTTGCAGCCGCCAACGTATCACCCGATTCAATTTCTGCCTTTGCAAGCAGCGCATAATTCACTCTGAGATTTGTAAAAAAACGTTTTTCATTTGAATCGCCCGGCCGCGGACAGGCATACAAGGCTGAATCATTTACCAGCAATGCTTTCATTGCATCAATAAATACATAACCCGATCCAAAAATTGGATTTGGATGAGGCAGTGTTTCTGCCGGACAAAACTGATTTACCAAACCTCTTTGTAAGAAATACTTTTCCGAAAAAAAAGAGGTGGTGGTCATCGAAACCGAAAAACAAACCGGCACCTCGGTAAAGTTATTCAGCATAATATCCAGTGCCGCTATATGCCCGAAATCAGTATAACTCCCGGCACAGGCAAACCATGTTGCGGAATAAGACAAACCAGCAGGATAAAACCCGGCAGTGCGGCATCCTGTTACATCTGCTTTAAATGTGTAGGGCAGCACAGCATTTTCACCTTGCTGCATTTGTGCCGCAAAATCACGCAGCACCTGCGGAAATACACCTGTTTTTTCTTTGCTAACTGAATAGTAATACTTTGATCTTACCCTGCTTAACGCATAGGAATTAAATGAAGACCGGATGGGATTAATCCGGTTTGTATCAAGTATAACAGCTAAGTAATGCGGAATATTTAATAAACTAATATTTATTACCCGTACATCAGGCCTTACACCATATACCTGCTGCATATACCAGAGCGGATAAGTATCGTTGTCGCCACCCGTAAAAACGATGGTGTTTGCAGGGCAGCTTTTTAAATATAACTCCGCATTGTTTCGCATGAAATCGGAATAAAGTCCTTTTTTCATAAGATACCTCACTTCCTCTCCCCGATTGAATAACGAAAGTTCATACCACAGGTGCATGATATCATTTATATAGCGGTTATCGGCCCGGCCTATCAAAAACTCATACGCAGGGTTTTGCCTCATCAATAAACTATCATACTTTATGCACTTCAGCAGATAATACTTTACCGAATCAGCTTTTTGATTTGAAGACAATGGCAAATCGTCATTATCTGTTGTCTGGAGATATGATTTATCTACAAAAGAATTAGAACAGCTGAATGCGGCACGCGAAAGATTTTCGTAGATAAAATCAGGAACATTAGGAAGCGCCCCAAAATCATGAAGTATGTCTTTTTCCCATCCCTTATAGCCATAATAAACAAGAACATCAAATAAATACCCATGCACTTCAGGCTTTTCATCGGGCCAGTAGGAATCAGGCACAGGCTCGGGGGCAACAGGAATTTTTTTGTATTTTTTTGATGCCGCCGACCAGAATAAATAATCCTGCCGGATATTATCAGGCGCATAATACTCGGCCAGCACTACATGCCACCCGTCTCTCCGCTTTGTAAGATTCCATTTTAAACTATCCGTTTCAACTTCCCGGAGATTATATGATTTTGAAAATGCCCTCCATACTGAATCATAAGTTGGATAGGCTTTATAGTACTTCCAATCAGGCTGCTTCCCAATACATTGAACAGAAAACAGCAGGGACAGGGTTATCAAAAAATAGTTCATTTTTAAATATACGTTATTGCTGGTTCACAAAAAAAAGACCGGCAGAAAGAAAATTCCTTCTGCCGGTCTTTGCATATCTGTATATATGCAAATTATTCCACCACTAATTTCTGTGTCACAAAACCATTCCCCGCACGCAAACGCACAAAGTAAATGCCTTTGCTCAGTGTGGCTGTGTTCAGATCAAAACGGTGTGCGCCGGGCTGAAGCTCACCGCTGTACACCGCCATTACTTCGCGGCCGGTAAGATCAATTACCTGAATATCGGTTTGCATCGACTCGGTGAGTGTGAACATGGCCGTGGTATTTTCCTGTGCCGGATTGGGGAATACGGTGAATTGCGAAATATTCAGATCGGGCGAGGATACGCTGGCGGGCGATACAATGTTGATATCGTCGATGTAAATATCGTTTCCGCCATCGCTTTCAAATTCAAACTTAATACGAACGTTTGCAGCGTTGTTGAGGGAGCTGTTGAGCGATACCGTTTCCAAACGCCACTGGCTGGCCGTGGGTGTAAACGAGCCGCTGGTGGTTGGCGCTGTGGCCAGTATGCTTCCGCTCTTGGCATAACGCTGTGTCCAGGTCTGCCCGCAGTTGGTAGAAACCAGCACACGCAGGCGGTCGTTATCGCCGGTGGCGCGCAGGGCGTAGGCTACGCGGAAGGTAAATACCGGACTGGCAATGGCCGACATGTTGATGGTGGGTCCGATGAGTTCTTCTATCTGACCAGCCGAGTTGCCCGTATTGTCATAACGCACACAGGCCGCGCCGGTGTATGCTGTGCTGGTAGTGCGTGCCCAACCGTTTCCGCTTGGGTTCACAATGGTCCAGTCGGCGCTGAATGTGGCTGCATTTTCCATGCCTTCCACAAACGACGGGTTAGCGTATTGTGCAGTAGATGAAAGCACCTGCACAAAGTTGGTACGTGTAAATGCGTCGCTGCCCGATGCATTGCTGGCGGTGAGTGTTACGCTGTACAAACCCGGTGTGTTATAGGTAATGGTTGGGTTTTGTGCAGTTGATGTGGAAGGTGTACCGCCGGGGAACGACCAGCTCCAGCTCGTGGGCGTGCCTTTCCACGACTGATCGGTAAATACTACCGAACCGCCGGAGCAAATGGTTACAATGCTGCCGGGTTTAAAATCGGCTTCGGGTGCACATACGTTGGGCGGATTGTTGTTTACACCCGTAGCGGTGAGGTTGGCTGCCGACCAGAGTGTGCTGCGTGAGGCCACCGAGCTGGTGAGTGAAGTGCGCATGCGGGAGCGCTGGCCGGTGGTAAACATGCGTGAGCAGTAGGCATACTCCATAAAGTTCTGCACGTTTTCGTCGATACCGGGATTGCATACATCGTTGTTGGTAAGGTTGCACGATGTCCAGCCTTCCGTTACCGGTGTATCGCTTACACCGTCGTTTCCGCAGGATACGCCGGGATTGTTTGTGCTGCCCCAGGTGTGCTGCAGGTTGAGGAAGTGACCGATTTCGTGTGTGAGTGCGCGCGAGGTACCGGGGTTGCCGGTGCCAATGCTGCCGATGTAGGTGGACAGAATCATAATGCCGTCAACCGAAGCACTGGGTGCGGTACCGGGAAGATAGGCATAACCCGCAGCACCGCTCGAAATGGTGTTTACCACCCACACGTTCAGGTAATTGGCGCGCGGCCAGTAATTCAGTTTCGAGCCATCGTCGCCAATGTAGGTTTCCTGCGAAACGATACGGTCGATACCGTTGGTGCAGTTTCCGTTGGGATCAAGGTTGGCCAGGCGGAATTCAATTTCGGCATCGGCCACAATGCCCTGAAAGCCGGGCACAACAAGACTTGTGTCGGCATTCAGTTTACGGAAATCTTCGTTCAGGATACGCACCTGATCAATAATCTGCGCATCGCTGATATTTTCTGCTCCGTAATTGTGAATAATGTGAAACACAATGGGAATGATATACACGGGCGGCATTACCGAACGTGTATTGTCCATGTAACCAGTAGCAAATGCAGCACGGTCGGCCGCTTCGGCCTGGGCTTCGCGGGCTTCGAACTCGGCTTTGAGTTGCGGGTTTTCGGCAAACACGCGGGCCATTTGCTGGTCGGTACCGCAGGGAATGAGGCCATTGTGGTTGTGGCCATTGTGCGGCGACTGGGCGTTGAGTGCAGCGGTGCTGAGCAGCGCAGCCGCAGTGAGCGCGCAGAGGATCTGTTTCATGCAGTAATTATTGGTGAATGGGTGTGCTGATTAAATTATGGGGATGATTGACTTGAATTTCCTTGGCGGCAAACACCGGCTGCTCAAAAGCCTCCGGATTGTTCAGCAGAAATGTATAACGTGCGGCCACTTCATCGGGCGAAAGAAGCTGACCGGTGTGATAAAGTTGTTTGAATTCTTCGGCACGGCTGAAATCACTTATTACGCTGCCACGAATCTGTGCCTGCATGGGTGTATCCACCACGCCCGGCGCTACCGAAAATATGCGGATGTGTGTGCGGCCGTCCATGCGCAGTTCGGCATCCACCACACGTGTGTGCATATCAAGCGCCGCTTTTGATGCGCAGTAAGCACCCCAGCCATCAACCGGATTTTTACCTGCGCCGGAGCTTACGTTTAAGATTACCTGTGCGGCTTTGTGGTTTTGGTAAGCACGCAGAAAAGCACCGGTAAGCAGCACCGGCGCAGTTACATTAAGCCTGAACAGCGTGGCCTGCTGCGCCGGATCGGCGGCAGCGGTGTGCGCAATGTGGCCAAGCATGCCGGCGTTGTTTACCAGCACAATGCGTTCGGCATCAGGGTGCGGAGCAAAAGCCACATTCATTACTGCCGCCTCGTTGCTAAGATCAACCTGCACATGCGTATAATGCGCGTGCACCGGCCCCGCCGAGCGCGAAAAGCCGGTAACCCGCCAGCCCTCCGAAAGAAGCCGCTCAGCAAGTGCACGGCCAATGCCGCTGCCTGTTCCTGTTATGTATGCATAACGCATCTAACAAAGATAACAAGCAGCAACCGGTTTTAAGTGATGGAAGATTATTAAAAATCGGTTGAAATCAGGCAGTTATTCCGGCTTTTCAAGCGCCGTTTTCAATTGCTGTAATTCGTCAATCAACCGGCTGGTGTCGGCCAGCTTTTTCTTTGTTTTCCGGCGTGAGAGCAGCCACACACCACCGCAATACACAAATGTGCCCGCATACGTTAACACCTTAAACAGCATACTGGCGCGCTCAAGCACATCCACATAATAACAAATGAGCGCAACAGCCAGAATAACCATATATGCCGGTAACGCATAAAGCAATGTAAAGCGGCGGTAGTTCAGTTTTTTCAACTCCTGCGTCAGATGCTCGCGGCTGTTTAATACCGCGCTGCTTTTGTCGCGCTGCACACCCAGCCACATCAGCACAGCCATAAATATCATCAGCAGGTTTACTGCAATGATGCTCCCGTAAAACAGCGGACCATGATCATCAAATCTCAGATAGATCCAGCTGGTTACGCCAATAGCTGCCGCAAACGAGGCCGACATGAACAGTGTAGCGCGCAGGTGACGGCGGTGCTGTTTGCGGAGTTCCGTTTCAGCTGTTTCGCGCAGGCGGACCATATCCACAGCAGGCGCAGCATTGTCCTGCTGCCAGTTCGCACGCAGGGCGTCAAACAAATCAGATTCCGGAGGTAATGCAGGCATGTAATCTGGGTTTAATTCGGTTAATGCGTACACCGACATTGCTCACCGTTAATCCGGTTACATCGGCAATTTCCTGATAACTTAACTCTTCGAGCAACAGCGAAACCACAAGACGATCCTGTTCGGGTAACTGCGCAATGCAGGTGTGCAGGCGGCGGTGAAGCTGTTCTTTATCCTGCGATTCTGCCATGGCTGTATCCGCTACCTCGACAGTTTTTTCGCTGAAATCAACCGGCCGCCGGGTTTCGCGCCGGCCGTGACTGATGGCCGTGTTTACGGCAATACGGTAGATGAAGGTATGCCAGCCCGACTCTGCCCTGAAGCGACCCATGCTTTTCCAAAGCTCCACGAGAATGTCCTGAAATACGTCTTCGGCAAAACTCCGGTCGGGCAGGTAAGCATAACACACACGCCAGATGCTGGCTTTGTATCGGGCCAGCAGTTCGGTAAACTGCTTTTCTTTCTCGGCGCTCATTACTTTTTACCCGGAACGGTTTGGGCCATGAAAGTATTCAATTCGCGGTAAAATGTTTCGGGCGCATCATACATAATAAAGTGGCGCGAACCCGGCACCATGTGAAACTGCAGGTTCTTTACCGCCGCATACTGTTTGCTCCATGCGCTGCGAATGCTTTCCATAGGCACATTGTAGCCGGGTTCCCAGGCACAAAGTACCAGCACAGGCACTTCAATGGCTGCAATTTCATCGCGCAGATCGGTTGCCGCCATTTCCATAATCAGCGAGGCCGAAGTATGCGGATCAGACACGGCACTCCATTCAGCAATAAGCGGATGGTAGGTCGAATCAAGGCAGTAATAGCTGGCCATGGGCTTGCCATAAAACTTGCGCATTTCATAAGTCTGAGCTTTCATCAGCTCCTCCATTTTGCGGGCCGACGCAGTATCAATGGCGTGCTCTACAGCCGTGCTGTCGCCGATAAGCGAAATAAAAGGCACAGCATCTACTACAATAACGCCCGCCAGTTCAGGCTTCTTCATTTCAGCACCCGTCCACATAGCCAGAAAGCCACCCATAGAGTGCCCGGCCACAATTACGTTTTTTAGCTTATTGTCTTTAATGTAGGCCTTGATTCCGTCTTTCACATCACGCAGTGAAAAATCCTTTGCAGCCGGAGCCACACCGCCAAATCCGCGGATATTCAGCACATGGCACTGATGCAAAGTCCGCAGCTCAGCCACCGTACTGTCCCACACCGCACCGCCGCAGGTATAACCCGGAATAAGAATTACCGGTGAGCCTTTACCGCTCACGGTTGCCGTAAACGGATATTCTAAAGCGTAAAGGTTGAACTTGGCCAACATGAAAAATGTGGCGAAAAGAGCAGTACGGGCAATGTAGTGAACCATTTTATGTCAGTGTTTTTGATGTTTCTGACACATTGGTAGCGGGGCGGGGAGATTTATTACAGCACAACCTGAAATAATTTACAATCAACTGTTTTTCAATACTATAAAAACTACATACTGATTCCAGACGCAAATAATCTACCCCAAAATCAATCAAAGAATCGATAAAATCTCAAAAACCTGTACCTCCGAAATCATGAAAATCCGGGCAACAAGAAATTTTATTTGATATATCAATTATATTTGTATCAAATATTGAACATGCCAAAAGAAAACCCAACCGGTACTGTACTTTATACAATTGAGCAAACAATTAAAGAGTACAGAAAAATATCACAGAAAAACATTCAGAAACTGGTATCCGATATAACAGTTGATCAATGTTTAGTGCTGATACTGCTGCATAAGAATTCTGATTACTCGCAAAAAGATATTGCGGAATACCTGTATAAGGATAATGCCTCCATTACACGAATAATCGAGTTAATGGTTAAAAAAGGGTATCTGAAAAGACGAATAAATGATCTTGACCGAAGAAAATTTACCCTTGAGATCACTGAGAATGGCAAGAGAACCATTGAACTATTAAAACCTGTTATTACCAAAAACAGGCAAAAAGCCTTAAAGGGATTATCTGAAACCGAAATAGAAACGCTGAACAATTTACTAAGCAAAATAATTGCCAACTGCATCGGATAGACTATGAATCAGAAAACGATATGGCTATTACTCGTTTGTGTTTTGCTCCTTGCAAAACAGGGCATTTCGCAGAATGACGCTGCTTTGGCGCTTGAAAAATATATGCAGGCTCAGGTAGATGTAAATAATTTTAGCGGAACAGTTATTGTAACCCGAAACGATTCCGTTTTGCTGAAAAAAGCCTATGGCTCTGCCAATTATGAATGGGGAATAAATAACACGGTTGATACGAAATTCCAATTAGCATCGGTAACCAAACAATTTACGGCTACAGCCATTCTCCTGTTAGTGGAAAGAGGAAAACTATCGCTCAATGATAAACTCAGCACATTTTTTCCTGATTTCCCCAAAGCAGACAGTGTGACCATTCACATGCTGCTCTGTCATTCATCGGGACTTTCAATGGGTTTTATGGATTTAATTCTTACAACCATTTCACCCGATTCAGCTTATGAACGAATAAAACAGATGCCGTATTTATTCTCCCCGGGTACAAACAGCGCATATAGTAATATCGGCTATTATCTCCTCGCCAAAATAATAGAAAAGGCATCGGGCAAAAAGTATGCTGATTTTCTGAGCGAAAATATATTTGAAAAAGTGGGAATGAAGAATACAGGTGTCTGTAACAATGATTCGATCATACATAAAAAAGCAAACGTATATCATCGAACCGAAAGTGGTTATAAACACAACCCATACATAAACTGGTCAATTAACATTGGGCACGACGGGGTGTATTCAACGGTTGAAGATCTTGCCTTATGGGATAAAGCCTTGTATGGAACTACCATCTTGTCGGGAGAAATGAAAAAGCGAATGTTTACAGCATATAACAATCATGAGTATGGTTATGGGTTTATGGTAAATCCGTTTTACAATCATGGCCATCAACTAATCGCGCACGACGGAGGTTTTCTTGGAACCATGACTTCATTTAACCGATATACGGATGATAAGATTTTCATTGCTGTACTTTCCAACAATGAATCCGCTTCCTATATCATAAGTTATGGTCTTTCTGCTATACTATTCGGGAAAGAAGTAGAACTACCTTACACACACCATCAGATAGATATAGACAAGGCGCTCTACAAGAAATACACAGGTGATTTCGGGAAAATAAAAATAATTGAAGAAAACGGAAAACTGTATTATAATAGCATAGAAACAGAACTTTTACCCGAATCAAAGACTAAATTTTTCAGAGCAGATAATAATGACCGAACTTTTGAATTTGTGCAAGATAAATCAGGAAAATATAACTGTGTAATTGTAACTAAAGGAGGAGTAAAAGAGGTGTATATGAGAACAACACGTTAGAGGGAAAATAGTCTGTGCATTGGAAATGCAAAGGCTTTGGTTCTTCGACTTAATTATATCATCTTTTTTCCGCGCAACAGATTTTTGTGATGGGTGCAGATCCGTGCCGGAATTGAATTTAAGTATTGAAATTTGTTGTGACAAAAGCCGTTGATTGGCCATGACGTGCAAATCACCACTGATGGCCGAAGTAGATTACAAACTGATAACGATAAGCACCCGGTTCGCAGTTCAATTTCCCTACAGCCGGCATAGTGTTGAGTATTCTGAGTATTTCTGCATCGTCAAAGCGGTTGCGCCGGCGTCCACCGGCTGTTTCTGCATGCAGCAATAAGCCCTGATGCGAAAAAGTAAGTGTGAAAAGTACGGAGGTGTCACTTTCCTCCGGCTTTAAGTAGTGCCCGATTACAAAGGGCAAAATAGTGCCGTTTCCGTAGTGATTATGTTCTCCGATATACTTGTAAATTTTGAATCGCAACGAGTCGGGCATCGGGCATGTATTCGTAAAAAGCGGCAGCGTATCTTTTCCGGATAAATAAGTGGTGCTTACCTTTCTGAAAGTAGTATCTGTGTGCAGCACACGGTAATGATTGGCTTGCAACTGCTGTTTCATCGTCACTTTTCCGCGCTCGCAAAAAAGAGAGAAACTATCGGGCGTACATTGTTGTGTGATGTTGGCACGGTAGCAGTCGCGGCGGAATTGCTTAATCGCATTTTTATCGCCCAGCAGCGAGGCCGAAAACAAATCGCCGCAGGCGCGGCAGGGTGTTTTTTGTTTGCGTATGGCGGCGCGGGAAATATAGTCCTGTGCTTCGGGCTGAAAAGCAATCAGATACGTGTAAAGCGAATCGGCTGTGGCTGTATTGCCGGCTTTGATGCAGGAATCGGCTTTGGCGCGGTAGTATGTAGTGATTTGCGCCGGAAGGTGCGACGTGCAAAATAAAAACAGGAAAAGCGAAAGCAGTTTTATTTTCATGAGCTTATTATGAACGACTGATTCTATTACTAATATAGGGAATATGGCGCTGACATACACGTTTTCGCAAGTCTGGAGACTTGCAAAAAGTGTTGCGACGAGTTGTGTGGTCTTCGACCACTAAACTCGCCGCAGCATTGGGCTTATTATGAACGACTGATTCTATTACTAATATAGTGAATACAGCGCTGGTACACACGTTTTCGCTAGTCCGGAGACCTGCAAAAAGCGTTGCGGCGCGTTGTGTGGTCTTCGACCACTAAACTCGCCGCAGCATTGGTACAAAATTAATTTGCGGAGAATGTTTACCCCAGCGCCTGCTTCAGATCGGCAATGAGGTCGGCAATATCTTCGATGCCTACGCTGAGGCGGATGAGCGAATCGGTGATGCCCGCACGCTCACGTTCGGGCTTGGGAATGGAAGCGTGTGTCATGGTTGCCGGGTGGCCGAGCAGTGATTCCACACCGCCGAGCGATTCGGCCAGCGAGAATACTTTTACGGCTGATGCCACGCGCGACGCCTCTTCGAAGCTGTCGCCTTTGAGCGTGAATGCAATCATGCCGCCGAAATCGCGCATTTGCTTTTTGGCCACCTCGTGGTTGGGGTGATCGGTGAAGCCGGGCCAATATACTTTATCTACTTTGGGATGCGTGCGCAGAAACTCAGCAATGGCGCGTCCGTTGCTGCAATGGCGTTCCATGCGTACGTGCAATGTTTTGATGCCGCGCAGCACAAGAAATGAATCCATAGGCCCCGGATTGGCACCGCAGCTGTTGAGCAGGAATGCAAGCTGCTCGTGCAGCTTGTCGTCGTTGGTCATTATGGCGCCCATCACCACATCGCTGTGACCGCCGAGGTATTTGGTGGCGGAGTGCATCACAATATCGGCTCCGAGCGCGAGCGGATTTTGCAGATAGGGCGAAGCAAATGTATTATCGACAACCAGCAGCAGGTTATGCGCTTTGGCAATGGCCGAGCAGGCAGCAATGTCGATAATTTTCATGGTGGGATTGGTAGGCGTTTCAACCCACAGCATTTTGGTATTGCTGTTGATGAGCGGACGGATGTTTTCGGCATCCTGCATGCTCACATAGTGAAACTTGATACCAAAATGCGCAAACACGCGCTCAAACATGCGGTAAGAGCCGCCGTAAAGGTCGTCGGTACAAATTACCTCATTGCCGGGGCGGAGAAGTTTGATGATACTGTCGGCCGCACCCATGCCGCTGGCAAAGCAGAGGCCGTGTTTTGCCCCTTCGAGCGCAGCAAGGCATTGTTCGAGCGCCACACGCGTGGGGTTTTTGCCGCGAGCGTAGGCATAGCCTTTGTGCACACCGGGCGATTCCTGCACGTAGGTTGACGTTTGGTAAATGGGCGTCATGATGGCGCCGGTAGTAGGATCGGGCTGCTGCCCTGCGTGAATGGCTTTTGTGCCGAAGCCGTGCTGCTCGTTGTTGCTCATGGGTGCAAATGTCGGAAGTTTTTTTGAGGCAGGAGGCTTGCCGCTTAAGGCATCTGCCGAGAAGCTGCGGGAAGTTTGCAACCGCCGGGGGAAATGCCGCAGCATAACTACCCGGCAGTCGCAGACTGCCACAAATGCTACGTCGAGTCGGGAGACTCGACGCAGCCTAAAAGCTGCGGGAAGTTTTATTCGCCGGAAGACGAATTAAACTTTCTGCAAAACCTGATGCGGTTTGCAACCGCCGGGGAAAATGCCGCAGCATTACTACCCGGCAGTCGCAGACTGCCACAAATGCTACGTCGAGTCGGGAGACTCGACGCAGCTGTTGCAGCTGCCAGCCGAGGCATTGAACAACAAATTCACCCTACCTTTATGCAAACCACGCTCCCTGTGCATCCTGCAAACATGAAATTGACCCTGACCAGCCTCCTGCTCCTCTGCCTTTTTGCACCGATGCTGCATGCCCAAACGGGCGCAAGCCCATATATACGCGCATTGCAAGGCACTGCTATCGGCCACACCCATCAATTTCCGCAGCCTGCACAATTGCAGATCAGCACAACAGATTCTGCTTTCGTATTAAATGCAACCGGCTACCGCGCACAACCCGAAGGCGCAAAAGGCAAACTGCTGCGCGAAACCAAAGACAGCCTGGTGTTTCAGGTGCAATGCGGATTCAGACATTACGCGAACAATCCGGAAATGGAGTGGCATCAAAATCTGGGCGTAATGGATCCGGAGGAACGCCGGCAGGCTAAACCGCCTTACTTCCGCGCCGGTGGCGATACACTTTATATCGGTTTCAGACTTTTTCACGCCACACTGCCTGATACATTTATCATTCACCTTTCAGACACGGAAAAACTAGTGTACACGGCGCAAAACCGGGTAGTAGTGTATAATTCGCCCGACAGCAGCATGGGCGAGGTAAAACTAAGCCTTAAAGGAAAAAAGTCTGGAAAATTCCGCACCTACCCTCCTAACGATTCGCCCTTTTACTGCATGCTTGAATTCCGCATGCCGCACAACAACCTGCCGGGCGAATTTCTGGTGATGCGGGGCGAAGAGCTTGCGTTTGAAATTGTCGGGGAAAATACGGTAACCAGTTTTCTTTTGCGAAAGGATAACGGTTACAAGGGTAATGTATGGCTCTTTAGCCCACCCCGGTTTTACATGACGTGGCAGGTGATGATGGAGAGCGAAAAGAAATAAGCGGCCGATTTTAATTTACTGTATTTCAGCAAAGAGCGGGCTTAACACAATTGCCCACAAATTTTTTTTCTACTTTTTGTCCCCTGCAACCGGGCCCGATTGTCGGTTGGGTAAACCAATCTGAAAAAACATGAAAGAGTATCTTCTCCTGATTCGCGAAAACCTGAACGACTACGGTAAAATGACACCCGAAGAAATGGAAGCCGATATACACGGCCACATGCAATGGGTGGAAGAACTGGTGGCTAAAGGGCATTTTAAAGGTGGTAATCCGCTTATGCCTGAGCGTAAACGCTTAAGTACAAGCGAGGGAATTATTACCGATGGTCCGTTTGCCGATGTGAAGGAAGGTGTGAGCGGCTACTATTTTCTGCTGGCCGAATCGCTTGAGCAGGCGGCCGAAATTGCGCGTGGATGCCCCTCGCTGAGAGCGGGTGCCACGCTTGAAATTACCGAAGTTATTCCGGCCGGATAAGCGTGGAAGCGGCCAGCCACATGCAGGCACACACGGCAGCCCTGTTTAAAAGCGAACGGGGAAAGATAACTGCCGTGCTGTTGCGCCGCATGGGTATGCAGCAGCTGGAGCTGGTGGAAGATGCAGTGCAGGATGCGTTTGCTGCCGCACTTACGCACTGGCCGCAAACCGGCATGCCTGCCAACCCCGCCGCATGGCTGATGCGCGTGGCGGCAAACCATGCACTGAATGCACTAAAGCGCCACGCCCGCCAAACGCGGCTGGAAGAAAAGCAACTGACCACCCTGCTGCAGCAAACCGATGAGGCGGCCGCCACCCTGCCCGGACAGCTTGCCGACAGTGAACTGCGCCTGCTTTTTGCCTGCGTGCAGCTTGACTTTCCGCTGCGCAACCGCATACTGCTTACGCTGCACCTGATGTGTGGCATGGACACACGCGAACTGGCCGCAGCCCTGCTGATGCAGCCCGAAGCCGTGAAGAAAGCCCTGCAACGCATGAAAGCCGAACTGCGCAGCCGCCCCGGCATGCTCGAAACCGGCTGGCCGCTGCTTTCGGCCACAGGCACCGCCGATGTGCAACTGGTGCTGTACCTGATGTTTAACGAAGGCTGCAAAACCACACGCAGCAGCGTACTCATCAATCACGACCTGTGCTTTGGAGCCATGCGGCTAACACAGCTGCTTTGCCGCCATATAAATGTGCTGCGCAGCGAAAGCCACGGCCTGCTGGCGCTGATGTTTTTTGCGCTGGCCCGCTTTGAAGCACGTGTGGATGCGCAGGGCGATATTGTGCCGCTGGCGCAGCAAAACCGCAACCTGTGGAACAGGCAGTACATGGCCGAAGGATTTGCCTGCCTGCACAAGGCGCGGCACGGAAAGCGGTTTTATCTGGAGGCGCTCATTGCATCGGTACATTGCACGGCGGCAGATTTTGCGGCCACCAACTGGACACGGCTGGTGTTTTTGTACCGGCAGCTGCTGGAGGTAAATCCATCGCCGGTGGTGAAGCTGAATTTGCTGCTGGCGCGGAGTTATGCCGAAACGCCCGCCGCCGTGCTTGAGGAGCTGCGCGCGCTGGGCAGGGATGCTGCGCTGCAACACACGGCGCTGCTGCTGGCCTCGGAAGCCGATGTACTGGAGCGCGCCGGCCGCCGCGAAGAAGCTTTTAAAGCGTTTGAAGCTGCGGCCGCAGCCACCGAATCAGTGCCCGAACGGCGGCTGTACCTGAAGCGCGCGGCACAATGTGCGTGAGGGATTGAGGCGGCGGCTTTTGTGCCGGCGGCCGATGGGCTGCCGCAGCGAGGAGGCGACCGGAGTGAGCCACCGCAGCGCGAGCAGCCCACGGCCGGTGGTGCAAAACCACAGCCGAAAGCCCGGTGGCCGCGCTTTTTCAGCGCGGACACACGCCCAAAATATCATTTTTAAAAAACGATTTACATGAAACAAATCATCGTATTTACACTGCTGCTTTGCGCAGCCTGCACGCAAACACCCGCGCCAAATGAACAGATGAAATCGCTGGCCGAAATTCAGAAGAAGAATACTGAAACAGCGAATAAACTGTTTGAATATTTTAATAAACACCAGTGGAAGGAAATGGCTGCTTTGTATAAAGACACTGCCATTTTCCTCGATCCATCGCTGGGAGTAAAACCTGTGCCCCAGACACGGCAGCAGACCATTGCCAAATACACACAGCTTCAAAATTTATTTGCCGATATACACGACCGAGTAACGGGAATATATGCGGCGGGCGAAAAGAATGTGGTGGTGGAATTTACCTCTACCGGCACTGCGCCTGACGGCACTCCGTTTGAACTGCCGGTGTGTACGGTGTTCACGATTGAAAACGGAGTGATTGTGAAGGATTGTACGTATTATGATAATGGGGGTGAATAAAATGCTAAAACAAAATTAGTCAAAGGCCCCGACGAGGTTTTTTTTGAACCTCGTCGGGTTGGGGCCCAAAAGCAATTTTGTTTTTGCAACATATACAGCTAAAGAAAAATACACATGGAATACAGCACAGCGTTAATAGCAGGACTGCTGCCGCTGGCGGCAGAGAAAAAATAAACAATTCAAATAAATAAGTATTATTACGCTAATTTGCCAGATGATATTTGCCGACGTTTGAACAATAACATGAACACCGCTGCACATGGCAAACATCATTAACGGCATAGACGTATCGCACTTTAACGGCAACATTAACTGGCCCGAAGTAGCCGCCGCACACGCGTTTGTATATATAAAAGCCACACAGGGCACCGGCTACACCGACCCGATGTGCGCCACAAATGCCACCGCCGTGAGCACCACCACGCAAATGAAGTTTAGCTACTACCACTTTGCCACGCTTGAAAACACCGGCAACGTTACCGCCGATGCACAGCAGCAGGCCAACTGGTTTGCACAAACCATGAGCAAGCTGCCGCAATGCACGCTTATTCCCATGCTTGACATTGAGGCCAACGCAGGCGGCCTGCCAGCAGCCGACGTGCAAACCTGGATAAGTGCGTTTATGGCGCAGATGAAAGCAAACGGTTTTCCGCTGGTATTCATTTACAGCTACCCGGCTTTCCTGAACGCCAATTTGCCAGCCACACATCCGTTTGGTTCGCTGCCGCTGTGGATTGCCGACTACACTACCGCCGCGCAGCCCGTTTTGCCGCATGGCTGGAGCAGCTATGTAATCTGGCAGTACAGCGGATCGGGCACGGTAAACGGCGTGAGCGGCCAGTGCGACCTGGACCGGAGTACGGATGTGTTGCTGGGGCCGATTTACAGCCAGCAGAGTTATTAATGCTGCGGCAACTACTTAATGCGGGCTGTGTAAAACGACTTGATTGCCTGACCGGCATCATGCCCTTTCACCACAAAAGCCGACCAGCTTAACTTGCCTTTGCCAAAACGGAAATTGTAGGTTTTAAACCACTTGTTGAGTTTAAACCATTCCTTATCATCAAGCTTGTGTACATACTTCGCATCATTTTCAAGCAAATTGATGAATGTTTGTTCAAGCTCCTGTACCGATTTCATTTCCGAAAGCAACTTCGCGCAACCATCGGCCACATTGCTGTTGGCAAAATAATGATGCGTTTTGAATGTGGTTACAAAAAGATAGATGCCTGTACTTTGCTGCGGAATAAGGAATACGAAATTGGGTGTCCCTATCATTACGCCCTGCACCTGCTT
This sequence comes from Bacteroidota bacterium, assembly GCA_020402865.1. Taxonomy (NCBI): domain Bacteria; kingdom Pseudomonadati; phylum Bacteroidota; species Bacteroidota bacterium. The sequence continues at coordinate 151,346 of JADBYT010000002.1, read as the reverse complement.
GAGCGGTGAAATGGATGACATGGTGAAAATGTTCGGGAAGAAAAGGTAATCCTGGCCTTGTTGCATGGCGGGTTAGTTTTTAAGGGTTAATAATTGATGGAAATTATTGTATTGGATTTAGAACCATCTATGACATTTCAATCGTTTGATGTGATTGTGAACTTTGGCACATTACTGTTTCGGCGGCCTTTACGGGTATCACGATATACATAAACTCTCATTTTCTCCACATTGCCCTTTTTGTAGAATACGCGTAATCCTTTTGAATTCGTCATCACATAGTAAGTATCATTTGGCGAACTGAATGCATAAGCTGTTGTCGTCATCTGGGGTATTTGCATAGACTTTACAATACTTATGGGCTTTTCCGGTTTATTGTAGCTGATAGAATTTGGCGACCATGCGTTCCATAATTCATCTGTTTTTACATCCTCCATTCCAGGGCGCAAAACAGTAACAGAGCCGGACTTAAAAATAAATGTACACAGCAACGAACTGTCATTATTCTCTTTCCGGTATGCTTTTATTCCACCGGCATATTCATCCAACTGACCATGATAGGTAGTGTATTCAAATATCGAATCGCCACGCCACGTAATGGTTTCAACAAGTGTTATTCTAAGGTTTACAGCTTTCCATACAATGGTTCCTTTTCTTCCGTTGGGACTATAGTAAGTGTATATACGTTCAAGAAAACCTCCGTCGGCAGTATAAGCCAGGGAGTTTACGCTCAAAGTATCATAACCTGCCAAAGAAACAGCGGTAATACAAAATTCGCCTGAAGGAAAATAGCTGTAGATATAATAATCATCGGAAATTGATTTTGAGGAATATTGCTTTGCTGCTTCTGTTCCTACATAATCCCATAAAACTCTGTTACTGAATTCAGACGAAGCGGGCATTGACGTATTTCTCCTCTTCCACTTTTTATGTAAAAGCAGCGGGCGTTTAAGATCATCCGTTTTCAACGCCTTGTAGATCCAGTTGTCAATAGTATCCTCATCTTTCAAATGAATGTATTCCATCTGATATATCACTCCGGCGTTATCATACGCATAGTTCCAAATTTCACGCACAGCGGCTGAGATTATTTTTTTCTCAAAAACAATTACCCTTCCTTTATCATCAAGCCTCGATTTATGAATTTCTTCAAGCTGGCGGGGCGTGCCTGATGGTTTAAAAAAAACGGAATCTACCACCTGTTGCACATGTTCTTTGCAGTAAACCGCCACGTTCGAATCCACATCAGAAGCAGACCTTAATACAGGCCACACTACACCGTAGTGCAACTGCCCTTTGGCTGAAAAGACAGACAGGACAAATACTAAAAGTGAAAGGTACTTTTTCAAGAGGGTGGGATTAGTTAATTAAGTATTGACACGGTAAAAATAACAGGAATGAAACTAAATAAGAGCATTGATTATTGATTTTACGGCCCTGTACAACAGAAAATGACAACCGTGAGTAAATGACTTCTCAATATTCTGGTTTTACATCAATGTATATTGAACAATATTTAGCTTCACCCTATACCTTGCATTATATCGCTGTTTTTCAACAAAATACAAATACATTCATTCGCATTCCCTCCCCCAAAAAACCCGTATCTTTGCACACTTATTTAAGCCCGGTTACGCAACGTACCATGAAACACATCCGCAACTTCTGCATTATTGCCCATATTGACCACGGAAAATCAACCCTGGCCGACCGCCTGCTGGAATTTACCAAAACGGTATCCGCCCGCGATATGGAGGCTCAGGTGCTTGACGATATGGATCTGGAAAAAGAGCGCGGCATCACCATCAAGAGCCACGCCATTCAGATGAACTACACCTACAAAGGCCAGCAGTATGTGCTGAATCTGATTGATACGCCCGGCCACGTGGATTTTTCGTACGAAGTATCGCGCTCCATTGCCTCGTGCGAAGGTGCATTGCTGATTGTGGATGCGGCGCAGGGCATTCAGGCACAGACCATTTCAAACCTGTATCTGGCGCTGGAAAACGACCTGGAAATTATTCCGGTGCTCAACAAAATTGACCTGCCCAGCGCCGAGCCGGAAGTGGTGAAAGACCAGATTGTGGACCTGCTGGGCTGCAAACGCGAAGAAATCATTCCCGCATCGGGCAAAACCGGCATGGGGGTTGACAATATCCTCGAAGCCATTGTTGAACGCATTCCGCACCCCGAAGGAAATTCCGATGCGCCCCTGCAGGCTCTCATTTTCGACTCGGTATTCAACTCCTTCCGCGGCATTATTGCCTACTACAAGGTGCTGAACGGTGAAATCAAAAAAGGCGAGAAAGTAAAATTCTTCAACACCGGCAGCGAGTATTTTGCCGATGAAGTGGGCATCCTCAAACTGGGCATGGAGCCGCGCGACAGTGTGAAAACGGGCGATGTAGGCTACATTATTTCCGGCATTAAAGATGCCCGCGAAGTAAAAGTGGGCGATACCATTACCACCGTAGCCAATCCGTGCAGTTCGGCCATTCAGGGCTTTGAAGATGTGAAGCCGATGGTTTTTGCCGGCATTTACCCGGTGGACACCGACGACTTTGAAGAGCTGCGTTACTCGATGGAGAAACTGCAGCTGAACGATGCCTCGCTTACCTGGGAGCCCGAAGCATCGGCCGCGCTGGGCTTTGGTTTCCGCTGCGGATTCCTTGGCATGCTGCACATGGAAATTGTGCAGGAACGCCTGGAGCGCGAGTTTAACATGACGGTAATTACCACCGTGCCCAACGTACAATACTACGCCTACACCAGCAAAGGCGAAAAAATTACCATGCACAACCCCAGCGACATGCCCGACCCCACGCATCTCGACTATATTGAAGAACCTTACATTAAAGCCAGCATTATTTCCAAGTCTGAATTTGTAGGCGGCATCCTCAAACTTTGCATGGAAAAACGCGGCACCATCGTAAACCAAACCTACCTCACCACCGACCGCGTAGAGCTTATTTTTGAACTCCCGCTCGGTGAAATTGTGTTTGACTTTTACGATAAACTCAAAACCATTTCAAAAGGCTACGCATCGTTCGATTATCACCCCATCGACTTCCGCCGCTCTGATCTCATCAAGCTCGATATACTCATTAACGGCGATCAGGTGGATGCCCTTTCGGCACTCATTCACCGCTCGCGCGCACACGATTTCGGTAAACGCATTTGCGAAAAACTGAAAGAACTTATTCCGCGCCAGCAGTTTCAGATTGCTATTCAGGCTGCCATCGGCGCCAAAATCGTGGCGCGTGAAAACATTTCGGCCATTCGCAAAGACGTAACGGCCAAGTGTTACGGTGGTGATATTTCGCGTAAACGCAAACTGCTTGAGAAGCAGAAAGAAGGCAAGAAACGCATGCGCCAGATTGGTAGCGTGGAAGTACCGCAAAGTGCGTTTATGGCGGTGCTGAAGCTCGACTAAGCAGCGAAGCAGCGGATTGTTTAGTCGGCTTGCCGACGAAAGTTTCCGTAATGCTGAATGAAATCTTCAGACCCCATTCATTGCAACCAGCTCATTACATCAAACAAAAAGGCATCGCAAAAATTGCGATGCCTTTTTATTTGATGGATAATAAAATATGCTAAACTTATTGAATCACCACCCGACGCACACCAGTTTTACCGGTAGCCTCATCGGTTACGTGAATCAGGTAAATGCCTTTACCCATGCCGCTGAGATCAACCTCAGCCTGTGTGCCCATAAACTGGCGGGTGAGTACCACTTCGCCAAGCATATTGTACACCACCACGGAACGCTCGCCGGGCTGACGCAGGTTTACAAAGAATTGTCCGTTTGACGGGTTGGGCTGCACGGTAAACCAGAGGCCGGGCTGCGGCGCGCCTACACTTGTGCCAAGCAGCACCACAATGTTTTCAGAAATCGTATCGTAGCAGGCACCGTTGTTAATGACCAGCGTTACTACATACACGCCCGGTGCTGTGTACACATGTGAAGTGGAGGAAGTGGTGCCGGGTACTGAATTATCGCCAAAATCCCAGTTGTAATAAGCCACCGGGTCGTTTGATGTGGCGGTGAAGAAAGCTGAGATAGTAGTGTAAGCAGTATCCGGAATATTAGCGGTGCTGCCCAGTGTAAAATATTCATTGAGATAAATACCAATGTTTCCGCTCGACGGAGAAACGGTATTTACACCCGAACACCACCAGCCATCGGCATCAGTTTCGGCTGCAAGTACTGTATCGTTAAGCAAATCACGATACTCCACACGGCGGATGCCGCTGGTGTTGGAGTTCGGATTGATTGTACCCCAGCGGTAAGGAAACTGATCCACACTGTCGCGGTAAACGCCCACAGTGGAAGTAATTACGTTTTGCCCGATACCTTCCAGTTCTACCACTGCCGACGAAACCGGACGGCCACTGCCCGACACGTCGTCATAAAGTAACACGATGCTACGCTGCATTACTTCGAAACTATCGGCACGGTCGTAAAGGAACGAACACTGGTTCGGATTGCCCGCATTGGTGCCATAGTTTACCACATTCACCATGTAGGACGTGAGTTTTAAACGTGTGGCTACTGATGTTCCTCCGGCTCCGTTATTCATGTTCAGTTGGGGATGCACCAGATTGCCCGGTGTGTAACGACCGTTGCCGGTTGACTCCACACCAAACCAGCCGCGGAACACACCGTTTGAATCAGCCGTAAGCGAGTCGTGACCGCCTACGTTGGAAAGGCTCACGTTTGTGGTGCGGCGGAAAGTACCGGTGTTGTTATCAATAAGCAGCGGATTGCCTGCACCGTTTGATGTGTTTGACGAACCCAATGTATCCATTCCGGGATAAAAACGGTAGGTGGCGTTTGGGGTAAGTCCTGAAATTTCGGCCCAGAAATAAAAGGGTGTGCGGTTGTTGTTGGTACCGTTTACACCCTGAATGTATTGGGGAACGATGGCGTTGGTTACCGTAATCTGTGCTGAAAGAGACACAGCCAGCAACATGGCGGCTGAAACGAGTAGTTTTCTGTACATGAAGTTCAGTTTACCCTGTAAAGGTAAAGCAGCATTGCGGGCCCGCCGGCAAACGGAAACCTGAGTTATTAATAAACAGCTGTTAACAGCGTACGTTGAACTTACGCCTGAACCGCTTCATTTACCGGCGCTTCCACCCAGTCGCCATGACTGCGGATGAGTTCTACCAGTGCTTCCACGGCATTGGCTTCGTCGATGTTGCGCTGTACCACTTCGCGGCCTTTGTAGAGTGTAATTTTACCCACGCCGGTGCCCACGTAGCCGTAATCGGCATCGGCCATTTCGCCGGGGCCGTTTACAATGCAGCCCATAATGCCGATTTTAACGCCTTTGAGATGCTCGGTGCGCTTGCGGATTTTGTTGGTGGTTTCCTGCAGATCAAAAAGTGTGCGTCCGCACGAAGGGCAGGAAATGTATTCGGTTTTGGAAATACGTGTACGTGTGGCTTGCAAAATGCCGAAAGCGGCACTGTTTACGGTACGCGGCGGCACCTGTCCGGCTGTTTTTATCCAAAGCCCGTCGCCAAATCCATCAAGCAGCAACGCACCGGCATCGGTGGCGGCAAACAGCACGGCGTCATCAGCACTTTCGTGCATGTAGTTGCGTTTGATGATAAACGGCGTGGTGCAGCCGGCCTGCGTAAGCAAAACAGCCGCGCGGCGCATTTCGGGCATGGCTGCTTCGTTAAATGTATCGAGCACCAGCACGACGCGGTTTTCGCCGTTGAGTTTTTCAATAAACTCAGGCGTAAGCGTGGAAATATCGGCCGCCACAAAGTTGAGCGTATCGTGCTGCGCCTCACTTTCGAAAAACTCGTTGCCGCAAAACAGCGGATAGCGCCGTTCGCCCTGATGCTGTTTCCAGCTTTCGGAGTTGAGAATAAGCCCCAGTGTGCCGGGAATCTCAAAGCCGAGGGTATTATCGCCGAGGTATAAAAAGTCGCAGGCCTGATCGGTAAGGTTCCATTTATCAAGCGGCACTGAATAGTTGTAGCCCACGGCAAACAGCGAGGCGGCGGTAATTTCCTGCTTTGCGCTGAAATCGGCCACAATGCGCGGCACCTGACCGGCGCCCATGTTCAGCACTTCGTGCGAGGTGCGGCGTGTGTAGTCGAACGGCGAATAAGGCAGAATGATTTTGCCGTTTTCGGCAGGCATCGGCGCAATGGCTGCGTGGCCTGCACGGCGGGTGTAGCGTTCGGCAAGAGCTTTGGCTACGGGAATTTCAAACTCAGGATCTTCAGTAAGCGACACGCGGATGGTATCGCCCAAACCGTCTTCAAGCAATGTACCAATGCCCGCTGCCGATTTGATGCGTCCGTCTTCGCCATCGCCGGCCTCGGTTACGCCCAGATGCAGCGGATAGTTCATGCCGGCCTGCATCATGTGCTGCACCAGCATGCGGTAGGCCTGCACCATCACCTGCGGGTTGCTGGCTTTCATAGAAAGCACAATGTTGTGGTAGCCTTCGTCTTCGCAGATACGCAAAAACTCCATGGCCGATTCTACCATGCCCAGCGGTGTATCACCATAACGGCTCAGAATACGGTCGGAAAGCGAACCGTGATTGGTACCGATGCGCATGGCCGTGCCGTATTCCTTACAAATGCGCACCAGCGGCACAAAGCGTTCGCGGATACGCTCAAGCTCGGCCTGGTAGGCGGCTTCGGTGTATTCAATATGCTCGAACTTCTTTTTGTCGGCGTAATTACCCGGGTTTACGCGCACTTTTTCTACAAGCCGGGCCGCAAGTTCGGCTGCATTGGGCGTAAAATGAATATCGGCCACCAGCGGCGTTTTATAACCCAGCGCACGAAGTTCTTTTTTGATATTCTCCAGATTCTGCGCCTCTTTGATGCTGGGCGCCGTAATGCGCACATACTCGCAGCCCGCCTCAATCATACGCACCGACTGGGCTACGGTAGCCGCCGTATCAAGCGTGTCAGTAGTGGTCATTGATTGTACGCGGATGGGATTGTCGCCGCCCAGCGGCACATCGCCAATGGTAACCACGCGGGTTTTGTAACGCGAAAACTGAGTGAGGCTGTTGCAATAAAGTGAATCCATGAGCGCTTAGAATGCCGCAAAGATACGGCGTAACTCTTCAACAACAGGAAAAGGAAATTGTTTACCCGCCCGTTCCGGCTTCCGCCGCTTTCAACCGCTGATCGTAGCGGCGGCTCAGCCACGCATTCAAAAACAACGTGGAAAGGATAATGCCGGTGCCGATGTAAAAATAGACAGTGAGGAATTTGTTGTGATCGAGTATCAGCCACGAAAGAATAATGCCGTAAACCGATTCGAGATTAAGCGTAAGCGAAACCGTATAAGGACTCACCGATTTAAGCACGCGCAGACTGATCAGGAATGGCAGCGACGTGCAGGCAATGCCCAGCAGCAGCATGTACATCCAGTTTTTATCGCTCATCACAAACATACTCCCCAAATCGTCGTGCGCAAAAAACATGTAAATACTCAATCCTCCCAAACCGCCCAGCATTTCATACACCGATACCACCGCCGACTGGTGGCCGCCCCGCACAAACGTGCTGTTAATTACCCCGAATACGGAAGAGGTTAATGCAGCAAGAATCCCCAGCACAATGCCCCATGCATACTCTGTTTCCACACCAAAAATGAGTCCGATGGCAATAATGACCAGAATGCCCGAAAAAATTTCGTAGCTGCGTATGCGGCGTTTAAAAAACAGCGGTTCAATAAACGCCGTAAACAACGATCCCGAAGCAAACACTGCCAGCGTAACCGAAGCATTACTCACCTTGATAGACCCGTAAAAACAAATCCAGTGCAAACCCACAATAAGTCCGGTGCCGAGATACTTCAGAATATTGCGTGGCGCAGCAAAAAGACTTTGCCGTGTAATAAGCAGCCATGAAATAATACCGCACGATGCAATCATTATACGTATCCACACAAGCTGATCGGTGGGCAGCGTAATTAATTCACCCAGTATAGCTGTCCAGCCCCAGATGAAAACAATAAAATGCAGCAGCAGGTAATCGGTTTTGTGTGGATTCACGTGGTTGAGTTGAGCAGGGCAAAGGTAAAAGGTTAGGCATTAGCAAAGTATGCGGCCGTATTATTCCTGCAAATTTGGTTGCTCAGACATTCTTCGCCTGAACAAATCAGTCCACACGGCCTTGTAAACCGCAGCATAAATCACCACCCAAAGCGGCAGCGCAAAAATCACCAGCCTGTCGCCCTGCCAGAAACTAATGCCCGACACAAGCAAAATATACACCAGCAATACACTTACAGCCCTGAAACCGGGAAACAACTGCCTGCGCCGGCGGCGTAAGAGCAAATAAAGCCAGCCGGCCAATGCAAGGAAATGTGCATAAAGCGACGTTTTTCGCATGATGTAACCCCAATGCGCGGTCATTTCAACTTCGCTCAGTTTTTTGATTAGTTGAGAACCGCTGTCCACATTGCCATAAATCACCTCAGCGGATGTTTGGGCTGTAATGAGCGGATGTTTGGCCGCTAATTTGATAACCGTTCCCGTGCTCGCCGCATGCACGGCACTGTCTATGGTTGACTTATCGGTTGCAGCCCCCCCTTCAGTCAAACTAAAGACAAATCCTTCAGTACGGGCATACAAAAGCCGGTAGTAGTATTCACGCAACGTAATTTCGCCAATACGTGAAAGAAAAAACTCGCCCTGCTGCACCTTCATCAGCACCGGCTGAACCAACACCACCATAAGCGAAAGACTTAAGATAAGTGCAGCCCGGCGCCGCAGCAGGAAGGTTCTTTCGCGCCAGCAAAGCCAGCATAGCGCCAATACATACATATACAGATACACCGGCTTTACCACCACAGCCACTGCAAGCACCGCCACAGCCTTCACCCGGCGCAGTGCATCGGCATGCGGCTTACGCGTGAGAAAATAAACAAACAACGCCATCAGAAACACCGATACTGTTTCGGTTAAGGCGTAAAGCGTATGCACCGCCAGCGAAGGATGCAGCGCATAAAAAAACCAAACCATCAACCAGCCAAACAAATTTTTTGAGGTTTGCCTGATGGCCGCAAACAACAGCAAACCACCACACACATGCAGCAAAGCCTGCATAAACCAAACCCCGAACTCACCGCCGGCCATTGCCGAGAGCTGTATGAACAACGGGTAAAGATACGGGCGTGTGTCTGAAGCATAATCGCCCGAACCGGTTAGATAAGCGCCATAGGCTTGATACTGTTGCGAATCCACCGCCGAATAAAGAGTGTCTGGTAATACGCGATCAAAATCCCACTGCACTAAAAAAAACACATAAGGCACCAGCAACAGTAGCATTTCAACCAGCATGCGCCTGTAATGCCATCCCTTTTCGGGCGTTTCGAGCAGAAATTTTTTTATCCTTTTCACCTATTAATTCCGTGTGAAGCGAAAGTAAACACTTTGCTGCTACCTGTGCAGGTATTTTGAACGCGTAAGATTTTTTTGCAAACGATTTGCAGCAGGATAAATCTCAACACATATTTGTATCGTTAGAAAAAAGCACATGCGTATTCTCCTTTTCATATCGGCCTTTTTATTGCTTGCCAAAGTTTCGTTTGCACAAAACTGCGCAGTAAGTGTTTCCTTAACTATCAACGGAAGTAATATTAATGCTACAGCCACATCCACCAATGCAACTTATCCGCTGTATTCATGGTATGACCCGGCTACAAACAGCTACACCAACCTATCGCCGGCAAATACCTACAATTTTACAATGCCCGCAAATGGTATGTTTTATTCCTGTGTGTGGATATATGATTCACTGAGCCAGTGCAGTGATTCGGCATGCTTTTACGTCTTTCAGCAATCAGGCTGCAATGCTTCATTTTATACATTCGACTCCCTCAACATTACCTTCTTTGTAAATACAAGCATAGCCGATTCGGGCAACACATTTGTGTGGGACTTTGGTGATGGCGGTTACTCCACCGATGCCGACCCTTCATACACCTACGCCCAGCCCGGTATTTACTCGGTTTGTTTACTCATACTCGACTCCAGTCAGTTTCCCTGCGATACACTTTGCCAGCAATTAACCGTAAACTACGTGGCACAAACCGGCTTAAACGAACAGTCGGGGCTTACTGGTAATGTGAGCCTGTATCCAAATCCTGCAACCGGCACGGCCACACTCCGTTGGGAGCAAAACACCACAGCCCCGCATAAAATAACCATACTCGACTTAACAGGTCGCACTGTATATACCGCGCTCAACACGCCATACACCACCGGGCAACAATTAATTAGCCTTCCCCTTGCTGAACTGCCCGGTGGTGTTTATCTGGTGAAAATTGAAAACGAAAGCGGACAGCAGGCCGTAACACGCCTTACTGTTCAACCCGAATAAACAATACATCCCCAAACTCCTGTGGTTGTGTGTGTATCCGCAGGTAATTAAGACCGGAAGCGCTGAAGGGAGATGGCGCTTCCGGCTTTTTTTATCCGTTTATGAATCATTCTGGTCAGAACCGGCCTGCTGCGTAACTTTACCGCATGGCCGGTTTTCTTTATCTCGATCATAACGCTACCACTGCTGTTGACACGCGCGTGCTGGATGTCATGCTGCCCTTGTTTACCGAAAATTACGGCAACGCCTCCAGCCGCACACACCGTAAAGGCTGGGAAGCCGCACAGGCTGTGGACACCGCCCGTGCGCAGGTGGCCGGGCTGCTGAACTGCACTCCGCAGGAAATAATTTTCACCTCCGGGGCTACCGAAGCCATAAACCTCGCCATTCGTGGCGTAATGAGCGCGTGGAGCAGCCGCGGCAAACACCTTATTACAGCCGCCACCGAACACAAAGCCGTGCTCGATACCTGCCGCGATCTTGAGCAGCAGGGCTGCCAGCTTACCCTGCTGCCCGTAAACCGCGAAGGCCTTGTGGACCCCGCCGCACTGCGCGCCGCACTCAGGCCCGATACCGTGCTCGTATGCATCATGCACGCCAACAACGAAACCGGAACCGTGCAGCCAATACGTCAGCTGGCCGATATTACACACGCCGCCGGCGCACTCTTTATGAGCGATACCACCCAAAGCGCCGGCAAAATTCCGGTCGATGTGCAGGAACTTGGTATCGACATCTGCTGCATCTCGGCGCATAAAATGTATGGCCCCAAAGGCGCCGGCGCACTCTACATCCGCCGCCGCGATCCGCGTGTTACCCTGCATCCGGTATTTACCGGGGGCGGACACGAACGCGGCCTGCGACCCGGCACACTCAACGTGCCCGGCATTGCCGCACTCGGTAAAGCCTGCCAGCTGGCTGCGGCCGAATGGTGGGACAATGCCTCGCGTATTTCCTCACTACGCACCCGTTTCGAACAAATCCTCACCGATTTGCCCGACGTATTCGTAAACGGCAGCATCCGCAACCGCCTGCCAAACACCACACACCTCACCTTCAACGGCATCCGCGCCGATCAGCTCATTGCCCGGCTGCCACACATCGGCATGGCCACCGGCTCGGCCTGCACATCAGCCCTGCCCGAACCCTCGCACGTGCTTACCGCTATGGGCCTGAGTGCCCCCGAAAGCCACGCCAGCATACGCTTTTCACTCGGCACACACACACCAGAAACCGAAACCCTGCAGGCCGCCCGCGAAATAGCCGCTGCCGTACTCGAACTTCGCCTCCTGTGAAAGTAGGCCGATAAAATTTAGCTTTGCACACCGTCTCAAACCCGTTTTTACTTTGTACCAAAACACGCTTTCCTCCGTTTATTCATACATGAAACAACTCACCGCTCTGCTGCTTCTGCTGCTGCTCCCTCTCGCCGCATCAGCACAGCTCGTCCCTACCCAGCCCGAATCAAAACAAAAAACGCGCAAACCCGCCCGTGCAAAACAGGAAGTGAAAACCCAGTTCTGGGACGAAAAAAAGAAAGTGAAAAAGAGCGAAGAAGCCATGCTCGACGGCCGTTTGCATGGAAAATGCACCTACTGGTACGAAAATGGCAAAGTAGCCCGCACAGGCTGGTACTACAACGGAAAAATAGACAGCACCTGGAACTATTTTTACGACGACGGAAAACAGAAAGCCAAAGAATATTACTATCAGGGCGATAAATACGGCCCGGCTATTTACTGGTACAAAAACGGACAAATGGCCCTGCGCAGCCGCTATGTGAAAAATTTGCCCGACAGTGTATGGACAAGCTGGTACGAAAACGGACAAGTCAAATCGGAAGAACAGTTTCGTGTGGTGTGGGTGAACTTCCAGTACAAAGCCCAGAAACACGGCCATTTCCGGTATTGGTCGGCCGACGGAAAACCCGAAAACGACGGATGGTTTGTGAGCGACACCTTACATGGTGAGTTTACGGCCTGGCATACAAACGGAAATAAAAAAGAAAACGGAAACTATGTGAAGGGAGAAAAATCGGGGACGTGGAATGAATGGTATGCAAACGGAAAACCACTGCGTGAAGTTGAATACAAAGATGAACTGGAATACATCTGGAATCTTTGGGGCGAAGACAATGTGCAGGTGATCAAAAACGGAAACGGCACCATTCTGCTCGCTTACGAAAACGGAAACCGCCAAACACTGGGCTACTACCGCGGCGGCCTGCGCGACAGCGTATGGACACACTGGAAACCGTCGGGCACAAAAGATTACACAGAAACATTTGCCCGCGGTAAACGAAACGGCCCCACCACCGCCTGGTTCGAAGATGGCAGCGTAAGCATTCGCGGTCAATACCTGAACGACCAGAAAGACAGTGTGTGGATCTGGTACAAAAAAGATGGCAGCAAAGAAATGGAAGGCGAGTTTAGAAACGACCTCCGCAACGGCCACTGGACCTATTGGTTTGAAAACAAACCGCAAATGGAAATGGAAGGCTGGTACAAAGACGATAAAGAAGACAGCCTCTGGAATTTCTGGTACCCGAACGGGCAGCAATACAAACAGGGCACGTTTAAAGAAGGCAAGAAAAACGGAAGCTGGACATTCTGGTTCGAAAACGGACAAAAACTACAGGAAGGCCGCTACGTGATGAACAAGGAAGACGGCGACTGGATAAGCTGGTACGACAATGGACAGATTAAAGATAAAGGCAGCTTTGATAAAGGTATGATGATTGGCCTCTGGGAAGGCTGGTATTACAACGGCAAACAAAACTACCGCGGAGGTTACAAAAACGGCGTGAAAAACGGGCCCTGGCAATTCTGGTGGGACAATGGCAATAAACTTTCGGTGGGCAACTACCGCATGGGCATTCGCGAAGGAAAATGGTCGTCATGGTTTAAAACCGGCATTCTCGACGAATCAGGCACCTATAAAAACGACAAAACAAACGGTAACTGGGTTTACTACTATGAAACCGGTGCACTGAAAAGCAAAATGAAATACAAGGAAGGCCGTGTAACGGGTAAAACCAAAAATTACTACATGGACGGCAAGGTGCAAAGTATCACCAAAAACAAGATTTTCAAAGAGAAGGAATATGTGCTCACGCAAACCAACGGGAAGAAGGTGTACAAAACCCGGCTGGTGAGCAAACCGCACGGTAAGTGGGTGTATTACAGCCCCGAAGGCAAGGTGCTTTTTGACGTGAAGTATAAAAAAGGCGTGCGGCTATAGCGGTTATACGCTGTAACTATAACAGCCGGTTTCGTTATTCGGGAAAAGGATAATGAAACCGGCTGCTTTTTTGCTCGCGTTTTTTCTTTCTCTTGCTGCATTTGCCCAGCAAAGCAACCGTTTCTGCGATTTTGGCCGTGGCTGCGTAACGGCTATCAACTACAAAACATTCGTGTTTGCAGGAGCTGGTGTAAACTGCCGGCAAGGATTTTACGGCTCGTTCGGATGTACGCTGTGGTACAGAATTATACGCAGCAACCGCAAACACATGTGCGATCATCACTGGCTGATTCTGGCCAATGTGGCACCGCTGGCCACAAAGCAATCGTTTTCGCTGGTAATGAGTGATTTGTGGTTGCGGAAGGAAACTAACAGCCTTATTGAAATTATTCCTTCAATGATCCGCATTGGCCCGTCGGTTCAGCGATTGTGGCAATACGATAAGCGCCGCTGGCTTCCGGGAGCGGGGCTGGGGTTAATTTATGACCGTGTTTCAATAGTTTTACATCTGCACACCCCGGCAAACTCAAAGGAGTTGCAAAAACGCCTGAATGGCGGAATTACGCTGATTTATTGTGTTGAAACCGGAAGCATGTATGCCTGCCGCAGATAAAAAAAGGCTGTCTTTCGTGTTCGAAGACAGCCTTTCAGCCTGCCAGAGGCTTATTGAGCGGAGTGGATGGATGGTGCATAAAATCAGGCAAAGCGGTTTTGCTTTGCTAATTAAACTTAAGTTTCTGATAATTAGGACGTTTTCTTGCGCAGGCGGCGGAAGTGCGGATCATTGGGATGATCGAAATGCGGGCGGTTAGCATTGTTTTGCGACTGGTTTGAGCCGGAAGATTTGCCATTGCTCAGGAACCATGCAGCCAGTATAACGCCGATAATGAGCGCGATATACATGAAAATTTCACCGGCCGAAATGGTGGTGCCTGCTGCAAAAAGCGCATTCCCTGCTGCCATTGCTCCGGCAAGCAACGCTACATTGCGGCTTGTCTGGGTCGTTTGTGTTTGCTTTTCCATGACTTTTATTGTGTTTTTGTTTTGCCAAACCGGTATTTTGCGGGGTGCAAACAACCGTAAATACGAATTATCGAACCTAATCTTTAATTCGTCTAACAAAAATATAACATTATCGGGTGATTTGTCAAGAGTTCAAGCAAAATAAAACTGTTGCTTTTTCGGAAAACTTGTTTTACTTTTGCATCGCATTTTCAAAAAAATAACTATGCAGGGGGCCAGTGCCCCCTGTTTCTTTGTCTGATGATTACACCTCAATATATAGCCGATCTGGCCTCAGCCAAGCTTGCCGACAGTGGCAGCTATCTGGTTGATGTGTCTGTGGCTCCCGGCAACCGCATCGTTGTTACAATTGACAATGAGCAAGGACTGGGTATTGCCGATTGTGTGGCCATGAGCCGCTGGATTGAAAACCAGCTTGACCGTGAAGCGGAAGACTTTTCGCTTGATGTAACTTCGCCTGGGCTCGACCAGCCGTTTAAAGTATTTCGCCAGTATGTAAAAAACATTGGCCGCGAGGTGGAAGTAAAACAAACCGACGGCAAAAAACTGGGCGGCATACTCGTTAGTGCTGCCGAAGGAGAAGGTATTGTGATTGAAGAGAAGAAACGCGAAAAAGTAGAAGGCAAAAAATCAAAACAAAACGTGACCTACCGCCACGAGGTTCCGTTTGCCAGCATAAAAGAAACCAAAATCGTAATCAAATTCTAAATCCGAATAACCGTTTTTCAATCCAAATACAATGGAAAACATCAATCTCATCGAATCCTTTTCAGAATTTAAGGATACGAAGAACATAGACCGGGCCACGCTCATGAGCATCATCGAAGATGTGTTTCGCAGCATGATCCGTAAACGCTACGTAAGCGATGAAAACTTCGACATTATCGTAAACCCCGAACGCGGTGACCTTGAGATATGGCGTAACCGCGAAATTGTGGACGATGAGTTTGCCGAAGACAGCTTCGATTACGACGAGAACAAGCACATCAGTCTTACCGATGCGCGTAAGATTGAGCCCGACTTCGAAATCGGCGAGCAGGTTACAGACCGTATCATGCTCGAAGATTTTGGCCGCCGCGCCGTACTGGCTATCCGCCAGAACCTCGTATCACGCGTGCTTGATCTGGAGAAAGATGAACTCTACAAAAAGTACAAGGAGCGTGTGGGCGATGTAATTACCGGTGAAGTGTATCAGGTGTGGAAAAAAGAAACGCTTGTGCTTGACGACGAAGGCAACGAACTCATTCTGCCCAAAAACGAACAAATCCCCGGCGATTTCTTCAAGAAAGGCGATGCCGTGCGTGCTGTAGTTTCTAAAGTGGATATGCGCAACAACACGCCCGTAATTATCCTCTCGCGCACCTCACCCGTGTTCCTCGAAAAACTCTTCGAAAACGAAGTGCCCGAAATTTACGACGGCCTCATCACCATCAAGAAAATTGTTCGCGAACCCGGCGAACGCGCCAAAGTAGCCGTAGAATCATACGACGACCGTATTGACCCGGTAGGCGCCTGCGTGGGTATGAAAGGCTCGCGTATTCATGGCATCGTGCGCGAACTGCGCAACGAAAATATCGACGTAATTAACTATACCTCCAACAACGACCTGTTCATCCGCCGCGCCCTCAATCCGGCCAAAATCACTACCGTGAAACTGGACGAGGAAAACAAACGCGCCGAAGTTTACCTCAAACCCGACCAGGTATCGCTGGCAATTGGCAAAGGCGGCCACAATATCCGCCTCGCCGGCCGCTTAACCGGCTATGAAATAGACGTGTACCGCGATACCGACGAAGATGTGGAAGACGTAAAACTCGACGAATTCAGCGACGAAATCGAACAGTGGATCATTGACGAGTTCAAGTCGATTGGCTGCGACACCGCCAAATCAGTACTCGAACTTAACGATGAGGAATTAGTGAAACGCACTGATCTTGAGGAAGAAACAGTACGCGAAGTGAAGCGCATCCTGCGCTCTGAGTTTGAATAAACAATTACAAAACAGCAGCAGCGAAGAGAAAAACATCGCTTTTCGCTGCTGCTGTTTGCGATAATGCGGAAATTATGGTGCTAAATCCGCTTTGTTTTCCGACCTTTGCACCCGCAAGCCTGAGGAAGGCACATTATGGCAGAAACCGAAAAAACTATCCGTCTCAGCAAAGTCAAGAGCGAATTTAATGTTTCGCTCGAACGGATCTTTGAATACCTCGAAGATCAGGGATTTCAAGTTGAGCGTAATCCGAACGGCAAAATATCCGATGAGATGTACAAATCTCTTCAGGATGAATTTGCCATTGACCGCGAGGAAAAAGAAGAAGCCAAGATGGTTGGCCTTAGCACCAAAACACGCAAGGAAACCATTTCGCTCCAGGACGACTCGCGCAATAAAAAGCCGAGCGAGCGTGAACAGGAAGAAATCCTGATCAAAGAAACCACACCCTCGGCCAAGACCACACCTGCCCCTACTCCGGCAGTTAAGAAAGAAGAAAAACCACAGCCTGTGGAAATTCCCGCTGTGGAGCCCGCCGCTGAGGTGAAAACCGAAACTCCCGAGCCCGAAGTAAAACAACCCGTGGTTGAAACACCCGAGCCTGTGGTTACTCCGGTAGCCGAAGTAACTCCGGAGCCGGAAGTGAAAGAAACAAAACCCGAAACGGGCATTGGTCTGAAGATCATTTCTAAAATTGATCTCGGCGACACAAAACCCAAAAACCGCGGTAAGGAGAAGGAAAAAGAAAAGGAGAATAAAAAACAGGCGCCCGCTGCCGATAAGCAGCAACCCAAAAAGGAAACGCCCAAAACTCCCGCAGTTACTCCCCAGCAGGAGAAACCCCAGCCCAAAACCGAAACGCCTCCTCCGGTAGTAGAAACTCCGGTAGCCAAACCCGAAGAAACAGCCCCCCCCGAACCCCCAAAACCCGAAGAAGAAGTACTCTTCCGCCGCACTGTAGAAAAACTCGAAGGCCCAAAAATCATGGGTCGCATCGAGCTGCCGGTGAAAGAAGACAAGAAAAAACCGGTTGCCTCCTCGTCGGCTGCGTTTGAAGCCGAAAAGAAGAAAAAGCGCAAACGCATTAATAAAGACGGCTCACCTGCCGGAAACAACCAGCAGGGTGGCGGAAACAACCAGAACCGTGGCGGCGGAAACAACCAGAACCGCGGCGGAAATCAGGGTCAGGGCGGAAATAACCAGAACCGCGGCGGAAATAATCAGAACAAAGGCGGCAATAACCAAAACCGCAACCAGCGCGATCAGCCCAAAGCTGAACTCACTGAAGAAGAAATCCAGGCACAGATTAAAGAAACACTTGCCCGCCTCAGCGGACAAGGTAAATCGAAAGCCTCGAAATATCGCCGCGACAAACGCGAGATTGTGAGCCAGCGTATGCAGGACCAGCTCGATCGCGCCGAAGCCGAAAAGAGCGTACTCAAGGTTACCGAGTTTGTAACCGCCAACCAGCTGGCTACCATGATGGACGTACCTGTGACGAAAATCATCTCCACCTGTATGACGCTCGGCCTGTTTGTGTCGATCAACCAGCGCCTCGATGCCGAAACAATTACCATCCTGGCCGAAGAAATGGGCTACAAGGTGGAGTTTGTGAGCGTGGAAGTGCAGGAAGCCATCAAGGAAGAAGAAGATACGCCCGATCAGCTTGTGTCACGTCCGCCCATTGTTACAGTAATGGGTCACGTTGACCACGGTAAAACCTCGCTGCTCGACTATATCCGCAAAGCCAACGTTATTGCGGGCGAGGCCGGTGGTATTACCCAGCATATCGGTGCCTACAGCGTAACACTCGAAAACGGCAAGCACATCACCTTCCTCGATACGCCGGGTCACGAAGCGTTTACCGCCATGCGTGCCCGTGGTGCGCAGGTAACCGACGTAGCCATTATTGTGGTTGCGGCCGACGACAGCGTGATGCCCCAAACTGTGGAAGCCATTAACCACGCACAGGCTGCCGGCGTTCCCATTGTGTTCGCCATCAACAAAATTGACAAGCCGGGTGCAAACCCCGACAAAATCCGCGAAGCACTGGCCGCCATGAATATTCTGGTGGAAGAGTGGGGCGGTAAATACCAGTGTCAGGAAATTTCGGCCAAGAAAGGCCTGAACATTGATGTGCTGCTTGAGAAAGTATTGCTCGAAGCCGAAATTCTCGACCTCAAAGCCAATCCGAACAAGCGCGCACTGGGAACGATTATCGAATCAACCCTCGACAAAGGCCGTGGTTACACAGCTACCATGCTGGTTGAAAACGGTACACTGCATGTGGGCGATGTAATTCTGGCCGGCTGCTACAGCGGCCGCGTAAAAGCCATGCACAACGAGCGCGGCGGCGTAGTAGAAACCGTTGGCCCGGCTACTCCGGTGCAGATTCTCGGTTTAAACGGCGCTCCGCAGGCCGGCGATAAGTTTAACGTAATGGTTGATGAACGCGAAGCCCGCGACATTGCCACACGCCGCCTCCAGCTCCAGCGCGAACAGTCGATCCGCACACAGAAGCACATCACCATCGAAGAAATCGGACGCCGTATCGCGCTCGGCGACTTCAAAGAACTCAACATCATCATTAAAGGTGACGTGGATGGTTCTATCGAAGCGCTGGCCGACTCGCTGCTCAAGCTTTCGACCGAGAAGATTCAGATCCGCATTGTACACAAAGGCGTGGGTGCCATCAGCGAAAGCGATGTGCTGCTCGCCTCTGCGTCAAACGCCATTATCATCGGCTTCCAGGTACGCCCCACGGCCAACGCCAAGAAGCTGGCCGAAACCGAGCAGATCGACATCCGCCTCTACTCGATTATTTACAAAGCCATCGACGAAATCAAGGCGGCCATGCTTGGCATGCTTGCCCCGGAATTCGAAGAGAAAGTGGTATGCAACATCGAAATCCGCGAAGTATTCCGCATCTCGAAAGTGGGCACCATCGCAGGCTGCTATGTACTCGACGGCAAAGTAAACCGCAACACCAAAGTGCGTGTCATCCGCGATGGCATTGTACTGCACGAAGGTTCACTCGGCTCACTCAAACGCTTCAAAGACGACGTGAAAGAAGTGAACGCCGGCTACGAATGCGGTCTCAACATTGATAAGTTCGACAACATCGAAGTGGGCGACCTCATCGAAGGTTTCGAAATGGTGGAAATCAAGCGCAAGCTGTAATCTTCCACTTCCTTTCAACTACACAGCGGCCTGAAGCAATTCAGGCCGCTTTTTTTGTACTTCTGAACCGGAGAAAATACCCCGGGATATGATCTGTGTTAACGTTAGAGGCAGATACAACTGTATCGAAACAACATAAATACTTCTATAATAATTGATCGTAACTATAATACAGCTGCAAAAAGACAGATAGAACAAGCTGATAACGGTATGTTCTATTCATGAATAACCAAATCAGATCAGGCAAGGGCTACGCAGACAATACTGCTAATATTTGTATTGAAGAGATAGCGACCCGTTCGATAGTATTGATAAATGTAAATTGGATATACATCTTTACGCTTCATCCGTTTACCGTACAAACTCATCACTCACCAACTTCCCCTCCGCATAATCAATCACCATAAAACCAGTTCCCACAGCCACTAATTTCGAACGGAGATAAACCAGATACAATCGTTTTCTGTTGTTGTCGTAAAACCCGAAACAGTCCTGATCTGGTGCTCCGTTCATTTTGCAGGTATGTGTGGTTTGTCCGTTTATACGGATTGTAAGCGTAAACATACCCACACCGTGTTCGGTGTAGCGTGTAAAGAGGAGAGCGTTTGGCGAAAATTGCGGAGGAAGTTCTGTGTCCGAGCGGCGGCTGTCTTCGTGGTAAATTTCAAAAACGGGATCGCTGCTGTTCCGGGAATAGAGGTGTGTAAATTTGTTTTTTAAAGCACGTATGCCAAATTCGAGCTGCACGCCATGCTTAGATGCATATGCGGAAAGGCTGCGTTTCACAAATTCACTCTGCAAATCAATTCCGGTGCCGCGTTGTTTGGCAAGCAGTTCAAATTTACCTGTATGCAGGTGAAAGAGATAATGTTTATACACATCAAATGAATCGCCGTCTTCGGGAATGATGCGCTCGTAGCCAAGAATATGCAAAACAGGCCGTTGCTTATCGGCCATGAAATACAATACCGAAGTAAGCGGACGTTTATTTACAAACCGCCGGGTCAGCAAAGCCACAATTGCCATCAGTCCCAGTGAGGAGAGAACGATAATAAGTACTTCGTGGGTGTTATTCATCCGGCTCGGGTTTGAGTAAAGATACAAAGGGCAGGCAGGCTGCAAATCAAAGGCGCACCACAGCCACAGCCGGATGCGCCTTTTCACCTGACCAAAAAAAAATTATTGTGTCATCATTATTTTAGCACTTGCTGTACCATCTTTCCAGTGTGCACGAACGAACAATAATCCCGAAGTAAATTCATGAAGCAGTAATGTGGTTTGTGAAGTACCCGGCTGCACCTGCTGGCTATAAACCACACGCCCCGTTATATCCAGCACCTCAAGCGTAACCTGTTGCGCCGCCGCTACAGCAGGCAGTGTAACCACACAAGTATTGTTTTGCTGCAAAATTCCCAGTTGCAGCGCAGGCAATGCTGCCACAGCCGTACTTGGCCCCGACGAACCAATACAACAGTTGCCACCCGAACTCAGCGGTACCGGCTGCGACGGCCAGCAGCCATACTGCACACGGTGCGAATAGAGCGTGCTGCCAAGTGTTTGCTGGAAGTAATCCACAATCTGATCAACCGTGTTGCAGCCTCCCTGCGTACTGGCCGTATCGCACGAATAGCCGCAGATGATGCTTGAATAGCCGTTCGGATTACTCAGCGTAACATTGGGTGCAAACACAATGTTGCTGGTTGCATTGGTTGCACCGGTAATTGTAGTAACCGGCGAACCCTGAAGATTACAGTTGTTGTTGGTCCCGTTGTATCCCGCATAGTACACCTGCGTTACATTACCTGCATACGTGCCGGTGATGGCCACACGCACATACTCATAGGATACAATGCCGATGTGAATGTTGGGAATATTCACATCCACATTCAGCGTAAGCGCACCACCATCGTAATTTGAATAGAGAAACAAATTGCCGTTGGCATTGCAAATAGTTTGCGCCTGCGTGTGTGCAGCAAACAACAGCGACCCGGCCAAAAGAAGCGTGTGTAGTGTTTTTTTCATCGGCATTTGTATTAAGGGTGAAACAATCAGAGAATGGGCGTTTTTCCGCCTATTGATTTTCCGCCGGTGTAGCGGAAGGTGACTTCAAAACCACCACGTCCGTTGGTTGAATTGCTGAGCGATGAAATATTGGCATCATAGCTCAGTCCGAGGCTGTAGTTGCTCCATTGCAGTTGCGCCGCAACAGCCAGGGCATCGCGGTTACGCCAGTATGCACCCACTGCAACCGACGATGACGATACAAAGCCCGTGTAGCGCGATGCCTCTTTTACGGTATAGCGGATGAGCGAACCTACTACAAGTTCACTGGTTTGCTGATACTGAAACAGCACGGCAGGCAGCAAGGCCAGCGGTGTATTGGAAATACCGATCAATGCATCGCCGTGAAACGAATAGCGCCGCGCCACAGCATCGGTGCCGTTGAATGCAATATTGGGCGCTGCCAGGTGCCACACACCGCCGCCCAAACGAAACATTCGCTGGTTATTTGCCGTCATATACGACTCGCTGCTTTTGAATGTCCAGCAAATACCCGCACCAAAATCCATCATGCTCCGGCGCAGATTTGTGGTGGCTTCGCCCGGCAACGCATTGTTGTAAGCCATACCATCGTACTGCGAGCCCCACTGCAAACCGGCATCACCAAAACTCCGCTGCAAATAGCCCGCATATACACCCGCACCCAGCGTTTGTTTGAGCCCGAGGCGTACATGGTATGCATACGTAAGCCCCGCATTAAGTGTATTCAGACGCGCTGTACCCGCACGGTCGTTAAGTACCATAACACCGGCAGCCGAAAATCCTTTTTTTGCCTTCGCCTCACCCAGCCTGAATTGTCCGGAGGCATAGGAACTCTGATAAAAATCGCCAATGCCCCCCCACTGATCACGGTAAATTACATTGGCCGTAACCGGCGAAAGTGCACCCGCCCCCGCAGGATTCAGCCAGTCGATGCCTGAGGTAAACTGCGTGAAATGCACATCCTGTCCGTAGGAATAATACCATGCAAGAAGGCATAAAAAAAGCAGACTGTTTTTTTTCATAAATCGGTTATTGCATAAGTTGAACATCGCCCGCAAGCGCTATTGTTTCGCCGGTAATGAGTGTGGCCCGGAGCTGCCATGCATAAATGCCGTTGTCGAGCAGGTTGCCGCGCCAGGTACCGTCCCAGCCGCTGCCGGGATCATTGCCCGAATACACGCGAACGCCCCAGCGGTCAAACACATCAAGCTGCATACTCACCACACAATTTCCAAACACCCTGAACACATCATTTATGTTATCACCATTGGGCGAAAACACATTCGGCACAAACACATCGCCGCACTGCACATCCACCACAATGGTTACCACGGCTGTATTACTGCAGCCGTTGGCATCGGTGCCGGTTACGGTGTAAGTAGTGGTAACTGATGGCGTGGCAACCGGACTTGCACAATTGCTGCAGCTGAGTCCGGTTTGCGGCAGCCACGTGTAGCTTGTTGCTCCGCCTGCGCTGAGTGTGATTGAGTTTCCGAAAAGAATAGTAGCGCCGGGACTCACTGTAACTACAGGCCCGCTTCCCGATGCAACTGATGTGGTAAATGTGGATGAGCAGTTGTTGAGATCAGTAACCGTGCAGGAATAGGTGCCGGGCAGCAGCGAGGTGGCTGTAGCCGTGGTTTGCACCGGCGATGTGCTCCAGCTGTACTGATAGCCCGGTGTGCCGCCGCCGGCAGCAAGCGTTGCTGTGCCTGAATTATCGGTCGGACAAAGCGCCGGTGTGGAAGAAACTGTGGCCGTAAGCGCAGGTGGCTGCGAAACAACTGCGCTTACTGTGTCCAGACAGCCTGATGAATCGGCAATGATACAGATGTAGTTGCCGGCCTGCAAACCGGTGGCCGTAGCGGCATTGCCACCTGCGGGCTGCCAGTTGTAGGTAAACGGCGCATTGCCACTGCCCGGTGTGGCTGTGGCTGTGCCCGTGGCATCGCCGAAACAGGCCACAGCCGTAGCCACTGCCACACTATTGGTGAGCGAACAGCATGGCAGTACAACAATCGTATCGGTTAAAAATGTGGACCATGAACCATGACAGTAGTCGCCCACGGTAAATGAATACACGCCCGGTTGTGTAATATTGATTACCGGTCCGATGGTTCCGTCGCTCCACACGTAACCGGGGTAAGTGGGCGGCTGAAACAGCACGGGGTAAAACGAAAGATCAAGGGTAATACTGCCGTTACACAGCAATGTATCGTCTGACGGAATAAAATCATAAGTGGCTGCCGGACGATAAATGGGATTGGGTGCAGTGGACGGTGTTTGCAGGCAACAGTTGCCACCATTACTCACCAGCATGGTTGAAGAAGGGAAACAGATATAATCGGTGTAATGCGCGTAAAGCGTACTTCCGGGGCCGAATTCGGAAAGAAAAAACTGCACAATCTGCGGCGATGAATTGCCGCCTCCGCTGGCCGTTTGTCCGCAGCCTTCGGCACCTACCATGCAGTTTACAAGCGGAATGGTCATAAACTGAAGCGTATCGCCCAAAAAATTCGCGATGGCTGTATTCCCGTCAGTTGTGGTGTAGGTATTTACAATGGATGCCGGTACACCGCTTATAGATACGGATCCTACCGTAGGTCCGCAACTGGTATTGTTCAGTCCTTCAAATCCCGCATAAATTACACCGGTTACATTTCCGGCAAACGCACCGGTAATATTTACCGCCACTGCTTCGTAAGTGCAGATACCAATTTTAAGGTTGGGGATATTTACATCCACATCAATGGTGAGATTTCCTCCTTCGTAATTGGAGTAAATCATTACGTTACCTGCGGCGTTACAAATGGTTTGTGCATGTACTGAAGTTGCACATACACAAAGCAGGAAAAGTACTTTCAGTTTCTTCATTCTGTTTACGCTATCGTAAAATTTGTACATCGCCGCTTTGCTTTACGGTTTGGCCGTTTACAAGTGTGGCGCTGAGTTGCCAGGCGTATA
This sequence comes from Bacteroidota bacterium, assembly GCA_020402865.1. Lineage (NCBI taxonomy): Bacteria > Pseudomonadati > Bacteroidota > Bacteroidota bacterium. Next base: position 126,532 of record JADBYT010000002.1, on the reverse strand, counting down.
TTCCGTTATCGAGTGCCGTGCCGTTGTAGGTACCATCCCAGTTACGGCTCAGATCAGTATTGTAAAACACGCGGTTGCCCCAGCGGTCAAACACTTCAAATACATAAGATGTAATGCAGTTTCCAAAAACGATCAGTTCATCGTTTTGCCCGTCGTTGTTTGGCGAAAATATATTGGGCACAAACACATCGCCGCAGTTCAGTTCAACCGTTACCAGCACGGTATCGCTGGCTACACAGCCGTCGGCACTGGTTACGGTTACCACATATTGTGTGGTGCCCGCCGGTGATGCTACCGGCGATGCGCAGTTTACACAACTCAAACCTGTTGCCGGCGACCATAAAAAGCTGCCACTTCCTGCAGCTGTAAGTGTTACATCCATTCCATAGTTTACACTTACATCGGCCCCGGCGTTTACGCTTGGCAGCGGGAGAACAGTTACCGTAACCGTATCGGTATCGATGCAATTGCCGTTGCTTACGGTTACGGTGTAGGTTGTGGTAACCACCGGCGATGCAAACGTAATGGCTGTATTGACCGATGATAAGCCTGCAGGCGGTTGCCAGGCGTAGTTGCTTCCTCCGCTGGCGGTAAGCTGTGCACCGCTGCCGAGGCAAATGAGTTCGGTGTTGCCGGCATCGGCCACGGGCTGTGTGTTTACGGCCACCACAATGGTATCGGTGCGTGTGCCGCAGCTGTCGCTCACTGTAACCCAGTAAGTGCCTGCCGTGCTCACGGTAATGCTTTGCGAAGTGGCGCCGGTGCTCCAGTTGTGTGTGGCGCTCGGACTGCCGGCATTGAGTGTAAGCTGCTGTCCGCCGCACAATGTAGTATCGGCACCCAGCTGCACCGGCGCACCGCACCCGCGCGAAATGCCAAACATGGGCCGCGATGTAAACGCCGTAGCCGTGGCCGAAGTAGATGGTGATGCATACTGCGTAATGGGAATACCGCCGTTATCGGCATAATGCCCCGCAATAGCGGCCGACGAAACGGCAAACTCAAACTGCACGGCAAGATTGTCGGTGAAATTGTAGGTGAATGGCGTTTGCAGTACAATGGGCGTCCAGTTGTCGGCAGGTACATTCCAGGCACCGGTGTTGTTGGTGTAGGTATAACTTGTGGCACTGAGCACCACCTGCGGTGTCCCCGCATTGAAATTGGCCGCAAAATTAGCCACCGGCGCCGCAAGTGTGGTGTGACCAAGTGTAATAACCAGGTTGGTAAATGTGGTGGAGGGATTTGACGAACTGCCTCCGTGTCTGAACCAGATGGTATCAATGGTAATGGAAGAAGTAACCGGATTGGTCATTCCCGCAATTTCGGCCTGGGTATAAATGAAAAGAAATTTATTGCAAAGCCCGTCGAGGAAAAACGAATTATTTACACCGGCGTTTGCGGGGTTGTGGAAATAATGCTGCGGCGTATTTTGTGCCTTCGCCATACCCGCACAGCAAAGACAAAATAAAATCAGTAACCGGTTTACCATGCTGCAATTTCGGTTAAAAAAGGCAAGCTGCGGTGGCAGGTTTAATTTATTCTTCTTCCGGCAAATTGTATTTTTTAATCTTTAATCTTCATCTTTACCTTTATTAACAATACTTTTAAGGTAAACAAACCCGGTTATTCTTCGCTTTGCATGACACCTTCTTCCGAATTGCATCAGCTCATTCACTTACTCGATAAAAAAGAAAAAGCATGGTTTCGCACCTGGTGCGGAGCGGCGGCCGCCAATGCCGATTACATGCAGGTTTTTGATGTAGTGCTGAAACAGAAACAGTATGATGAGGCTGCGCTGAAGCAGCATTTCAAAGGGCGGAGTTTTTTATCACGGCTGCCGGCGGTAAAGAACTACCTGTTTACACAAATTCTCGATGCACTTTGCGCCCTGCATCAGCCCGATAATGCGCAGGCCGCTGCTTCGGCCGAAATGCTTGCGGCAAGCCTGCTCATACGCAAAGGCATGTTTACAGCAGCAAGCAAAAGACTGAACAGGCTTTATCCGCGTCTCATTGAAAAAGAACTATTCCTGCATGCACTCGAAGCGCTGGCTCTTAAAAAACAATTGATCCGGCATTTCGATCCGCTAACCATGGAAGGGAAAATGGAAGGTCTCATCAGAGAAGAAAAAGAACTTATTGAACAATACGCCAACCTGAGTGCCTACCAGCATCTTAGCGACAGATTCGACCTCAGCCGAAGGCGAAGTCTCTGGCCGCGAACAGCCAAAGAAGAAAAAGTATTCCGCGATTTACTGAAAAATCCGCTGCTCACCTCGGCTTCCAGAGCCCGCTCGTTTGAGGCCCGCTACTTTTTTCACCGCCTCAACGCCAACTGCAACCTGGTGCTGGGCAATCTCGACAAAACCATGCAGCACCGGCGCAAACTGGCCATGTTGTTTGAACACCTGCCCTCGCCTACCCCGCTTCAGATTTCGAAATACTCAGGCGTGTTGTTCGACCTGGCTGTGGTGCATCGCAGCCAGCGCAATTACGACGAGGCGCTGGCCATTAACCGGCAGCTCATGCAACTTAATGCACAGTATCCGCAGTTCAGAACAGAAAACAACAAAGCTGTGGTATTTAAGCGCAGTGCCATTATCGAGTCGGATGTACTCCAATGTGCCGGGCGTTTTGCCGAAGGGGTGCAGCGGGTAAGCTACTGGGAAAAAAACCTCACCCGCTTTGGTGCACTCATCGAAAAAGACATTGAACTCATACTTCGCTACAACATTGCATTGTTGTATTACGGCGATGGTAAAGTGCGAAAAGCCCTGCAATGGCTCAACAGCATTATAAATGAACATGAGCACGATTATGTGCAGGATGTGGTGAGCTTTGCACGCATCTTTCGTTTGTTCATCCACATTGATATCGGCAACGACGAACTTATTGGCTCCATAGCCCGCTCCACCTCAAATTATCTCGACCGCCGTCGCCGGCTTTACACCACTGAAAATCTGCTGCTGCGTTTTGCGCTCACGCTCGCCAAGCCCATCACCCGCGAAAAACAGCGCATCGTCTATCAGCAATTACTTCAGCAATTACAGAAACTCAGCCAGAACCGCTTCGAACAAGCTGCGCTCGAATATTTCGATTGCATTGCCTGGCTTCGCGCCCAGCTCGAGAACAGAACTTTTGCCGAAGTGTTCCGCGAAAGGCATAAACAGTAACGTGCAATCCCCCATCGCCCACAGCTGCATTTCTGCTAAAACAAACTGTCGTTGCAAAAGAAACATCCGGGGTCGCTTTTGACCCCGGATGTGCTGCCTGTCAATTTGTTTTAACAGGAAGAAATACCTGCCCGAAGCTGCCCAAAGCTGCGAAGGGCTTACTTCGGCGAAGCCGATAAAACAAAGCTGCAAAGCTGCGAAGGGTTTGCTTCGGCGAAGCCGATAAAACCCGCACGCTAAAACTTTCGCAAGTCTCCAGACTTGCTGCAGAATGTACAACACGCATTCTACGTTTACAGAATTAACCCATCATCTCAAAAAACAACCAAAGCTGCGAAGGGTTTACTTCGGCGAAGCCGATAAAACCCGCACGCTAAAACTGAAGCAAGTCGATAAATTTTCAAGATGCTGATTATTAGTCACTTATACTAAATAACCGCGCATGAGGTACAAATAAGGTACAAAAATCAGCGGAGGCGGTCAATCAGCCACAATATGCCCACTACCAAAAAAGCTACCCGAAAACAGCCCAAAATTTCCCGCAACAGGCAAAAGCGGTTTCCCCGACATAGTTTTACGCTCTCATTTATCCCCGTATTTTAGCAGAAAATAAAACCTCCCTGCACAAATTCCATTTCCGAACGTATGAACGTAGCCGAATATTTAGACAGTATCAATAAACGATATAAGCAAGGCAATACCACCGAACACTCATTCAGGGGTGATTTACAGCTACTCATTGAAAGCCTCATTCCCGGTGTGTATGCTACAAACGAACCCAAACGCCAAAAATGCGGAGCACCCGACTATATTTTAACCCGGAATGATATACCGGTGGGTTTTATTGAAGCTAAAGACGTAGGGGACGGCGATTTGCAGGGCAAAAACAAAAGCGGCAACAAAGAACAGTTCGACCGCTACCGGGAAAGCCTTACCAATTTGATTTTTACCGATTATCTGGATTTCCACTTCTACAAGGCCGGAAAGCCTACGCAGAGCGTCCGCATAGCCGAAATAACAGATAAGGCCGGGAAACGCGAAATAAAGCCTATACCCGAAGCATTTACAACGTTTGAACACCTTATCCGTGATTTTGCTTTAGAGGTAACGCAAACCATAAAGAGCAGCAAAACATTAGCCGAAATGATGGCCGCCAAAGCCCGGCTGCTGGCAAACGTAATTGAACAGGCGTTGAACAGCGATGAGGAAACCTCAGAAAACAGCACACTCAAAGACCAGCTACACGCATTCAAAGAAATTCTCATACACGACATTACCCCGAAAGCCTTTGCAGATGTGTACGCCCAGACAATAGCCTACGGCATGTTTGCAGCACGTTTGCACGACCCCACGCTGCCCACATTCAGCAGACAGGAAGCAGCGGAGCTTATACCCAAATCAAACCCATTTTTGAGAAAGCTATTTAGCTACATTGCCGGGGTTGACATTGACGACCGTATTAAATGGATTGTAGATAGTTTGGTGGAGGTGTTTTTAGCCTGCAACGTGGAGGAACTGCTAAAGAACTACGGCAAAAGCACCAAAACCGAAGACCCGATAATACACTTTTACGAAACCTTTCTGAGTGAGTACGACCCCAAACTACGCAAAGCGCGGGGCGTTTGGTACACACCTGCACCGGTAGTTAATTTTATAGTACGTGCTGTTGATGAGGTATTGAAAACAGAGTTTAACCTGCCCAACGGTTTAGCAGATACCAGCAAAACCAAAGTAAAAGTAAACTTGCAGGAAACCGATAAACGCTACAAAGAGAATATAAAAACGGTTGAGCAGGAAGTACACAAAGTGCAGATACTTGACCCGGCCACCGGTACAGGTACATTTTTGGCTGAGGTGGTTAAACAGATACACAAAAAGTTTGAGGGGCAACAAGGTATTTGGAGCAACTATGTAGAAACGCATCTACTGCCCCGCCTCAACGGTTTTGAGTTGCTTATGGCAAGCTATGCAATGGCACATTTGCAGTTGGATTTACTGTTTACCGAAACCGGTTTTAAGCCCACCAAAAACCAACGCCTCCGCGTGTATCTTACCAACAGTTTAGAAGAAAGCCACCCCGATACCGGAACGCTGTTTGCAAACTGGTTGAGTGCGGAGGCAAACGAGGCAAACAAAATAAAAAGAGATACGCCGGTTATGTGCATTATAGGAAACCCGCCGTATAGTGGGGAAAGTGCGAATAAAGGGGAATGGATTTTGAAGTTGATGGAAGATTACAAAAAAGAGCCAGATTCAAAGGGGAAACTACAAGAGAAAAATTCAAAATGGATAAACGCTGATGAAAATAAATTTATTAGGTATGGGCAGCATTTTATCGAAAAAAACGGGAGTGGCATATTAGCCTACATTAATCCTAATAGCTATTTAGATAACCCCACGTTTAGAGGGATGAGATGGAACTTGTTAAAGACATTTGATAAAATTTATACCATTGATTTGCACGGGAATAGTAAAAAGAAAGAGATTTCACCGGATGGTAGCATTGATGAAAATGTATTTGATATTCAGCAAGGAGTTTCAATTAATATATTTATTAAGACCGGCGAAAAAAAGTCAAATAATTTAGGGCAAGTTTTCCATATAGATTTATTTGGGAAGAGAGATAAAAAATACAATTTTCTAAGTTCAAAAAAGCTATCAGAAATAGGCTTTAAGAGGCTTAATCCGGTTACACCAAATTATTTTTTTACGCCGAAGAAATTTAACGATTCAAAAAAGTATAATGATGGGTTTTCTGTGGTTAGTCTTTTTAAGATAAATGGAATAGGCATTGTTAGTAAAAGAGATAGCTTAGCATTTCAAAATACAAAATCAGAAATCATTGAAAAGGTTCAGGATATTTACAATCTTAGTTGTGATGAAATAAAAATTAAATACAATAAAATTAGCTGGGAAAGCAGAGATGGGAAAGTAGAATTTTGTAAAAATAATGTAATGGCGTTCGGCTTGAAGGATCATTTGTTTGTAAAATACAATTATAGACCTTTCGATATTAAATGGACTTATTACACTGGTGAATCAAAGGGGTTTATTGGATGGCCTGTAAAACAAGTAATGCAGCATTTTCTTAATGGGGATAACTTAGGAATGGTGATTGCACGTCAAAGCGTAGGAAACTGGCATTATATATTCATTACAAAACTGATTGGTGATTTTAATTTAACAGGTACAGCAGGAAGATTTGGTTCTGGAAGTTACTTTCCATTATATGTCAATCCTCAAGAAAAAAATCAAAGAAGTATTGTTTCGGAGTTTACCGATAAAAGACAACCAAATTTAAACTCGGAAATTATTACACAGATAAGTAAAATATTAGCTCTTAAATTCACCACGGAAAAAGAAACGGGCAAAAATACTTTCGCACCAATAGACATTTTAGACTATATCTATTCCGTTTTACATTCGCCCACCTACCGGGAGAAATACAAAGAGTTTTTGAAAATAGATTTTCCCAGAGTACCCTATCCGAAAGACAAAGAAACGTTTTGGAAATTAGTAAAGTTAGGCGGCGAACTCAGGGAAATACATTTGCTGGAAAGCCCGAAAGTAGAAAAGTACATAACACAGTACCCGGTTGACGGGGATAACGTGGTAAACAAACCCGTGTATAAAAACGGCAGGGTGTATATAAACGAAACGCAGTATTTCGACAATGTACCGGCCACTGCGTGGGAGTTTTATATAGGCGGTTATCAGCCCGCCCAGAAATGGCTCAAAGACCGCAAAGAAAGGAAACTGGAGTTCGACGATATTTTGCACTATCAGAAAATCATTGTGGCACTATCTGAAACAGCGCGTATAATGAAAGAGATAGACAAAATAGACTTTGAGTAATTAGCGGTTAAAGGCTTTTTATTTCCTCCACACTCAGCCCGGTAAACTTTGAAATCAAATCTGCCGAAACCTTGTTTTTCTTCATTGTTTTGGCAATGGTGATACGGTCTTTTTTTACAGCTTCATCAGCAGCCATTTTCTTAATTTTTTTGATCTGCTCAAACTTTGGTATCCACGTTGTACTCTTTCGCAGTTCCTCCATTAATCCCACATCTGCAAAGCTGAGGTAATCTTCGGTTTTCGCATTTATTATTACGTGGTCGTAAACGTTAATCCCTACAATATTGCCTACCTGTATCATTCGATCAGTTAGCGCCTTATCGTCTGGTTGAGCGGCCATATCAGCCGTTTTCCGGTTGTGGCAGAGGTACATATACTCAGCCTCTTTTTGCAACGCCAAACGAAAAATTTCCATCGGTTTAACCTTGCCTTTGCCGGGTATGCCAAACGCAATTAACTCAACGTACAGAATGCTGAAATCTGCATTAAGCCCAATAGCCCAGAGGTGTTCTTTTTGGCGGCTTATGCGGTTTTCACGTAGCAGTATTTGCCGCATTATCCGGGCAATATCGCCGGAACTTTCAATTAATATTTTCTGCGTTTTGGTTAATGTCACGTTCATACGCTCAAAGATAGAGAAACCTTAATGCGAAATTTAAGCATTTAGGCGGGAGTTGAAAGACCGGGGCAACCTCTGCCAAAGCAGCAACAAAGGGCAGAGCGTTTTCTGCACCACTGTAACCGGTTGTTAGTGTGCTGTATAGGTGTTTTTGAGTGTCCGCTATTTGCAGCATAGCCCAAAGCTGAGGCATATTTGAAATGAGGGTTTTACGGTTCACTTAAACCAGTAAAACCAATGAGCGGAATAAACACACTCACAGCCCTTGTAAAAGCCCTGAAACCAAACGAAGTTGCACTCTGCCATAACTTCCTTGCAGCGTTTGACGAACGCGGGGAAAACTACGAAAGCAAAAGCCGAAAACTGTTAATCCTGCTTTGCAGCGAAGAACAGCACACCGAAAGAGAATTACAGTTTTTGCTCTACGGTAAAATGAATGTACCGGCTTTCAGTCGTTTGGTATTGCGGCTCAAAGAAAAGCTGCTGGAGGCTGTTACACTTCACATCAATACAAAGCGGCACATTTCACAAACGGCATACACAAAAGCGTTTTCGGCTTGCCGTGTTCGCTTGCATCATGCGGAGTTTCTTTTAGAACGCGGTTTAACTGTGTTTGCAGGGTTTTACCTCAGCACGGTTTACGATACGGCTTTGCAGTTTGAGTTTTACCCCGAACTGCTGCAAATATTGGCCTACCTGCAACAAATAAACCCGGCACAGGGGGCAAAGTATGAAAAGCTGGAGGGAAAATACCTGCAAAGTATGCAACTGCTGCACACCTGCCGGGAGCTTTACCGGTTTGCTGAGGCTGCACCCGCCGGAGCAACCGAAATACAATTAAACGAACTCCGCGAACTTGAAAAGCAGTTTCATTCGGTGCGTGTTTCATTCTGTTTGTTTGAAACCGAAGCACTCAGCGCGGAGAAAAACAATCAGTTTGCAAAGGTTGTACGCTGCCGTAAAAATCAACTTCGGTTAATAAAACAGTCCCCGGCTTTGCAAAGCGGTACTCCAGAGCGTGAAACCCTGCTGAAACTTGCGCTGCTTTACTTGCATTGCAATAAACCGGAAAAGGCTTTGATAACAGCACAGCAAGCCAAAGCCGTTGAAACCGGGCAAGATTTCGACCTCAGCGAATTACTGCAAATTGAAGCAGCGGCATACATACAGCTTAAACGCTTTACGCTTGCGGCTCAACTGCTCAAAGAAACAAAACCACTTTCAGAAAAAACGGTTTATCTGAAAGCTCTGCTGCTGCTTTGCAAAAACGAATTTGCAGAGGCGGCTGAGGTACTTGAATTGCTGAATATGAAAACAGCAGACGCGGAGGGTTTCGGGGTGTCTGCACGGCTGCTTTTGCTTATTGCATATACAGAGCAAGGGCAAACAAAAACACAAAGCAAAACTGCCGGTATGTTTCGCCGTGTACTGGCAACACTGCCCAAATACGGACAACTCACAGCGCGGGAACATTGCTGTATAGAATTAGTTGAAGCACTGGCAGAAACGGATTTGAATTTCAAAAAGGTATTTCAGCACAAATCCGAAGTAATTAACCAACTCCGCGAATATCAACCGGGTTTAGTACCGGCTCTGCACGGCGCAAACACCCGGCATTTGTTCAGGTGGGAAATACTGCCGTTTCACGACTGGTTTATATCAAAGGCTTTGGGCGTTGCTTTTGAAATGAAAGAAAGCCGCCGCAAACCGGGTTAAATGTAAAGTTCCTCCTCGTTTATACCCTCTCCCTGCCGTATATGCTGCATTACTTTCATATACCGGTGCGTGGGCTTTCCGTTGTATGTTTTTTTGAAGTGTTTACTATACAAAGCCATATAAGCATTCTCACACCTGAAAAAACGTTCGTAAAGCTGCATTTTAACCCGGTCTGATTTCGACATAGTTTGTATATGGTAAAAGCCCGTGCCGTGTGTTGCACGTCGTACAAAGTAGCCGTTAATGAGATACAGTTTGCTGCACAGTAAACCGGTTTTCGGGCAAACGAAGTACCAAACCAGCCCCCGGCCTAAATTCGACTGCCGGGAGGTAAGCTGTACAGTAAACTCCCGGGGTTCTTTGTTGAAGCAATAATTCAGCGTTAAAACCGGCAACGCACCCGCGAAACTGAGAGAGGCCGAAACTTCGCCGGTTTTATGTCCGTTTTTACTCCAGCTTATCACACCGGAAACAATCCCTCCCGGTTGAATGTAGCCCCATTTATTCAGCTTTGAGGCTGTTAATTTTCGGCATTCGTTGTACAGTGTTGGTAGTGTAGAATAACGTCCCATATAGATAACCTAAATTCTTAGAGAAATACGCAGGTAATCTTTTCACCCATTAATTGAACGGTGAAAACATTACAAAACTCTTAATTCGTCTATTTTCTTTTCAATGAGTGAGTGTAAGTAAAACGAAAACCGGTTTGCTCCATATTTTATTTGAAAAGCTTTCAACTGTTTGAAAATGTCGTGCCGTTGTTTGGCTTTAAACCTTTTCCAACAGAGTATATTATTGATTTTTGAACCGTGCTTTTTATAGAAGTTTCGCTCTGTTTCAGGTAGGATTTCCCAATCGTAATAATCTAAAAAAACAATTTCACCAAAATGTAAAAGTAGTAACCGCTGAAACTCAAACCAGTTCTGCATTTCGGTTAAATCTTGTAATGTTTTCACCGGGGGTATTTTTCGCATTTTATCAATGTGAATTTCATAACGGAGAATGTGTTTGTCCTTTATCGGGTACTGTGCAGACTTGTTGTAAATCTTATGTCTGTACTCACCTTTAGGGCAGTACCGTACAGAGGTTGAATGTATATTGAACTGGCAGCCGGTTTTTGTGCATACTATGTTTTTTAAGACATTATCCGGGCTGTAAGGTAAAGACAGGTTTACGCCTATCTCCAGATTGTGAAGTATTAATTCATACGGATAAACTCCCAGTTCACCGGCTAACCTTTCAACAGCATCACAAACCATTGAAAAGGTAAAATCCCCTGCGTTTGTGCCTTGTGTATAGTATTTGTGGAGGCTGCCGGAAAGCTGCACCCTGTTTGAACTAAACACCTCTACTTTAAACTCATTCCCAATAGTTCCTACATACACAGAGTTTGAAATATCGCCGGTTCTGTGTAGTACATTATCCAGAACGTGGCAAACATTGGTTCGCAGGTAATGAGCCAAACTTTTGGAGGTAATGGATAACTTAATATAGTCAACCATTTTAGCCTCCTTTTTTTAAGGCGGCGGGCAGCAGTAGTAACGCATTAAAGCGGGTGAGAGAATAGCTTTTTATTCTGCAAAACAGTTGCATCCGGCACAATGAAACGCTATCTTTGAACTGCACAAAATGTAAGGGGCAAGGGATGTTAACCATTTCTGCCCCTTTTAGATTTTAGATAGCTTTCAGCTTCGTTTTTTATCTCAGCAGCCGTTTTCTTTCGCCCGTCTTTTATCCATTGCAAAAGCTCCAGCTTTGAGAAATACAGCCTCTTTCCGCGTTTACTTACCGGAATAGCGGAGCGGCTTACATAGCCGTAAAGCGTAGGTACTGAGAGATTGAGAAATTCCCCGGCCTGTTGAATAGTGAGCAGTTGTTCGGTTTCTGCGTGTTGAGGCGGGTTTTGCTCAACCAGAATGCGCTCAATAGCGGTTAGCTTATCGTAAAGCTGTGTAACCGCTTCCGGGAGGGTGTCAAATGTTACTTTTAGCATTGCAGTTATATTTTGGCTGCAATACTCTGAGGGGCATTTAGGGGCAACAATAGGGGGGTACGCCCTATTTTAATTTTTCATAGTCTTTTTTTACTGTTTCTTTCTGCTGGTCGGCAGTGTATCTTTTCCTATCTTCTTTAGATATTTCATTTAGTACCGCTTTATTACCTTTTATTGCTCTTTCGTCACAGTCAAACCACTTGCTCATTGATTTATATAACTTATCATCGCTTCCGAAATAATCTTTTTTAAGCAAAGTGAAAAAACCCAAAAAATCCAACATTGCCACAATGTAGGGTATCTTATTTTGAGCGATTAATTCAACTAATTTGATTTTGTTAGGCTCAGATAAATTCTTCACTTTATCTAATTCATTGAACCCGTGTTGAGCAAATATTTTAGATAGTTTCTCTGCTCTGGTTTCCTGTTTCGGATTTTGATTTACCGCTATTGATTGAGATAATAAAGGGGCTAACTCCTTAAAGAATTTTTTCTCATCTTCTAACCACTCTTTTAATATTTTCCGGTAGCGTTGTTCTTCGTCCTTTGAACTGCTTTTATACCCTGCATTTAGTTTCAGTTTACGGCTGCTAATTAAGAGTTCAATTTGGATTTTGTTTGTATCTGTAATTAATCCCTTTTCATATAGCGAAACCCCGTTTATTTGATTTAGTATATCTTTTGTAATATTTTCTATTAGCATAATGAGGCTGGCTTTGGTATGAAATTTAACCCTTGCCCAACCAGAATAAATATTCATTTCGGATGTGCCATTTAGTAATGGTAAGCTATTTTCAAAGTATTGTTTCAGATTTCCGAAGTAACTATTCAACTCAAAAGGAAATTCGTTGAGCCACTTTTGATAAATGTTTAGCAGTAATTGTAAATCGGTTTTGTAGCTTTTTGCCGGTTGCTTATAGGCGTTAATAAAATCAAATATCTGCTCTTTCTTTTTTGAGTTAATCACTGTATTTGGTTTGAGCAGATCAGTCACATAATCAAAGTAATCTGATAAATACAAGGGTTCCCCGCAGTCTTTAGGCATTTTCCCAAAGCTATCCACAGCGTAATCTATGTAATCCGTAATCTGTTTATACCAATTTTCAGAACTGTGATAATTGATAATATGCTGGTTTGTGTAAATTATTTTTCTGGCAACCATTGCCGGAACGTTCACCATAAAATCACGGTTAAACTCTTTAATATTTACAAGATTTGAGTGATAAGGACAGCATAATGGAAATCCTTTTTTTTGTTTATTGCCGTTGAACTTTTCAGTAAATCTTTTCGTTAAGTCACTGAGCGATTTTTGGCATTTTTCGCAGGTTGAAAAATCATGTTCTCCCTTTGTTGGTTGTATTTCAAAAGGATATTCAAAACCCCCGCTTGTTTTAAACTCATACATAACTACTTTACCACACATCTTTAGAGGGGTAATGCGTTCAACGTCAAATGAAAAATGCCTTTCTCTCATTTTGTTTCTATTAGGGTTTACAAATCCAGTTTAATCCTGTCTGCCGCCTCTCTCTTTGATTTGTCAATTACTTTGGCATAAACCTGAGTTGTGGATAACTCCCGATGTCCCAGCATTTTTGAAACCGTGTAAATGTCTGTACCTAAAGAGAGTTGAATAGTAGCAAAAGTATGCCTGAAACAGTGAAATGTTATGTGTTTGGTAATACCGGCAGCCCCCAGCCATCTGTACATATATACATTGCCGTATGCAGATTTTTTAAGCCCCTCGAAAACCTGTTTGTGTGTTTCTTTTCGTTCTCCCATTAATACCACCGCATCCGCTGAAATAGGCATGATTTCAACCCCTTTTGTCTTTTGCTGCCGGAAATGTATTGAACAGCCTTGTGTATCGCTTAAATGCACATCGCCCCATGTAAGATTTGAAATATCCGAAAACCTCAACCCGGTAAGAGCAGAAAACAGCGCCGCTCTTTTAATTAGAGGGTCTGCACATTCTGTATTTGCAAGGTTTTTTAACTCCTCCAAACTCAGAAAATTTCTAAATGTTTCGGCGGGAGGAATTGCGGCCACTTTTGTACTAATATCAGTTTGAATATATCCGTCTTTAAAGGCCTTTTTGAGTGCAGTTTTGAAAGTTCTGAAATACCCGGATGCTGTGTTCTGACTTATCATTAAATTTTGATTTCTCAGACTTTTTGAGTTGAGCAGATACTCTCTAAGATTATCACAAAACTGAGGTGTTAAATCGGAAAATTTCAAATTTCCATTAGCAAACATTTCAATGTATGAATATGCGGCAGCCCAGATTTCGCGGTTACTTCCGTGCCGCTTATCTTTAAGTGCTATGTAATAGGCCAAAAAGTCCTTTTCGCCTAACTGTTTTTTATTCAGATGTTCCCTTTCCTGCTCAGTGTAAACCTCCGGTTTGTTCAAACTGTTTTCACGTTTCTGGCGTATCTGCTGGGCTATTTGCAGCGTTTCTTTGTTGTGCTGCTTATCAATAGGGTTTCTGGTATTATCGTATAAGTATAAGTTCAAAAACTCCCTCCGTGTGGATTTACCTGTTTCCGGGTTAATGATGGCAGGGTAAAAGTCTAAGTATAAACTTTGCCTGTTTTGGGAAATTTTCTTTTGACGGAGTTTTACTTTGATAGGCATAGGCTAATATTTGTACCTCGACTGTTTGAGGTACAACAAAGGTACAAATCTGAGCTAAATATCAGAGAAAATACAAATAATAGGAATCAAACAAAATGCCGTAAGTAATGGATATACAATAGTTTGTCTATATATGTTTTGTGTTGTTATCTGTTTGGTTTTTGAGTTTACTTTTAACTTTCGCAAGTCTCCAGACTTGCCGTACAAAATCAATAACTTCGCTTTACAATTAACCACCCTATGAATCCCCCCTATAACCCCGCATTACTCATCCTCGATCTCGACGAAACCCTTATTCACGCTGCTCCCAAACCATTGGCTCGTGAAGCTGACTTCAGTGTGTTTAACTACTCCGTATATATACGCCCTCACCTCCACTATTTCCTTAAGTTCGTAAAACCGCACTATCAGCTTGCTGTCTGGTCATCGGCCAGTGATGATTATGTAGCTGAAGTAGTTAAGCGGATTTTTCCAGCAGATATTCCGCTGGAATTTGTATGGGGCAATTCGCGCTGCACACCTTATTTTCCTGCGTTTGACGAAACCTCACTGGTTAGCCCGCACGGTTTTGGTAATTATCTGTATGCCAAAAAACTGAATAAACTCCGCAAGCGTGGATGGGATATTAACCGTATGTTGATTGTGGACGATACACCGGCTAAAGTGCAGTTTAATTACGGCAATGCGATTTATGTGAATGAATGGACAGGCCAGACCGATGATAAAGAACTTTATTATCTCGCATTCTATCTGCAAAGTCTGCGCAATGTACACAACATGCGTACTATAGAAAAACGGAACTGGAAAGAAAATCTCATCAACCGGTCCGCCGATTTTCTCGATGTAATGTTTGGATTTGATACAAATGAAAACACCGGCTCTAAATAACAAAGCCGGTGTTTTTTTTGCATGTGTACTTACACGGTTACTATACTCTTCTTCTCCACCAACTCCACCGCAGTATTCACAATGGCATCCGTATCAAAGCCGCATTCTTTCCAGAGCTGCGGTTGTTCGCCGTGCTCAATCCATTTATCAGGAATGCCGAGGCGTTTGAGTTTTGCGGAGTAGCCGTGATCGGCCATAAATTCAATTACCGCACTGCCGAAACCGCCTTGTATGCAGCCGTCTTCCACAGTAATTACCGCACTGTACTTCGAGAATACTTCGTGCAGCATTTCTTCATCAATCGGCTTCACAAAACGCATATCGTAATGCGCGGCCTGAATGCCTTTGGCGGCAAGTGTTTCGCAGGCTTCTACCGCAAAATTGCCGGGATGGCCTATGGTAAGAATGGCTACATCTTTGCCTGCACGCACTTTGCGACCTTTGCCAATGGGTAATTCTTCAAGCGGAGCGCGCCACTCGGGCATCACGCCGTTGCCGCGCGGATAGCGGATCGAGAACGGCCCGGCATTTTTATCGAGCTGTGCGGTGTACATGAGGTTGCGCAGCTCCTGTTCATTCATCGGTGCGCTCACCACCATGTTCGGGATGCAGCGGAAATAGGCAAGATCAAATGCGCCGTGGTGCGTGGGGCCATCAGCACCCGCCAGTCCGCCGCGATCGAGGCAAAATACTACGTGCAGGTTCTGCAGCGCCACATCATGCACCACCTGATCGTAGGCGCGCTGCATGAACGAGGAATAGATGTTGCAGAACGGCACCATACCCTGTGTGGCCAGTCCGGCCGAGAACGTTACCGCATGCTGTTCGGCAATGCCCACGTCGATTGCGCGTTCGGGCATGGCTTTCATCATGATATTGAGCGAGCAGCCCGAGGGCATGGCCGGCGTAATACCCATGATTTTCGGATTGGCTTCGGCCAGTTCCACCATCGTGTGGCCAAACACATCCTGATACTTCGGCGCCGAAGGCCCGTTGTTGGGCGATTTCACCAGCTGACCGGTGGTTTTGTCAAACAGCCCCGGCGCGTGCCAGAGCGTAGGATTACCTTCTTCCGAAAACTTGAAGCCTTTTCCCTTGCGCGTAACCACATGCAGGAGTTTGGGGCCGGGAATGTCTTTGAGGTCGCGCATCACTTTCACCAACCGGTCCACATCGTGCCCGTCAATAGGCCCGAAATAGCGGAAGTTGAGTGATTCGAACAGGTTGCTGTGCTTGAGCAGCGCGGTTTTCAGTCCGTCGCTGAGCTTCGATGCCATTTTCTGTGCATCGGGGCCAAACTTGCTGAGCACTTTCCACACCTCGTCTTTCACCTTGTTGTAGGTGTGCGAGGTGGTAATGTCGTTCAGGTATTCTTTGAGCGCGCCCACGTTGGGGTCAATGCTCATGCAGTTGTCGTTGAGCACCACCAGCAGGTTGCTTTTTTCGATACCTGCGTGGTTGAGGCCTTCAAATGCGAGGCCGGCCGTCATGGCGCCGTCGCCAATTACAGCAACTACCTGGCGGTCGTGTTCGCCTTTGCGGTTGGCGGCAACCGCCATGCCCAGCGCCGCCGAAATGGAGGTTGACGAGTGGCCTACGCCAAACGTATCATACTCGCTTTCAGAGCGTTTGGGGAAACCAGAAATGCCTTTGTAAATGCGGTTGGTATGAAACACCTTGCGGCGGCCGGTCAAAATCTTGTGTCCGTAGGCTTGGTGTCCCACATCCCAAACAAGCTGATCGTGGGGCGTTTCAAACACATAATGCAGCGCCACGGTAAGCTCCACAACACCCAGGCTGGCACCAAAATGCCCGCCCTTAACCGACACTAAATCAATGATATACTGACGAAGTTCATCGCAAAGCTGGGGAAGTTTTTCTTCGGCCAGTTTGCGCAGATCGGCTGGAATTTCGATGTTCCGGAGGAGTTCTCCGGCCTGAAACTCGGGTTGGTGGGTGGGTGTACTCATTGCTAAAGCTAAACAAAGGTAGTGCAAAAAGGTTTATGCGGGGGGATTTTGGGGGGATTTACGGGGGTTTTGGGGTGGGGAGATTTGGTAAAAGGTGTTAATTGCTTTTTTTGGGGGCCGGGAGAATACTCGAATGTTAGAAATGTTTTTTTGTGTTATAATATTTGCCTTATTTTCAATTGATTACTATCCAGGATTTTTTGCAAGAGAGGTCCAAAAAAATTTGTTTAACTAATACCGTGTTCACTATATTTGTATGTTCACGGTTCGTGAACAAATATATTTACTGAACATATTTTAGAAAATGAAAGAAAAAATAGTTCATACGGCCTTAGAGAGCCTAAGAAAGCATACTGGCTTTGAGGGCACTTACAGAATCACGCAAAAAAAGGGGGTTGAAGGTGAGGTGAACTTAACAATACAAAATAGCCGGGAATTGTTCTTGGTGGAAGTGAAACGAGAAATCAGAAACCACCAGATACCTGCAATTGAGGATTTGGCACGAAACAACAAAAAATTCCTATTGATAGCCGAAACCATTTTCCCGAAAATAAAGGAAAGATTGCGGAAACTAGGTATCTGTTATTTGGACATGGCAGGAAATATTTTTCTGCAAACACCCAAGTATCATTTATGGATTGAAGGCCATAAAGCTGAAAAAAAGGAAACAGAAAAAACGAACAGAGCATTTAAGACCGCAGGATTAAAAGTGATTTATCTTTTTCTTACAAATACAACTTTGATTAATCAACCACAGCGTGCGATTGCAAAAGAAGCGGGAATTGCGTTAGGCAACATCAACTACATATTGAAAGGACTGAAAGAATTTAAATTCCTGATTGAGATAAACAAAAATGAAATTCAACTTATCAATAAACGCGATCTGCTTCAAAAGTGGGTAATGCAATTTGAAGAAAAACTAAAGCCTACTTTACACATCGGCAATTTTCGATTTCTGAGAAATGATGATTACACCCAATGGAAAAATATTGCGTTGCATAAAAACCAAACTTATTGGGGAGGTGAACCAGCAGGAGCCATAATCACAAACTATTTGCTACCTGAAATATTTACATTATATACTGATGAAACAAGAAGCAATCTCATAAAAAATTATCGCCTGATTCCTGATCCAAATGGAAATGTAAGAGCATACAAAAAATTCTGGAAAGGGCAGAACACATTTGATGAAACTACAGTTCATCCCCTGCTTGCATACGCCGACCTTATGAACACAGGCGATAGAAGAAGCATGGAAACAGCAAATAAAATATACGATGAGCTACTTAGTAACCGACTTTAATAAAATCAGACAGGAGACATCAATTCTCCAAATTTTAGAAGCTCTTGAAAGGGGGTTCGCAAAATTTGGCATTGACTATTATTTAGTTGGTGCTCTTGCGCGTGAGGTATGGATGCGAGGATTGAAAGACATTACACCAAGAAGAGCAACCAGTGATATTGATTTCGGAATTCTAATTAAAAACAGTGAACACTTTGCAGAACTTAAAGATTATTTAATTAACAAGGAAGGGTTTACAGGTTATAAGGAAAATGCCTTTGTATTGATTGCACCTAACCGCAGGCAAATTGATATTCTTCCTTTCGGAGAAATTGAAAAGGAAGGAAAAGTAACTGTTAAGGGAACAGGCATGACCACCATATATGTGGACGGCATGAAGGAAGTTTTTGAAGAAGGTATTCCTGAAGTAAGTTTTGAAGAAAAAATAACGTTTAAAGTATGCACCTTGCCGGGGATCGTATTACTAAAACTGATTGCTTATGATGACCGTCCAGAAATACGAAGAGATGACCTGATTGATATTGCAGACATTCTTATTCACTTCTTCAACATTTATGATGAACTCATTTGGAGTGATCACAATGACTTATTCGATGATGACAAATCGCTGGAAAAAATATCAGCAAGGGTTTTAGGCAGGGAAATGAGTAAGTTTTTGAAACGTAATGAAAAATTAACCGAGAGAGTTGTAGGGATTCTTTCAGCAAAAGGAAATGCAAAGGCCATTGCTGAAATTATTGCAGGAGCATTAAATAAAACTGTTGAGGAAATAACCGAATGGCTACAAGAAATTAAAATCGGTATTAACGAAACAAACAAATAAAAGATTTACCCGATTTTGAGAAAGTAGAACGAGAAGTTCAGCGATATATAAAGAAGCTGAATTTGAAATGAGTAAATTGAAATTGATTAACTTGTTTAGCACTAAAGATTCACTGAAAAATATTCAGCAGCAGTTTTACCAAGAAATAATGATTAGACCTAATCTGCATGCATCCAATCAACTGCATAACCCTGATAGTCGTTCTCGCCGCCTTTTCCTGCCAAACAGCAGAAAACAAAACCCCAGCTACATCCCGAATGCTGGTTGGTGACTTTGACACCGCAAAGGTAATTTCGCAATTAGCCATCAAAGAACGTGTCTCCCGTTTAGATCTGGTGGATAAGGATATAATGCCGCCCCAAATGCCAATAGATACACTTGAACTCACCTACTACTTTGCCTTTTGAGATTGTCAACAATGGATTCTTGCAGATATTCATAATAAAGCAAAAACTCAAAATGACAATGTAGATGAACTTGACGCAAGAGGCCAGTTACAATTCAACCTTGACGAGCATGGATATTATATAGAAGCCGCCGACAGTTCGCTCGAACTCGACTGGCGCGTAGGAGTAAATGGCACAACGGTTCGTTTTATAGGCAAAGAATACATGGATAAACGTTTGCCCAAAAACGGAGATTTCACAGTTCCCAATCCGCCAAAAGGCAAGGTATTCAGGTATTACAGCTACGAAATTATTCGTCCTTACTCTGTTTGGGGACCAGAAGTGTTTTCAGAAGTTGATCCTGAAACTGGTGATAGTTTAAGTGCAACAACTATTTTAACAGTGAAGTAAAGTCAACTTGAGATCTACGACAATACGAGTAATTGTATTTCATAATTTCGAACTTTATCCAATGAATTTTATAGTAAAACATCAGAAGGGAATTGCAATATTTTTTTGCTTTGTGCGCGTTCATCAAACCCGCATTCTGTTTTTTAATTCTGGGAATAATTTGTTGTTATGTTGCATTTGGAGCATTCCGTTTTATGTCAAGAATACACAAAAAGGGAATTGAATGGGAAGGCAAAATAATCGGATATCATATAAGTTGGAACAGAAATAAAACACCTCTTATCGAATTTACAACAAAGACAGGCCAACTCATACAAGAGAAGCCTTATGTTTATACCACGACAGATTTGAGTAAACTAAGAACATACTCAAACTTAATTAATCAACCTGTAATTATCATATATGACCCTGATGATCCAAAAAAATTTGTTTTAGAAAAAGAAAAGGGTTTCAACTATTTTTCATTTACGTTAGCAACTTTAGTCGGGCTTTTCTTTATAGGATTAAGCATTTGCTGGTTATCGGGTTACATAAAAATGGATTAAGTAAGCTGCTAGAATCGCAGACATTAATTATTGGTATAAAATTTTTGACTCGTTAAATCGTTTTTACCTTAATTGAACATATCAACTTATATCTGAAATCTTAATAGGTTACTATATGAATTCGCTTAAACTAATTTTGGTTTTCATTCTTTTCTCATCTTCCTGTATTGCTCAGGAGAAGATAAAAATTACCGATCGATTGTATGGTGCCGAAATGTCTTCTACTTATCATTACCTGCAAGGAAGATTTTCGTGGATGTCTTCAAACCTGATGTATGGCATTCAATACAAAAGAGAAAAATCCGACAATGAAGCAGGAATTTTTACTTTTAACACTGGACAAACGTTTTCACTGAACTATACAAAATTCAACGATCAGCAATTTATCAATTCGAATTTGGAAGCGCATTTCAGGTCTTATCCCTTAACACTTGGAATAATTAGATTGGGAGCTGGTATTGACTATACAACAAACTTCAATCAAACCAACTTCATATCGGCATATCCGTCTATCGGTTTGGATATTGGTGGCATTGAAATTATCTATTCTTATCTCATAAATAGATATAGATCTTCTGAAATTTCGGATCATAGAATTAGTCTTGCCTTGGGGTTATGGGTGAAAGCCAAGAAAAATGGAGGGTAGCGATATCCATCACACTATATTTAGACGAACAAGAAGTACCACAATGAGTTATTCATTGGAAGAATTGCCTACAGTCTATTCATCTGCTTTGTCAAAATTCCGTGAATTAAACTCCCCGGATATCTTCCATTTTTACAGTAGATCAGTATATATTGCTGCCTGCTAAAGGATATGGTGTGCAATATGTTTATGATTTTGCCTGTATATTTAACCGGTAAATAAAACCTGCTGCTGCTTAACACAGAACAGGTTATTTTATCCCTTAATTACATCGCATTACTGCATTATTTACACGATGAGATGTAGATAATGCGGCTACACGTTTTGTAAATTAGCTTTACACGTTGCCTAAAACCGGACGGTAAGTGCAAACCGGCTGAAACAGCCGAAGGATGTTGCCACACATTACTTACACAGAATTTGTACAGGGTCTTGTTGAATGTTCGTTAATTATTATGTAACTTTCATAATCAGTTCTCCACAAAACACCCGGCATCAGTACACAAAATGCTGAACGTATGAAAACCCCATTCGGCCATTTTACTAAATCAATTATTTTATTCTGTTTTTTACTTGCCAGTGTTCCCGTTCGCTCACAAATAATTTACGTGTGTACCGCCCTGGCCGATTTAATTTCTGTTGACCTGAGCAACTGCACCAGCACACTCATTGGCAACACCGGCAATCCGCAGGCCGATATTGCGCTTACGCCCAACGGCACACTCTATGGCATTGATATTAACGGACTGGTGAGCATAAACACCAGCACGGCAGCCACCACGCTGGTGGCAGGCGCACCGCCGTTTCCGACGGCAGTTGAAGTGGCTCTTGTAAGTGATGCCAACGGTGTGCTGTACTCAGCCAGTAATGATCTGTACAGACTCGATCCGGTGAACAACAGCTGGGTGCTTGTAGGTTCGCTTTTTCCTTATGTGGCAGGTGGCGATCTTACTTTTTATAATGGCGATTTGTACATGGCCGATTTATCGCAACAGTTGGTGCGCATTACGCTCAACCCCTTTGGGTTGCAGCTTATAGGCAATATGCAAACTGTCACTGATCCGATTTTCGGCATCATTACTTCGGGGCAGCCCATCGTTGATACTTGTACCGGCCTGATAACAGGCACCGATAGCGTAAGAATGTTTGCCACAGGCGGACGCACCATTTTTGAAGTAGATCCGCAAACCGCAGCCGTAACCCCCTTCTGCGTGGTTAGCGCAATGCAACAGTTTGATGGCCTGTATGGCGCAGCCTCGCCCCAGGAAAGCCAGAGTGCGCCCGGAGGAAATATAAATCCGGTTCCGCAACTGGCAATGCCCAATGTATTTACACCCAATGGCGATTTAGTAAACGACATGTTCCGGCTTCCCACAGGCACAATTTCACCCAACTGCGCCAATAGCATTGAATATTCGCTGAGGGTATTCAACCGCTGGGGAAAAGAGCTTTATTCGGGTAAGGCGGATACAGGATGGGATGGAAACGTTAATAACTCGCCTTCACCCGATGGGGTGTATTACTGGATTCTTACGGCCACCTCTGCTTCTGCAACAACTAATATTGCCGGATTTGTGACGTTAATCAGGTAGTGATTTTCTATGATGGCAATTAATTTACTTACATATCTGTATATAGACTTGCATCATGCAGCATCAGGATATTTGTATCGGGTAATACGAAGTATTCTGCTGCTTTTCACTCTTCTACTGCCGCACTTTGTAAACGCACAAACCACTCCGCATTGGTTTGGCCGCCCGGAAATTTATCTGCAAAGCAACAACACAGCCCGTTCGCAAACCATCATTACCCAATCGCTTAACGAACCCAGTTGCACCCTGAAAACCGATACAGCCGGGCGTTTTGTGTATTTACTTATTTCTTATGATTCGATTACGCACAAAGACCAGTGGCGCGAAGTGTGGCGCTATAATGCCAATGGCGATACCGCTTTTCATACCATTCTGCTTTCAAAAAAACCTGTAGCCGATTCCACAGGCAAACTGCCCGATGAAATTGTACTGTTTTCAAAAAAAGTATTACGTACTGACTCCGGACTTCTATATCTTGAAAAATACAGTGCCGGAGCTACACTTATTCAAACTTGGTCGAAGGATAGCTTATTATTACATGAGCGGATAGAAGAGGGATTGAAGAAAATAGATGTGGCGTACACATATTATCCAGACCGAATCAGAAAAACAAAAACCGTATCATACAGGGGCGAACGTATATTAAAAGTGAGATATAACAAAGCGGGTAAAATTTCCTTTGTAAGTAATTCACTCCGTTCGAATTCGATGAGTATAAGACCCGCATTTACCTGGTATTCCTACAACAAACAGGGAAGTTTGAAACGTATGCGCACACATGCGTGGAGAAAAGAATTCAGGCAACATGTAAAATGCAGCTATACACGCGATGGACGGCCACTGCGGATGCGCGGATATATTTACAACGAAAATATGGATGCTTTTTCTAAAGCATTTGCATTTCGAAAACCGGTAAAGGGGAAATGGATATATGATAAAAAAGGACGTTTGTTGAGTTATGAAGGCACATCTCACATACTCCCATTAATAACCTATCATACGGCAGAAAACAAATACGATGTTATTCGTAACTACTATAATGATTCAACAAATCAGGTACTGACGTTTCTAATTGACAGATACTTTGTGAATATGTATTCATACACAAAAAAGGGGAATGTTTCAATTACTACAGATTATCATCGCCTCTCTGAACTGGATATTCCTGTAAACAGATTAAAAACGAATCTGTATGTTTCAGGCTATTATTTCAAACCTTACGTAACATTTGCTTGGGACAGTGTACTACAACATAATGTGTTTCAGGAATATCACATAGCAGGGAAATCACACCGGGATACATTTCTCTACGATGAAAACAACCGACTCATCCGAAAAGAGAAAACAGTATCGAAAGATTCTGTACATCTTTCAAAAACTATAATTACCTACACTTACAACTCAAAAGGACAGTGCATTACAGAAGATATCAGTTGCGACACAACAACTGAAAAGACCAGTATCCGTTACGTGTGGAATGATAAAGGAATTTGCTTAGTTACCGACAGTCTCGGCATGAACGGATTGCACAGCTATGATTCGCTGAGTCTGAACAGCCGGGGTGATACTGCTTATCATTACATAAGCAGAAGCAACAAAGCAGACGGTTTATACAACGAATGGATCAGTCGTTATGAATCAGGTCGTGTGGTGGAAATGAGTTATTTGGAAGATGGCGTGCGTGTTTATCGACATACCTATACTTACAATTTAGACGGATTGCCATTGAAACATATACTTACTTCGAGACAGGGCGTTGATATTGTATTGGAGGAGTGGCAATATTCGTCTTTATAAATTTTGCAACTCACTCGCTCACCACTTCCCCATCCTTCAACCGAATCAACCGATCCGTCTGATTCGCAAAATTCATATCGTGCGTTACGATAACAATGGTTTGATTGTACTTCTCTTTTAGCTCCTGAAAAATCTCAAACACTGTTTGTGCATTTTTTGAATCGAGGTTGCCGGTGGGTTCGTCGCCGAAAATGATGCGGGGTTCGTTGATGAGGGCGCGGGCAATGGCTACGCGCTGCTGCTGGCCGCCGGAGAGTTTGTTGGCTTTTTTGTGCGCCTGATCTTCGAGGCCGAGGAGTCTGAGTTTTTCGTTGGCGTTGTGGCGAATCTGCGCTTCATCGTAGCGGCCGAGTTTGAGCGCGGGCAGCATTACATTGTCGATTACGGTGAACTCGGGCAGCAGATAGTGAAACTGAAATACGAAACCGATCTTCTCGTTGCGTAAATCGGAAAGCTGGTTGCTGTTCATTTTTCCGAGCTCTTTTTCCTCGAAGAAAATTTCGCCTTCGTAATCGGTATCGAGTGTGGAGAGCACGTAAAGCAGTGTGGACTTTCCGCTTCCCGATGAACCGATGATAGACAGAAACTCGCCTTCGTTGATGCGGATGTTGACATTTTTCAGTGCCTGAAAATCGACCGGATCGTGGAAGATTTTGTTGAGATTTTGCGTGCGGATAATTGCTTTCTTTTCCATGCCCCGGTTATTTGCTGCGGATAATATCAATAGTATCAACACGGGCGGCTTTGCGGGCGGGGAAGTAACCGGCAAGCGCAGTTACCACTAACCCGAACATATAAGCAAAGGCATAGAATGAAGGCGATGTGTTGAAATGCAAATATTCCATCTCTACAAAACCTTTTACATCCATGCGGATGCTGCCGGCAATTTTCTGCAGCAAAAAGCCTACGATAAGTCCGAGCAAACCGCCAATAATACCAATCACAAGCGATTCGGTTAGGAATATCTGTCGTATATCGCGACTGCGGAAACCGGTAGCTTTCAGAATCGCAATATCGGGCATCTTCTCATAAATAATCATCATCAGAATATTGAAAATACCGAAGCCCGATACAATCAATATCGAAACGATAATGAGATACGTAACCATGTTCTGAATCTTGAAGACACTGAAAATACTGGCATTGGCGGTTTCCCAGTCTTGCGCCTTGTAGCCGAAACGCTCCTGAAATTCGGCCGCAAGCTGTGCGGCTTTGCTGATGTCGCGCAGCTTGATGTTCAAATCGGTAATGTAAGAGCCATCAACCATCAGCAATTTCTGTCCGTTGTAAATGCTGATGTAAGCGCGGTTATTGTCAAGCTCGGTAATTCCTGATTTGTGAATGCCCACAATTTTCATGTCGAGTGTAACGCCGCGCGGCGAAGTCACCGTCATGTTATCATTGAGCTTTGCGCCCAATTTTTCAGCAAGTCCGGAGCCGAGAATGATGCCGTTGTTGATGGTTTCTAATCTTCGCAAATCGCCCTGCACAATGTATTGCTCAACATTAAACACGGCATTCTCTTTTTCAATATCAACACCGGCCACACGCCCTGCAACCTGCGCCAGACCGAGCCTGAAAATAGTTTGCGCGCCGATAAACGGTGAAATGCCTTTTACCTCAGGATGCTTTTCAAGAATCTGCATAATCTGCCTTCCGTTCTTGATATTCTGCTCCTGCTCTTTCGGCTTTTGATTGCGCACTACATACCAGTGGTCTTGCTTCTTCCCAAAGCGTTCGAGCACCGAAGACCGCTGCTCCTGCACATCATTGTAGATGCGCACATTGGCCGAGGTATTTACGGTTTGATCAATAAACGTGCTTTGAAAGCCCGACATGAGTCCGGCCTGAAAAATAAAAATAGCAATGCCAAACGTTACACCCAGCATGGCAACAATAGTTTGCCGCTTTTTAGAAACAAGGTGCGTAATGGCAATGCGAAAAACAGGATGCCGGCGATAGCTCATGGTTTATTTAATTAGTTCATCCTGCTCGGTAATTCCCGAAACAATTTCTACAAATTGCAGGTCGGAAACACCTGTTTTTACAGATACTGCGGCATCTTTCCCTTTTACTTTAACGGTATTGTCAGACTGCAGATATTCGCGCGGAATGACGAGTATGTTTTTGCGTTCGGCAATTACAATATTGGCTTCAACCGAAAGTCCGGCAAACACCTGTATATCTTTGGGAATAGTGATGGAGCCGATAACACGCGCTGTTTTGTTTCCGGAGCTTATGCGCGGATAGACCTCAACAAGATTTCCGCTGAAGGCCGTGCTTTCATACGCATCAATAGAATAAATGACCTGCTGTGCGTCTTTCAGCAGCGATACATCGGTTTCATCAACGCTCAGTTCAACTTCAAAGCTTGATGCATCACCGATTTCGAGCAGCGCTTGTTGTGAGTTCACCAAATCACCAACCTTGGGCACAACATCATAAACGCGGCCGGCAACGGCAGCCGTAACCACATAATCGCTGCGGTTTGAAGTTTGTGCATCGAGCTGGAGGCGGGCGTTTTCGCTTTCGGTACGCAGTCGGGCGCGGGTGTTTTGAAGATTAGCCTGCGATTTTTGCCAAGCCGCACGCGAAATTTCAAACTGCGTGCGCGCCTGATCGGCCTGCTGTTTTGAGGTAGCGTTTTGCTGCAGCAGATTGGCATAGCGGGCTGCCGTGGTTGAATCAAGCATATATTTTGAGCGGGCAGCGTCCACATCTTCGAGCAGCGTACGCAGCAGCGGGCCTGATTCAGCCGCATTATTTTGCGCCAGCTGATACTGATTGCGCGCAACATCAACATTAATAGAACTTACTTCGCTGCGTATGGTAATAAGCGGATCGCCGATGCGCACGGTATCGCCTACATGCACATGCACTTCCTGCACGTAACCGGGCAGGCGCGCAAAAACCTTGTAATCATTTTTAGGAAATAATTTGCCCGAAGCATACACAGCCTGCGTAAGATCGCGACGCTGTGCAAATATCTGTTCTTTACTTCCGCCGCACGAAAACAGCGCGAATACGGGCAAGAACAGGAGCAGGAATTTGTGTTTCATAACCGGAAAGGTAGAGCGAACAAACGGGAATTCAAGAAGGCGATACCTGATTATTCTCATTTCTGTTTATATATGCAAATGATCGTTGCCATGAATTGAAAAGACCCGCCTGCCCAAACAGCATCGCGGGTCTTTTCGTCCTTCACCCCTCAAAAAAAATCAATCTCACATTCATTATGCAATGTGTTGCTCGGTTGTTGGTTCAGTGTCCGCCTCATGTCCATGATGGGAGTCGGTGGTTTTCTTGGGCGAGAAACGCTGTTTGGTTCTCCACGCCACCAGATAC
Organism: Bacteroidota bacterium; assembly: GCA_020402865.1. Lineage (NCBI taxonomy): Bacteria > Pseudomonadati > Bacteroidota > Bacteroidota bacterium. The sequence goes on along the minus strand of JADBYT010000002.1, from coordinate 98,837 downwards.
AACACCGGAAGTACGATGAGTGTCAGTATGGTGGCAAAGCTCAAGCCGTAAATCATTGTCCACGAAAGCGGGCCCCAGAAAGCTACACTGTCGCCGCCGAGGAAGATGTGCGGATTGAGTTCGGAGAACAGCCTGGCGAAGTCGATGTTAAGACCGATAGCCAGCGGAATAAGGCCAAGAATGGTGGCTGTAGCAGTAAGCAGCACGGGCGTCATACGTGTTTTACCGGCTTCAATAATGGCCGCTTTTGTTTCCATTCCGCGTTCGCGCAGAATATCAATAAACTCCACCACCAGAATACCGTTCCTCACCACAATACCTGCAAGCGCCACAATACCCACACCGGTCATTACAATCGAAACCGCATCGCCAAAGATGCCGAGGCCGAGGAATACACCAATGATGCTGAAGAAAATTACACTCATAATAATGAGCGGCTTTCCAACCGAGTTGAACTGCAGGGTGAGGATGAGCAGAATGAGACCCATCGACGCCATGAGTGCACCGCCAAGGAAGCTGGCTGTTTCGGCCTGTTCTTCCTGCTGGCCACCCATTTTGATTTCCACACCCGGGCGCTTTCCTTTGAAACCGGTTATCTGTGCTGTAATGTTCTGCACCACCTGATTTTGATCGAAGCCGGGGAGCACGTTCGACTCAAGTGTGATGAGTCGTTTCTGACCTTTGCGTTTCACGGCACCAAAGCTCGATTCGTAGCGCACATCGGCAAACGACGAGAGCGGCACGTTGCGGATCATACCGCCCATATTCATATCGCGGTAAGTGAGCTTGAGGTTTTTGAGCGCGTTAATGTCTTTACGCTGCTCAGGCTTGTAGCGCACCATGATTTTGTATTCGTCGTTGTCATCGCGGAACTTCGAAGCTTCGGCACCAAAGACAGCATTACGTACTTCCATGCCTACGCTGTAAGCCGAAACACCTTCGCGGTTTGCACGCTCACGATCAACAGAGAACACTACTTCGGGCTTGCTGGCTACTACATCTGACTGCAGATAATCAACACCCGCAATATCCTGTTTATTGAGATACTGCTTGAGGGAATCGGCAGTAATTACGAGATCATTCAGATCGTCGCCGCTGATTTCAATACTTATTGGTTTGGGCACCGGCGGGCCGCCCTGCTCCTGTTCGGCATAAATCTGTGCACCGGGAATACGGAGCTTGGCCATTTCATCCTGAATACGGATGAGAATATCGCGGGTGTTTTTACCGTTACGTTTTGCAAATTCAACGAAGGCAACCGTTACTTTGGCTTTTTCAGGGTGCGGCGACTGATCCTGATCCTGTCCGTCGCCGGTACCAATGGTAACGTTTGTAATTACCGATTTCACCACATCCAGATCGCCCTTCACAAGTTCGGCCACTTTGTTTTCTACAATGCGTGCTACCGAATCGGTTTTGCTCTGATCAGTGCCTACCGGCATTTTCACATAGGTGTACACGAAGTTCGGATCGGCTGTGGGGAAGAATTCTACGGCGGGCTGGCGTGCAACTACCAGAAAAACGGAAAGAACAAACAGTACAACCGTTGAAACAAGAATAATTGCAGGATGATTCACTGCCCAGGTAAGCCGGCGGCCATACCACTCACGCACTTTGGGCCACACATTATCCTGAAAAGAGAAAATGGTGCGGCGCAGGAAATAATGGTGGAGAAGAACCACTGCAAGAATAAACACGGTAAAGTTTGCCGTACCAAACGAACCGGAAGCGTAGCTGAGTAACGCAATAGCACCGGCCACAATGGTAAAGCGTTTGAGCCAGCGCGGCCATGCATTGTTTTTCGCTTCGGCCGCATCATAATGACGCATGAACTGCACGGCAAACACCGGGTTAATGATGTAGGCCACCAGCAACGAAGCAAGGAGAGTGATGATAAGCGTAACAGGAAGGAAGATCATGAACTTACCGATAATGCCGCTCCAGAAGGCAAGCGGGATAAACGGAGCAAGCATGGTAAGCGTACCTGAAAGTACAGGCAAAAACACTTCGCCGGCGGCCAGTTTGGCTGCCCGCACAATACTAATGCCTTTGTTTTCCATAAAAATGCGGTGGGTGTTTTCGATTACTACAATAGCATCGTCAACCACAATACCCAGCGCAAGCAGGAACGCAAAGAGTACAATCATGTTCAGCGTGTAGCCCATAGTGAACAACACGATAAACGCTACCGCCATGGAAAGCGGCACCGAAAGCGCCACAAAAAATGAATTGGTAGCCCCCATGAAGAACATGAGTACAATTACAACCAGTACGAAACCGATAATAATCGTATTAATAAGGTCGTGCAATGTTACACGTGTGGCATCAGCCTGTTCGCCGGTAAAAGACACATCAAGGTCTTTGGGCAACGCACCTGACTCACGCATATCATCAACCACTTTGTGAATTTTATCGGAGGCTTCGATGAGGTTTTCGCCAGCGCGTTTAATTACGTTAAGCGTAATTACGTTTTTACCGTTGAGGCGTGCAAAGCTCTGCTGCTCTTCAAATCCGTCTTTCACATCGGCCACGTCTTTCAGGTAAACCAGTGCCCCGGCCTGCGAACCAATAACTACATTACGCAGTTCTTCCACATCTTTAAATTCCTTACGCACTACAAGTGTGCGGCGGATTCCATCGGTAGTTACATCGCCACCCGAAATGTTAAGATTTTCCATACCAATGGCGCGCGAAATATCGCCAATGGTAAGCTGTGCGGCCTGCATCTTGTACATATCCACATCCACGGTAATCTCGCGCGAGAGCGCGCCGATCATGTCGATGCGGGTAATTTCCTTCATGCCCTCAATTTTATCCTTGAGGTTGTCGGCATAGTACTTGAGTTTGGCAAGATCATAATTACCGGCCACGTTAAGGGCCATAATCGGCAGGTCGGAGAAGTTGATCTCAATGGCTGTGGGGCCCGAAGTAAGCGACTGCGGCAGGTCGCGCTGTGCGCGGTCAATAGCGTCTTTCACGCGCTGCTTGGCCACTTCAGGTTTTACATCGGTAGCAAATTCTACAATTACGTTGGAGAAGTCCTGCACCGAGTTGCTGGTGATTTTCTTCACGCCGGTAATGGCTTTCATTTGCTTTTCGAGCGGCTTGGTTACGAGGTTCTCCATATCGGTAGGTGAAGAACCTGCATATACGGTGGTCACATAAATTGTGGGCACCACAATATCGGGGAACTGCTCTTTGGGCAGTTTCTGATAGTAGAGTATGCCTGCCAGACCGAGGAATAGCGTAAGAATAAAGATGGTAGTCTTATTCGTTATCGACCAGCTGGTGGGCTTGAACTCTTTGATTTTATCAAGCATAGTAGTATGTCTTTGTAGGCAGAGAAATTGCCGTGTGCTTATTTACCCGAAATTTCGTCGCCACTGTTGAGTTCGGCATATCCTTCGGTAACCACCTGATCGCCGGCTGCAAGTCCGCTGTCAATTTGTGCTTTGCCGTTGTAGGTCATGGAATAGGTTACTTCGCGGCGCTCGGCCACAACTGTTTTTCCATTCGACTTTGCTACAAACACAAAACTCTTTCCGTCAGAACCCTGCTGGATGCACGAGAGGGGAACCACAATCTGGTTGTCTTTGCGGTAGTCTTCGATCTTCATCACGGCAACCATGTTGGGCACTACATCCGCATCGGGGCGGATAGCTACTTCCACGTTGAATGTGCGGTTGAGTTTGTTGATGATGCGACCGGCATAAGTTACATTGGCATCAATGGTTTTACCGGCATCGGGAAGTTCGATGGTTACTGCATTTCCGGCCTTCACTTTTGCTACATAGCCTTCGGCCACTTCGCCTTTCACGCGGAGTTTGCTGCCGTTTACAATGAGAATGGTTGTAAAACCGGGGCTTGCCATTTCGCCCACTTTGAGGCCTACATTATCAACCACACCAGCCATTGGTGCCTTGATACGGGCCATATCAATCTGTTCTTCCAGTGCGGAAACTTGTTTATCTACGGCTTCGTAGCTGGCTTTAGCTTGCAGAAACTGTACTTCGGTACCGATTTTCTGATCCCACAAGTTGCGCTGACGATCGAAAATTTGTTTGGTCAGATCGCGCTGTATTTTAAGTGCGCCAAGCTGCTGCACCATGGCATCCGCATCAAGTTCAGCGAGCAGCTGGCCTGCGGCTACACGGTCGCCGGGCTGTACAAGTACACGCTTTACCATGCCGGGCATTTGCGGCCCAACGGTTACACTTTCTTCTGCATCCACACGGCCCTGAATGTCGATTGAATGTACAAACGTGGTAGGCTGAAGTGTAAGCAGCTGTACGGCTTTTCCTTTCTTGGCTGCGTTAGGATCGAGTTTAAGCAGATCGGCTTCGAGGCTTGCAATTTCGCCCTGAAGTTTGCTCATTTCACCTTTTTTGGTACTGATTTCGTCTTTCAGTTTCTGCGCAGGATCCTTTTGTTCGCCGCATGCAGCGAGGAAAAGTGCAGCACTGAAAATGAATATGTAATGTTTCATAATAACGGGTTGGTTGCTTTGTAGTGTGTGTGGGAAATTATTTTGTGAGTGTGCCCATCGCCTTGTCGTAATCCACTTTGGCGATTACTGCGGCGTAGAGTGCATCGTAGTATTCGGCCTGGGCATCGGTGAGTGAAGTTTGGGCCACCATCACTTCAAGGTTTGAGCCCACACCCTGCTCGTATTTTTTGCGGGCCACATCATACACGCCCTGTGCAAGGTCCATGTTGGCTTTGCGTATATCGAGCGTGGCGGTGCTGTTTTCGAGCGTAACGCGCGCCGAGGCCACCTGCAGGTCGATGGTTTGCTGAATGAACAGCATGTCATTCTGCGCTTTCATCATGCTCACACGCGCCTGCTGAATACGGAAGTGGCGCTGGCCGCCGTCGAAAATGGGAACGTTTACCTGCAACCCGATGATACCGATGGGATACCAGCGCTGGCTGTTGCTGTCGAAGAAATCAAACTTATTGCGCTGTGCCTGTGCCTGAACACTTGCAAAAAAAGCGATTGTGGGCAGGTATCCCATACGCTCGGCGCGCATGGTAAGCAGGCTGCCGCGCAGCTGAAGATCAAGCAACTGGTACTCAACCCGGTCGTTGTACCTGAGCATGTTGGGCTGCGGCTGCGAGAAGGTGAGCTTCGAAAGGTCGTCGGTGAGTGTGAGTGCGGATGTTTGATCCATGCCCATCTGATACTTGAGCAGCACCATGCCCAGATCGAGCAAACGCTGAACATTTTGCACTTCAATGGCGAGCGAGTTATAGCTCACCGTAGCGCGGTCCACGTCTATTTTTTCCACAAAGCCATTCTGGTTAAGGGCTTTTGTATCTTCCATGAGCTTTTTGAGCAGGGCGAGGTTGGCTTCGAGCCGGGCTTTTCGCTCTTTGTTCACAAGCACGGTGTAGTAGGCTTTGGTCACATCGGCCGTAGCTTCGATGCGGGTACGCACCGTGTTTTTGCGGGCCAGTTCCTGATACACTTTTGCGCCCTGCACACCCAGAAAGTAACTGCCGCTGAAAAGCAGCTGCTGGGCCGATACGGATGCGGTGGCGTTATACTTCACACCAAACTGTACCGGAATAAAGGATCCCGGAGGGCCGCCGAATATTTCGGCCGGAAGCAGCGAGGTGGGCAGTTCTACAAAATCCTGAAACTGAAAACTTCCGCTAACCTGCGGAAGGCCGATACCGATAATCTCATTCACCTTATAATGCGCAGCTTTCTCATCGAGCTGTGCGTTGCGCACGGTGTTTTGATTCGACATCGCAAAATCAACAGCCTGCTGCAGCGTAAAGCTGTAAGACTGTCCCGACGGCTGCGGTTGTGCCTGCAATACGCCTGCGGTGGTAAGCAGCAAGAGCAAACCGGTAAGCCATTTTGTTTGAGTTGTCATATTGATTGAATTATTGAAGCGGTTGGTAATGTGTAGTCTGTTATATAGTGTGAATTATTTTATTCTTCCTCGATAATTTGCCGGTGTTTATTTATCAGCTTGTGCCCCTTGAGTGTACAGATTCCGTAGAGAAAATGCTCGGCCAGCGAAAGCTGCACATCAATAATCCTGAACTTATCAAACGGAAATACGTCAGGATTAAACCCTATATCAATTTCCTCCATGCGCAGCCTTGCCATCACATCCACATTGATATCGCTGCGCACAAGCCCCTGGTCAATGCCGCGCTGAAGTGTGGACTTAACCTGCACAAGCATAAAGTCTGACTTAAACTTTTGAAACAGCTGCCACGATTGCGGGTGATACTTTTTAAGGTCGTAAAACATGTTCGGATTGATGTTTGCCAGTATCTGGTGCATCTGTTTCATGTGCATAAACACTTCCTCCACCACATTTTTCGAATTCCCCGAGATGTGTGTGAAGTTTTTGATGTCGTGTTCAATTTCCTTTTCCATGAGCAGGTGCACCACTTCACTTTTATCGCGGAAATACTGATAAATCGTTTTTTTCGACATGGACAGATGCTTTGCTATATCGTCCATTGTCACGCTTTTGATACCATAGCGCGAGAACAGCTCGAAAGAGGCTGCCAGAATCTTGTCTTTAGGTTCCATTTCTGAGATCACGGCGCAAAACTATGGAAACTTTTTTCATTCCCGGAGTTTCTTTGTCTGTTTTTTTACCTGTGGAAGACATGGAATTAATTTAAATCACTGATTTATTGGACATTACAATGGAAACTTTAGAAACATTAAAATTTTCCGGGTTGCAACACATACACACAGGAAACATTTTTTGTGCTCTTTTGTTTCATGGCTCAAATTAAAGAAGAGGTACTGACAAGGGTTTGTCAGTAGTATTTCATGTATCCGGCCTGAGAAAAAGCGGGGAAATGAAAATGCAAAACGGAAGAAATGCTGCGGCAAGGCTGAAATTTCCGATTTTTGCGGCCTGTAATTCTTTTCAATAATGATACATACGAAAGTAAAAGAGCTTCTGCAATCGGCAGAACTTGACCGTGAAGTAACTGTAATGGGCTGGGTGCGCAGTGCGCGCGGCAATAAATATGTACAATTTATTCATGTGAATGATGGCTCCACGATACGGAACATTCAGGTGGTGGCCGATACCAATAAGTTTGATGAAGCCTTGTTGAAACGTGCCGGTGCCACTGGTGCCTGCATCAGCGTTACTGGTTTGCTTGTGGCTTCGCAGGGCAAGGGCCAGAGTTCAGAGATACAAGCCGCCAGCATTGAAATTCTTGGCGACTGCGACGCTGAAACCTATCCGCTGCAAAAACGCGGGCAGGACAGTAAAGACAAAAAGCCGGTTACGCTGCCGCTTGAGTTTCTGCGTGAAAAAGCGCACCTGCGTCCGCGCACCAATACATTTGGCGCGGTGCTGCGCATTCGCCACCACATGAGCTTCGGCATCCACAAGTTTTTCAACGACCGCGGCTTCTTCAACCTGCACACGCCCATCATTACCGGCTCCGATGCCGAGGGTGCAGGCGAAATGTTCCGTGTAACCACGCTGGACCTGCACAATCTGCCGAAAACCGAAGCAGGCCACATCGACTTCGAGCAGGATTTCTTTGGTAAGGAAACCAACCTCACCGTATCGGGCCAGCTCGAAGGTGAACTCGGTGCCATGGGCCTCGGACTCATTTATACATTCGGCCCCACATTCCGCGCCGAAAACTCAAACACCCCGCGCCACCTGGCCGAGTTCTGGATGATTGAGCCCGAAATGGCGTTTTACGACATTGACGACAACATGAACCTGGCCGAGGAAATGCTGAAATACCTCGTACAGTATGCGCTCGACAACTGCGCCGAAGATGTACAGTTCCTCAACGATACATATGATGATAAACTGCTGGCCCGTCTGCAATCGGTAGTAGGCAAGCCGTTTACACGCATCACCTATACCGATGCCGTTGATGTGCTCATTGCCACACACGCCAAAAAACCATTCGAGTACGAGCCCGGCTGGGGCAAGGATTTGCAGAAAGAACATGAGAACTTTCTTGTGGAACATTTCGGCGGACCGGTAATTGTGATCAATTATCCCAAAGCCATCAAAGCCTTCTACATGAAGCAAAACCCCGATGGTAAAACCGTACGCGCCATGGATATTCTGTTCCCGTGGATCGGCGAAATTATTGGTGGTTCGCAACGCGAGGAAAACTACGAACTCCTGCACGCGCGTGTGAAAGAACAAGGCATTCCCGAAGAATCGCTTTGGTGGTACCTCGAAACACGTCAGTTCGGTACCTGCCCGCACAGCGGCTTCGGCCTCGGTTTCGAGCGTTTACTGCTGTTTGTTACCGGCATGACCAACATCCGCGATGTGATTCCGTTCCCACGCACACCGAAGAACGCGGAGTTTTAAGCTGAAATTATACCGAAAAAGCCAGTGGCGATGTTTCAAAAGACATCGCCACTGGCTTTTATGCTTATGATTTTCAATTTATTACACTATTGATAAGGTATAAGTATTTTTGTTTAAACAAATTTGCTTATTTTTGGGTGTGGAAATGCAAACAATCAAATTATCAGGTATTCATCCAGGTATTATTTTAGACCGGGAGCTGAAAAAGCGCAAAATAGCGAAAGGCCGTTTTGCGCTTTCGTTGCAGGAATTTCCTCAAACCATTACGGCTATTACCAAAGGCCGGCGAGGCATGAATACCGCGCTTGCCTTAAAAATAGAGTCGGCATTGGGTTTCGAGGAAGGTTACTTCATGATGCTTCAGGTCTATTATGAAATTGCCCGTTTAAAACGTGAGCAGGCAAAAACGCACCCGCTTACTACCAAACTCCGGGCTGTACTCTTTTGGGATACACGCTTTGATCTCATTGATTGGGAGAAAAACAAAGCGGCAATTATAAAACGTGTTTTTGAACGGGGTAATGATGCGGAAAAGCAAGCAATAATTAACTATTACGGGCAAACGGCCATTGATTCCGTGCTGGGGAAAAATGAGCATTAAACTTCATTATAATACCGTTTCGCCACTGCTGAAAAGTACGCTCCGCATGCTGATGGACGCACCGGAATTCGACTCATTCAGGCTTGTGGGAGGCACGGCATTGAGTTTACTGCGCGGACACAGAATGTCGGTTGATATTGATTTGTTTACGGATGCGCTGTACGGAAGTGTAAACTTTGATGTACTTGAAAATTTTCTGCGCGAGAAGTTTACACATATCGACCCGGGAGGTAACAATATTGTGGGGATGGGGAAGTCGTACTTTGCAGGGCATGCAGAAAACGAGTTGTTGAAAATTGATTTATACTATTCTACAGATCCATTCATATTTCCCCCTGTACTCTCAAAAGGAGTGAGGCTTGCAAGTGTAGCAGAAATCATTGCCATGAAGATGGACGTGATTCAGCGTGGCGGCAGGAAAAAAGATTTTTGGGATATCCATGAATTGCATGAAGAGTATTCCTTCACAGGCATGCTCGAACTGCATCAGCAGCGATATCCATATTCCCATAACCGGGATTTACTTATTGAAAAATTCACAGACTTTTCCGCAGCCGATAATGATTTTGAACCTGATTGTCTGCGCGGAAAGTATTGGGAGCTGATCAAACTGGATCTTACAGACTTCAAAAACACAGCCCGCTAAAAAGCCGGACACACAAAAGCTGTCCGGCTTTTTAATAAACATAAATCACCCTATTGCAAACATGCTGCGATCACGCAGGTAGGCCGAAACCCAGCACACTGCCAGCAATACGCCTGCAACCGGAAACTGACCACCGGCAATTTCAATTGACATGGCTCCACCGAGATAGCCGCACAAAAGCAGAAAGCCAATTTTCCATGTTTTAGGAATCAGAAAAAGCGCCACTGACACAAGCTCAACAAGGCCAAGCAGCAGTATCTTGTCGCCAAAACCTGCTTTTGTTAAACCGGTAAAAACCGGCTCGGCTTTTGCTAATTTCATTGCAGCACTCATAAGCAGCATGAGTGAGGGGACTACACCCAATATGATTGATATGATTCGTTTTGTCTTATCGTTCATGAATAAAAGCGTTTGGTTTATGAAGCAAATGTATGCGGTGTGGCTGATGGTAAGGCTTCGGTTTACAAATGGTAACTGGTAGCAAAAAAGAAACTGGTATCCAAAAGGTAACTACTATCATATAGAAAGCAAACCCAATCAGATGTACTTTTGAAGGTGATGAAAAAAGACAACATTTGCGAAAGGCAGGCTCCGCATAGTTCACACGAATGCAGAATAAAGATGCTGCCCGTAAAAGATGCGCTGGATATACTGAGCGGAAAATGGAAACTGCAGATTATTCTGGCGCTCAGCTTTAATAAAAAACGATTTAACCAGCTTGTGCGCGATATACCGGGAATTACGGCGAAGGTACTTTCGAAAGAACTGAAGGATCTGGAAATAAACGAACTTGTTTCGCGCACGGTGTATGATACGCAGCCTGTGTGTGGAATACAGACTCACGCCCTATGGCCAAACATTAAAGCCTCTTATCGGCGAATTATATAAATGGGGAGAGAAACACCGCAAGCGCATCACAGGCCGAAATTGATTACTTCTTTTTCTTTTTTACCGCAGCTTTCGCAGTTTCGTTAAATGCAAGGCAGAGGTTGATCCAGTAATCAAACTCAGCCTTTGTTTTCATCCCCGAATTATCTACATACACATAGCCTTTCATTGGCCGGCCGGTAAAGTCCATGAGACGGCATCCGTTTTTTGAAAGGGCTTCTGCTTCTTTTCCCGGATCAATACGGCACATCATTTCATCGCCAACCACACCCACACACATCTTACCATTAACCATATAACACACGCCGCCAAACATATACTTCTCCTCTACATGTGCCTGGTTCATTAATGCCTCACGGATGCGGTCGGATATTTTTTCGTTGAACGGCATTCTATTTATTTTTAAATCAATGTTTCGTTTGATTACATCAATAAAGCTAACCCGGATTTTGGCTCAATGCATAAAAGGCCATCGAAATTTGATATGGGGACAATATAGAGCGAAAACTCAGAGCGAGAAGGAGAATGAGAGCGAAGAAAAGCAGAGCGAGTATGAGAACGAGAGCGAAAAACTTAGAGCGAGAAGGAGAATGAGAGCGAAAAACTCAGAGCGAGAAGGAGAATGAGAGCGAAAAACTCAGAGCGAGAAGGAGAAAGAGAGCAAAAACTCAGAGCGAGAAGGAGAAAGAGAGCGAAGAAAAGCAGAGCGAGTTGGAGAACGAGAGCGAAAAACTTAGAGCGAGAAGGAGAAAGAGAGCGAAGAAAAGCAGAACGAGTTGGAGAAAGAGAGCGAAAAAAACAGAGCGAGAAGCAGAGCGAGAGCGAAGAAAAGAAAAACGAGGAACATCGCTCTCGCTCTGTTCCTCGCTCTGTGTTGTATATAAGGCCATCGAAATTTGATATGGGGACAACATAGAGCGAAAACTCAGAGCGAGAAGGAGAAAGAGAGCGAAGAAAAGCAGAGCGAGTTGGAGAAAGAGAGCGAAAAACTTAGAGCGAGAAGGAGAATGAGAGCGAAGAAAAGAAAAGAAAAACGAGGAACATCGCTCTCGCTCTGTTCCTCGCTCTGTGTTGTACCCCGAGCCGGACTCGAACCGGCATGTCAGTGAAGACAATGGTGTTTGAGACCATCGCGTCTACCAATTCCGCCATCAGGGCATTTCCGGTTCAGCGGCGGTGCGTTTGAACCGGGATGCGAAAATACCGTTTTCCGGCATTCAGACAAAAAACCAGAGAAAATAAACAAACAGCAGCACCCAGAGCAGGTCTAAAAAATGCCAGTAGAGTGCCAGCGCGGTGATGCGAGCCCGTTCGAGCGGACTGGAGAAAAAAAGCAGGCTCTTCACCTGATCACCGTTATGATTTACAGTGCGGAACATACTGATAAACAGATACACGAGCCCGCCTGCAAGGTGAAATACGTGCAGGCCGGAAATTATAAACAGCAATGCGGCTCCGGGCGTGGTGCGAAGTTCGGCACCCTCGGTACGCGGCGTTTCAGGTACGCCATAAAGTGTGAGTTTGGCGCTCCACAATTGCTGCCAGCCTAAAAATTGTGTAATGCTGAACAGTGTGCCAAGTACCAGCGTAATGAGCAGAAAGTTTAGCAAAACAGCACCATCGTCTTTCAGATACGCGCGCCGGGCACGGTCAATGGTAAAGCTGCTGAGCAGGATAATTCCCGTGCTGAAGAAAAACCATTTCGGAAAAGGTTGCCCGGCCAGAAACTTGCCCGGCGAATACAACGCAAAAAGCACCATGAGTGTAAGAAACAAAACAGTAATACCGCCCAGCAGAAACCGGGTAGCGGTACTTACGGGATGCTGATTGAGAAACCGGGCAATGATGCCTCTCTCTTCGGTGGGTGCTTTCTTTACGCGTGGCATACGGTGAAATAACAAACAACAGTGCCGGTTGTTGCTTTTTGCGCCTTAAAATTGCCAAATTTGAAGTAATGCGAAAATTACTTTTTTCTCTTTCTCTACTATTCTGCTTCACAGCGCAGGCACAACTGAATTTTTATGCCCAACTGCTTAGTCAGGAGCCTGTAAAACAATGGCAGACCCTTGAAGCGGGGGTAAGCATCCCGTCGATGGATAACCGTTTCAGGGCATTCATTGCCGGGGAAAGTGGCGGACTGAGTCCATATACGACTAAACACCTTAACCTGCGGGCAATATTCAGCAATGGTGTGCTGCGCGATACGGTACAGGCTTTCTGGTACGAAGCGCCGGTAATAAACCGCGCCGCCAACCGCTACGATACTGAAGCTGCTGCCTGGCCCTGGCGTATTCGCTATGCACCACCGCTACCGGGAATATGGACCATGCAACTGCTTACCACGCAGCCCGGCGAAACCGCCATACCCGTGGCCACAAACATACGTTTTAACTGTGCCGCATCAGACCGCCACGGCTGGCTGAAGGTGGCGCCCGACAACCGTCATTTGCAATTTACCGACGGCACACCGTTTTTCGCTATCGGCCAGAATATTGCCTGGGCCGAAGAAGCCGTGCTGAAAGGATTCAATGGTCCGCATCCGGTGTATATCGGCGGATTTGAGGATGTGTACCATTATCTTAATCATCTGGCCGATTGCGGCGGAAATTTTGTGCGCATTGTACTTACACCCTGGTGCGGCGGACTGGAAAGCAGTGTAGCTGGCAACTACAGGCAGGATCATGCGGCTGCGCTCGACAGTATGCTGCATATTTGCGAAAAACGCGGCATATACGCGCAGGTGAATTTCGAATTTCATCACGGCTATACTGTGCCGTGGCAGCATCAGTGGAACTGGGAAAAACACCCGCTGCGAAACACGGTGGCCTCAGGCAGCTACCTCGAACTGCTGCGCAACGATTCGGCCCTGAAACTGCAGCAGCAACTCATCCGCTATTTCCATGCCCGTTACGGCAGCAGCCCCAATCTGGCGGTGTATGAACTGATGGGTGAAATGGACAACTGGCCACAGTTTGAGCAAAACCGGCCCCTGTTTAAATCGTGGATTGAACAGCAGATAAACTTTGTGCGCAATGGCCTGCACGACAACCGCCACCTGCTTACTGTGTCGTTTGCCACACCGCCTTATGGCAGTATTTACGACCTGGAAGGCGTGCAGTTTGTAAGCCTTCATCATTACACAAACGATTTCAGAGACAATCACCGCCGCTACGAACTCATAAACGGCGACGGGCTGTTTGGCGAAAAACGCGGCACGCTGCGCCGGTACAACAAACCCAGCCAGTTTGGCGAAATGGGAATGATAAACGGCCCTGTAAATGCGGCCGACCCCGACGATTACACCTGGTGCAGCGATGTGAGCTTTCACAACGCACTTTGGGCCACATGCTTTACGGGTTGTTTCGGCACCGGACTCAACTGGTGGCAATGGCGCAACGACAGCATACGTGCGGCCAATTTCCCCGCGCTGGCAGCCTTCCTGGCGAAGGTTCCCATGCATAAATTTACACGTGCCGGCACAAACACCGCAAACGGCCTTGAGGCCTTCTGGTGCAGCAATGAAGCAGGCACAGAAGCCGCCGGCTGGCTCCACAACACCAGCTACTGGTGGGCCAACATGAGCCAAAACTGCCGCGACCGCAACCAGAAACAAATGCAACTGCCTAAAGACGATGATGCTGTAGCTGCGCCCGAAAACCGGACCGGCAAAACCATAACACTAAACGGTTTTGAACGCAATGCGATGTATGTAGTAAACTATTACAACACGCGCACGCCTAATACACAACTGCAGGGTTTTATCAATGTGCGTAGCACACGTACAGGCCGCATTACGCTGATTTTTCCTGCTAACGTGGCCGATTGCGCATTTGAAATCAAGAAAAGCTTCATGACCATTACGCCATCATTTTAGCATAACGTGGATTTTGTGCCATTCAACCACCGGGAGCTGAATTACGGTGGTTTCGATAAACTCAACCACCGGGAACTGAATTACGGTGGTTTCGATAAACTCAACCACCGGGGGGAATGTAGCCCGGTGGTTGAGCTACAAAAATGCTCAAATGCGACAAATGCCGTCGAAACCACCGGGGGGAATGTTGCCCGGTGGTTGAGCTACAAAAATGCTCACATGCGACAAATGCCGTCGAAACCACCGGGGGGAATGCTGCCCGGTGGTTGAGTTTGTACCAACTATTTTTGCACCATTACCTCTAAACCAACATCACAAAAAACAAAAAACCCGCTCAATTTGAGCGGGCTTTCAGGTAACTATCTCAGCAAATATTATGCACGACGAACGTTAACTGCGTTGGGGCCTTTACGACCTTCCTGAACTTCGAAAACAACTTCGTCGTCCTGACGAATTTCTTCTTTCAGTCCGGAAACATGAACAAAGATGTCTTTGCCGTCTTCACTGTTCTTGATGAAGCCGAAGCCCTTTGTTTCGTTGAAAAATTTTACTGTTCCAGTTTTCATTGATTTGATTGGTATTGAATTATTTTGTCAAAGATAGACCAATATACGTAGATATTAACACATTATCCTCCAGGGAATTCGCAGTTATGCATTAATTTATTGATAAACAAGCACTTAATTATCTATCCTTCTTAAAGATTACCTGTTGAAAAACTTGCGGTATTTCAGCCGAATTCCTACATTTGCAGCCCTAAAAACGACTGCGCGTGTCATCACTGGTCAAAATATTTACAGGAACAGCCTCGCGGCACTTTGCCGAGAATGTGGCCCGGTCTTATGGTCAGCCGCTTGGAAATATGACTTTTCAGCGATTCAGCGATGGAGAAATTCAAACTTCGTATGAAGAAACCGTACGTGGTGCAACCGTTTTCATCGTACAGTCAACCATGCCGCCTACCGACAATCTGTTTGAACTGTTGTTGATGGTGGACGCGGCCAAGCGTGCTTCGGCAAAGGAAATTATTGCGGTAATGCCCTATTACGGTTTTGCCCGTCAGGACCGCAAAGACCAGCCCCGTGTAGCTATCGGTGCCAAGTTAGTAGCCGATATGCTGGCTACGGCCGGTGTACACCGCATTATGACCATGGATTTGCATGCCGATCAGATTCAGGGCTTTTTTGATGTGCCGGTAGATCATCTTTACGCCTCTACCCTGTTTATTCCTTACATCGAAAGCCTGAACCTGCAAAACCTGACCATGGCGGCGCCGGATATGGGCGGCTCAAAACGCGCAAACGCATACGCCAAACACCTTAAATCAGACATTGTAATCTGCTACAAGCAGCGTTCGCGCGCCAATGTGGTGGATCACATGACGGCCATCGGCGAAATAGAAGGCCGCAATATTGTGCTGGTGGACGATATAATTGACACCGGCGGCACACTTTGCAAGGCAGCTGATATGATGATGGAACGCGGCGCACTGAGCGTGCGTGCTTTCTGTACACATGCGGTGCTTTCGGGCAAAGCCTATGAAAACCTGGAGAAATCCAAAATCACCGAACTGATTGTTACCGACACCATTCCGCTGCGTCAGGAAAGCAGCAAAATCAAAGTGCTGTCGGTAGCCGAGATGTTTTCCGATGTGTTCCACCGCATCGTAAACCACGAGTCGATCAGTTCACATTTTATCATCTGAAATCTTTAATCAAATCCAATCAATACCAAATCAACAAGCAATGAAATCAGTAGCTATGAGCGGTTCGCGTCGTGCGAACGTAGGGAAAAAAGATGCTAAAGCGCTGCGTGTTCAGAGCCTTGTGCCGTGCGTACTGTACGGTGGTGCCGATCAGATTGCATTTTCGACAACCGAAGCGGAGTTTAAGCCGCTCGTGTTTACGCCGGACGTGCATACTGTGGAGCTCACCATCGACGGCGTAGCCCACAAAGCGATTCTGAAAGACCTTCAGCTGCATCCCGTTACTGACCGCATCCTTCATGCCGACTTCCTGGAAGTAGGCGATGGCAAAGCGGTTACAATGAGCCTGCCCATTAAACTTACCGGTAACTCTGCCGGTGTGAAAGCGGGTGGTAAACTCACCAAGAAAATGCGCAAACTGAAAGTGCGCGGCCCCATCGACAAGATGCCGGGTGAAATTACTATCGACATCACCGCCCTCGATCTCGGCCAGTCTATCCGTGCCGGCGAAGTGGCTCTTGATGGTCTTGCCCTGCTCGACGCTCCGTCGCTGACTGTGGTAACCATTAAAACCACCCGTAACGTGGCTGCGGCTGCTCCTGCCGATGACAAGAAAGCTGCCAAAGGCAAAAAATAATAAGCTGTTGTGAAATACTTAATCGCGGGCCTCGGCAATATCGGCGACGAATACGCCAACACCCGCCACAACATCGGATTTTCAGTGCTGGATGCCCTTGCCGGGGCATCCAGTGCTGTTTTCAGGCACGACCGCCATGCTTTTGTGACAGAGATAAAGCACAAGGGCCGTATTCTCGTGCTCATCAAACCCACCACCTACATGAACCTGAGCGGCAAAGCCATCCAGTACTGGATGCAGGCCGAAAAAATTACTCAGGAAAACCTGCTGGTGGTAACCGACGACATTGCCCTGCCCTTCGGCACGATCCGCATTAAAGGCAAAGGCAGCGACGGCGGCCACAATGGCTTAAAACACATTCAGGCCACGCTGAACAGTGTGGAATACGCCCGCCTGCGCTTTGGCGTGGGGAGCGAATTTGCCAAAGGCCGCCAAGTGGATTATGTGCTTGGCAAATGGAATGCCGACGAGCAAAAACTGCTCCCTGAGCGGCTGGAAAAATGCAGCGAGGCGATAAAAGCATTCACCACCATCGGCATCGGACTTACCATGACCAACTTTAACGGAAAGTAAACACCGTTTGGTCAAAATAGTACCACCCCGCCAAAAAAAGTCAAGTCACCCCGTTTTACGGAACAGCCTGTTTGGGTTTTTGGCCACAAGCGTGTAGGCCGAATTCCTTTCCAGCTCTTTTGCAAATTTCGCGGAACCAAACGGTGATCCGTCGGCCGAGTCGTCGAACAGAATGAAACCGCCGGGAGCCAGAAAGCGGTGAGCATTCTCGAAATCCCGGCGGCAATCGTCGTAATCGTGATTGCCGTCGATATACACGAGCCCGAACTGGCCGCCAGTGGCAAAACTCCGGCCTTCGAGATCAGTGAGCGGCTGTGCGGCGGCCCATTTTTCGAAGAACGCATCGGCCGTGAGGCGAAAGCCGTAGGGCTGGTTTTGCGGACTGAAGAAGCGGGTGTTTTGCAGGTAGCTTTGACAGATGAAATCGGCGTATGACTTGCGGGAAATCAGCGCATTATCGCCCAGTACCTGCAAGTAAGCCTCACCGGGCTCTTGCTCATCCCGGTAGCCGCGCACAATCCACGGATCGGCCGAAAGTACAGGTACGCTGCGGCCGAGTTTATGCAGCAGGTACGTGAGTATATTGGCCGAAAGTCCGGCATGCGCACCAATTTCGAGTACGGGTAATCCGCGAGGCATCTCGCACACGGCCAGCTCAAAGCAATAGATATTGCCTTTGTGCTGCATGCCGGGATTCGACACCAGCAGCCAGTTCAGGTATTCATCGGACTTATCGATAAATACCTGACTGACACGTCCGGTAATCAGTTTGCGGATAATGCTTTTCATCGGCTGGCTTTCTGCACCTGAGCGACGGCCTGTTGCTGAAATTCGCGCGGGGTTTTGCCTGTTATTTTGCGAAACACGCGGTTAAAATGCGATACATTTCCAAAACCGCAGGAGTAGGCTATTTCGGCCACAAGCTGGTCGTTTTCGGTACGCAACCGGCGGCAGGCCTGCTCTACGCGCACGGCGTTGAGGAAAGTGACATAGGTTTTGCGTGTGTGCTTTTTAAAGAAGCGGCAAAAGGCCTCGGGTGTCATGTGCACCAGTGCAGCTGCGTCGCTTACGCTAATGTCTTTATCGAAATTTTTCAGGGTGAAATCGTAAATGGTGTGCATGCGCGTTCCTTCTTTTTCGGAAAGGTCTTTAGCCGCCTGCACATCCGAAAGCGGCTGCAAACTACTGTGGTGCAGCACTTCTTCGGCCAGTTGCAAAAAAGCCATAAGCCGGGGGATGCCCTGCTGCACACGAATTTTCAGAAAAGCCTCGGTCATGGCCACATAATTTTCCGGCTCAATCCGAAATCCTCTTCCCGAACGGCTGGCAAACTGCCGCAGGGCGGTGAGCTCGGGAATATCAGTAAGCCCGGTGCGGGTTTCCGACACATCGAAATACACCGAGATTGATTGCGCCTTGAGCCAGGCTTTGTTCTGGAAATAAATTGGATCACAACGAAATACGTGTGGCAGATTAGGGCCAAACCAGTAAATATCGCCCGATGAAAATTGCCCGGTGTAGTTCCCGGCAATTAGCGTACCTTCACCTTTGAGAATCCAGGTTAGCTGAACTTCCTCGTGTTGGTGAAGGTAAGTGTAAAAGTGAGGTTCTATTTCTTCCTCCACAATTACGGAGGTATCCCCTACTATGGGGATTTTAAAGGGTAATGCTTTCATAAGATTTACGCAGGTGTGTTGGTTGGTGCAATATTAATCATCTTGTTGGAAGAAAAAAGCACCCAAGGTTAAAATCAGCAAAAAACAAGCTAAAATAGAATTAACAAATACACTATTGAACTATGTATGTTTGTGAAGCAATCAGGTATTATGGGTTTTGGAACCGGATTGCTACAGCGTGAATAGTTGTCGCTCACAATATTCCGCTTAACACACCAATACGCGAAAGACTGGCAGGCTGAAGCCGGTCTTTCGCATTTTTATGCAATATTGATCGCGTAAAGCCCACAACGCCCCGGGAACCGATCAGAAACTACACTTATTTTTCCGGCTTACTCTTCGGCCCTCTGCGGGATTAATACACTTTCCCGGAAAGTATATAGCTTGTCGCACTCATTTATGGCTCAGCATGCACAATTGAGCAGCATGTGCGGGACTATTTATTACTTTAAAACATTATTTCAAACCCTTACACAATGAAAACAACTTTGAAAGTCAGCCTCCTGTGTGCATGGCTGATGAGTGCAGTTCCGGCCTTAGCTCAGGTCAGAATGTGTACCGATCAGATTCTCGAACATCAGGAAGTAGCCGCAGGCAGCAGCAGCGGAGTTTACCTTGCTAATGTGCAATGGACCAACGGCAGTATTATTCATGTACAGTTCAACGGCGGCACGCAGGGTGTGCGTACAAGAATAGAGCGGTATGCCAAAATTTGGGAGAATTATGCAAACATCACCTTCGACTTTCACAGCACGGGCGTGCCCGATATTCTGATTGCATTTCAAAAAGGCGGCTACTGGAGTCTGATCGGTACCAATGCCCGGCAAAAGGCCGCTTTTGGAAATCCGACAATGAATTTTGAGGGCTTTGACGACAAGACTGCCGACGAGTGGGTAAAATCAACTGTGCTGCACGAATTTGGGCACGCGCTTGGCTTACTTCACGAGCACATGAATCCGCTCAGCCCGATTCAGTGGAATACGGAATACGTATATAACTACTATTTTATGACGCATGGCTGGAATAAACAGCAGGTGGATCAGCAGGTGCTGAGCCGGTACAGCGTAAACCTCACCAATCAGCAATACGATCCGAATTCGATTATGCACTATCCGGTGGATAAAAAGTTTACCCGGAACGGTTACTCGGTAGGCTGGAACAGTGATTTATCAGAAGGAGATATTCGCCTGATTAAAGAAATGTATCCGAAAAGGGTAACGCTGCTTCCAATCACTACGGTACAAAACCCTGATGAAGCCACGTGTTCAGATATGTGGATTGAAATTCAGCATAATCAATTCAAGGATAATCAAAAGGGCATGCGGATTTATTCTTCTTTTTCACTGAAAAATTCAATGGGAAAGTCGTGCGAGCTTAGCGCCTATTTCTATTACGCAAATGGTGAAATGCTGCGCGATTTTAACCAGCAATATAAAGCACCCGATGGTCAGGTAGCCGTTTCGTATAAATTTATCCCTGATTTTACAGTTGGGGGATATTCCAAAATGGAATTATTTATTCCTTACGATGAATTACACATGAATCAGGGTCACTCCAAGCTGAAGTTTCAGGTTGTATTATGGGGCAATCATTCGAATGATTTATTCAAAAGCGGTCATTATTATTTCGATTTTACAAAGGGGGCTATCATTCACAATTTTTCTTCCATTACCGAATTCAACAACAGGAATAAGTTTCTCAACATAAGGCCACAGTTTTCAATTGAGAACGGGCTTAACAACAATTATCGGGTATGTGCCTATTTTTCCTTTACCGATGGTAAAAAGCTGGTCAATCAATCGGGCGCTGAGCTGATGTTTTGCCGCCAGTTTATGCCAAAGTTTCAGAATGCACTCTACAGCAAGTCCGCCAATTCCGATATTTCAATTACTATACCGTATAACGAGCTGAATCTGGCAAACGGGCAGTATCATAAATTACAATACTATCTTGTAATTTATGACGGGAATGAGAAAGTAGCCACCAGCGGGACCTATACATTTGATATGGATATGCGTTAGCGCGCCTGGTCAGGTATGTGCAGTGGCCTGCACAAATGAGTAGAAGAACACGGCATTGGGGTCTTTGGCTACTTTGTGCATTTCCTCTTTCATCCGGGCAACTGTTTCTTCGGTAACGTAACCGGCTTTGAGCATTTGCGGCACACCGCTCTGGAGGAGTTCACTCCAGAAGGCAATCATTTCGGCGCGGCGGCCGGGCTGGCGGTTATCGAGGTGAATGGTTTTTACCTGTGTGCGTATATTGGTGTAGCCCAGCGAAAGCAGCAGGTTGCCCAGCTTGGCACCCACAAACGGGTCGCCGCCATTGTCGTACTGCCAGTCGTTGTAGCGCATCCAGTATTGCCATACATTGGGCGAATACGGCTCAAGGAAAAAGGTGGAATTGAGCACTTCGGTAATATATACCACGCTGCCCGGGGTAAGCACACGGCGCACTTCGGAAAGCACTTTTTGCGGACTGGGTACGTGCTCCAGCACCCAGCAGAGAAAGGCCCCGTCGAACTGTGTGGCCGAGGGCAAATCCATATCCATTGCATTCATCTGCCTGATCTGGTAGCGACCGGCAGCCAGCGGGCTGGTGGCCAGCATTTGTTCGGCACGGGCAATCTGGGCGGGCGAAAAGTCGAGACAGGTAAGCTGCAGATCAGGAAACCGGCGCAGCAGTATCTGCGACTGTGCACCCACACCGCTTCCTACTTCGAGCAACTGTTTTACCTGACTCAATTCCACATCGCGGTAAATAATACTTTCGAGAAAACGGGCCTGGCGATAAAGCCTGTCCTGTTCTTCAGTGGTAAAACCGTGCAGATAATTGCTGTTGTTGCTCATGGAAAATTTATTTCAGACAAAGATAAGGGGCAAAACGGCAACACCTCGCACAAGGCTCAAACCTGTCTGGTATGCATACGAACCTTTTCTTCCTGCGAACGCTCCATGCTAACCAACGGCAGGGCATAAATTTCGGGGAGACTGCTGTTGTTGTTTTCGCGGATGAAATCTACAATGCTGTTGAATAATAATGCTTTGGTTTTGCAGATGAGTAAAAAGCGGGGTACTTCTTCAAGTTGCCCTTTCTCGTTCAGCAGGAGCCTTCTGATGGTATCAATACGCACATCAGCCACTAATTTTTCTTTCAGCAGCAGTGCGGCAATGTGCGTCAATTCGCTGTCGCTGGCGGAGGCAATGTGCAATAAAATCATTTTGCGGTTTTACTTTACAACGGCACAAAATACATACCGGTTTTTGCACCCGGTTATGTATTTAAGTGTATTCTAATTCCGTGCAGTTAGTAACCCACACCGGTAATGTCATTGCCGAGTGAATCTTCCGATTCATTTTCGAGCGGCTGCCAGAGTTCAATTTTATTGCCTTCCGGATCCATAATCCACGCAAAGCGGCCATACTCATAATCCTGCACTTCGCCTACCTGCTCCACACCCTGTGCTTTAAGCTGCGCAAGTAATTCATCGAGGTTATCGACACGGAAATTAATCATGAATGATTTTTCGGAAGGCGCAAAATACTTGGTATTGTTGCTGAAAGGACTCCACACCGTTAAGCCGGTTTGTTCAGGATGCCCGTGTTTACGCCAGATAAACGAGGTACCATAATCGCCGGTTTGTAAACCGAGATGTGTGCGATACCATTCGTTTTGTGCTTTCGGATCATCGCACTTAAAGAGGATGCCGCCGAGGGATGTAACTTTTGCCATGTGGTGATGAATGATTGGTTTGTTAAGATTACGCATTCTCATTGGGAATAACAACAGGCAGGGGCTGCCAGAATATTACCCGGCAGCCCCTGCTTGATATTGTTAAGCGTGCTTATCTTCTTGCTCGGCCAATCAGTTCAATGCCTCTAATTGCGTTACAAAATCGTTTTCACTGATTGGTGTAAGCGTAAAGTTTACATTGGTGGGTTGTGTGCCAATGTTTACCGGCACAAACGAAGCATAAAGCTGATCGTCTTTTGCACCTATGGCTACCAGCGTGCACGATTGCCCCTGCGGTGCATACGGATAGGGGAACACGGCTCCACCCGTACCACCACCGTAATACACATGAATCATACTGTTTACACCGGAGAAGATCAGAAAAACATCGGTTGAAAATTCCGTGTAGTCATCGGTTCCGTTAAGTGTAAGCGTGGTGGTGGGCATTGTACCAAAAGCCGGCTGATCAGAATTGCACCAGGTGCCATTGCCAAGCGGAGTGGAAAATGAATACAGCGTAAAGATATAGTTCGCCTGTGCGGATACGAGTGGAGCGGCACTTGCGGTATCAGCCAGTGCCCATCCGTTTCCGCCTGCCGAGTCTTGCTCCGCAATAAAAGCCATCATGCCCGGTTCAATTTGCTGCTGGGGCTGCAACGGTTGTTCTATACGGATAAATGCACCGGGCGCAAGTTCGAGTGGCACCTGAATGGAGTTTACTGCCTTGATATTGAATTCGCCGGCCGATTCGAGCAACAAACCGCCGGTGGTTACGGTGTGCATATCGGCAAAAAGCATTTCGCTCTTTTTGTACAAATCAGTAATGGAAACCGTTACGGTGCTGTTGTAAGGCTGGCCATTTTGATCGACAAAGGCGTTGGGTGGAATCACAACCACTGTTCCTTTTTGTGTAGTATGTGTATATCCTGCTGATGCGGAAAAGGAAAACGATTCTGTGCGCGGTTTATGCCGGTCGTAGAAAGCATTGAGAAATGCTTCGGAACGACTGCTGTATGTAAGTGTATCGGGTTCGCGGCGGCAGCCGGTAAATGCCTGCATAACGAATGCGGCAATACACAAAAGGGGAATGATCTTTTTCATGTGTTTCGGGTTTTGTTGGGATAAAATTGCAACGGTTGCATTTGCCTGGCAACCGGAGTTGATGGCTTACTTACCTCGTTCAAGCTGTAAATCAGCCCCAAAAGGCCATATTGCAACGAAAAGAAGGTTTTCGTTTCTTACCTGTTCAAGTAATATTGGGTTTAGCTTTCTCTTATAACAATTAACAGGTTTTTAGATACAGACGCAGCAAATAAAAAACGTTGCCTTCAATTTTACTTTACACAAAAAGCCCTCTCCGCATTTCGCAAAGAGGGCTTCTTTCTTCAAAACCTATCCTTCAATGGCTGTATTAGCTGCCGCAGGCTTCGCAGGCATCCGGATTGTCGAGTGAGCAGGCGATTTCGGCGAGGCGTTGTTCGCTGGTCACGTCTTCGATGGTGGTGCCGGTGGTTTCGGGAGCAGCCTGAAGGGCTGAAGTATCAACCGTAAACTTGATGGCATCGGCAGCTGCTTTTGTACGCAGGTAGTACATGCCTGTTTTCAGGCCTTTTTCCCAGGCGTAGAAGTGCATCGAAGTGAGTTTCGCAAAGTTGGGGCTCTGTACAAAGAGGTTGAGCGACTGGCTCTGGCAGATATAGGCGCCACGATCAGCGGCCATATCAATGAGCGTGCGCTGCGAAAGTTCCCACACTGTTTTGTACAGTTCCTTGATGTTTTGCGGAATCTCGGCAATGTCCTGAATAGAGCCGTTGGCGGCAATAATTTTGTTTTTCAGGTTATCGTTCCACAGGCCCAGCTTCACGAGATCTTTGAGCAGGTGTTTGTTTACCACCACAAACTCGCCGGAGAGTACGCGGCGGGTGTAAATGTTGGAGGTGTAAGGCTCAAAGCACTCGTTGTTGCCGAGTATTTGTGAGGTTGAAGCGGTGGGCATGGGTGCCAGCAACAGTGAGTTGCGTACACCATGCTTCATTACTTCGTCGCGCAGAATGTCCCACTCCCAGCGGCCGGTGGGCTTCACGTTCCAAAGGTCGAACTGGAACTGACCTTTTGAAAGCGGCGACCCGGCAAAGGTTTCGTAGGCGCCCTGCTCTTTGGCCAGGTCTTTCGACGCGGTCATGGAGGCGTAGTAAATGGTTTCGTGAATGTCGATGTTCAGCTGCTTGGCTTCGGGCGAATCGAAGGCATAGCGCATGAGAATGAACGTATCGGCCAGGCCCTGTACACCAAGTCCGATGGGGCGGTGACGCATGTTGCTGTTGCGCGCCTCAGGAATGGGGTAGTAGTTGCCGTCGATAATTTTGTTCAGGTTCTTGGTCACCACGTAGGTTACATCAAACAGGCGCTGGTGGTCGAACTTGCCCTGATCAACGAAGCGGGGTAGTGCGAGAGAAGCGAGGTTGCACACGGCCACTTCATCGGGCGAGGTATATTCGATGATTTCGGTGCAGAGGTTTGATGATTTGATGGTGCCGAGGTTCTGCTGGTTTGATTTGCGGTTGGCCGCATCTTTAAACAGCATGTACGGGTTTCCGGTTTCGATCTGCGATTCGAGAATGGCAAACCAGAGGTCCTGCGCTTTAATGGTTTTGCGGGCGCGTCCTTCTTCTTCGTATTTGGTATAAAGCTTTTCAAACGCTTCGCTGTGGCAATCGTGCAGGCCGGGGCATTCGTTGGGGCAGAACAGCGACCACTCGCCGTTTTCCTTCACGCGCTTCATAAACAGATCAGGGATCCAGAGTGCGGTAAAGAGGTCGCGTGCACGCATTTCTTCCTTACCGTTGTTTTTGCGCAGGTCGAGGAATTCGAAGATATCCGAGTGCCAGGGTTCGAGGTAAATGGCGAAGGAACCTTTGCGCTTTCCACCACCCTGATCCACGTAGCGTGCGGTATCGTTGTACACACGCAGCATGGGGATGATGCCGTTTGAGGTTCCGTTTGTGCCACGGATGTATGAACCGGTAGCACGCACGTTGTGAATGCTCAGACCGATACCACCGGCACTCTGCGAAATTTTGGCGCAGTTTTTCAGGGTATCGTAAATACCGTCAATGCTGTCGTCTTTAACCTGAAGCAGGAAGCAGCTCGACATTTGCGGCTTGGGTGTGCCGGCGTTGAAGAGTGTGGGCGTGGCGTGTGTAAACCAGCGCTCGCTCATGAGGTTGTAGGTTTCAATAGCCGATTCGATATCGTCTTTGTGAATACCTACCGAAACACGCATGAGCATGTGCTGCGGACGCTCGGCAATTTTGCCGTGAATTTTGAGCAGGTACGAACGCTCAAGGGTTTTGAACCCGAAATAGTCGTAGCCGAAATCACGGTCGTAAATGATGCTTGAGTCGAGCAGCTGCGCGTTGGCCTGAATAATTTCGTGTACATCGTCGGCAATGAGTGCTGCACGCTGACCGGTTTTCGGGTCCACGTAGTTGTAGAGCATGCTCATTGTTTTGGAGAACGACTTTTCAGTGTTCTTATGCAGGTTTGAAACGGCAATGCGTGAGGCGAGCAAGGCGTAATCGGGGTGCTTTACCGTGAGCGAGGCAGCGGTTTCGGCTGCCAGGTTGTCGAGCTCACTGGTGGTCACGCCGGGATAGATGCCCTGAATAACCTTCATGGCTACCTCAACCGCGCTCACGTGAACAGGGTCGAGGGCGTAGCAGAGCTTCTGAATGCGGGCGGTGATTTTGTCGAATTTCACCGATTCCCGGCTGCCGTCGCGTTTGATTACGTACATATAGCGTGTGTGTTTTAGAGATGAGTATGTGGGGGTACTGGTGGTTTGGCTGAATTAGAAATCTTCGTCGAGACTGAACACATTCTGGCTGCGGTCTGAGGTCACACCGGCTTTCTGATATTCGGCCACGCGTTTTTCGAAGAAGTTGGTTTTGCCCTGCAGCGAAATCATTTCCATGAAATCGAACGGGTTTGTGGCGTTGTATATTTTATCGCAGCCCAAAGCCACGAGCAGGCGGTCGGCCACAAACTCAATGTACTGGCACATGAGTTCGGCATTCATGCCAATAAGTTTTACGGGCAGCGAATCGGTTACAAATTCTTTTTCGATCGACACTGCGTCGGCAATGATTTGTGTAACCTGCTCTTTGGGAAGCTGGTTCTGGAGATGGTTTGTATAGAGCAGGCATGCAAAATCGCAGTGCAGGCCTTCATCGCGCGAAATGAGTTCGTTTGAGAAGCTAAGGCCGGGCATCAGGCCGCGTTTCTTGAGCCAGAAAATAGAGCAGAATGAGCCTGAGAAGAAAATGCCTTCCACGGCAGCAAATGCAATCAGACGCTCGGCAAACGAACCGTTCGAAATCCAGCGCAGCGCCCACTCGGCCTTACGCCCAACAGCCGGAACAGTGTCGATGGCGTGGAATAACTTGTCTTTCTCAACCGGATCTTTGATGTAGGTATCAATCAGCAGCGAGTAAGTTTCGCTGTGAATGTTTTCAATCATAATCTGGTAGCCATAAAAGCAGCGCGCCTCCGGATACTGAACCTCGCGCATGAAATTGATGGCCAGGTTTTCGTTCACAATCCCGTCGCTGGCTGCAAAAAACGCCAGCACGTTCTTGATGAAATAACGCTCATCATCATTCAGCTTGTTCGCCCAGTCGGTAAGGTCAGGCGAAAGGTCGATTTCCTCAGCAGTCCAGAAACTGGCTTCTGCCTTTTTATACATTTCCCAGATGTCCCGGAACTTAACCGGGAACAACACGAAGCGGTCTTTATTATCAACCAAAATCGGTTCTGTCGTCTCTGCCATAATTCTGCCCTCCTTTTGGGATGAAGTGTATGTTATTTTTTGATTATCAATCTTTTGTGGCGAAAAAAGCAGGCGGTGTGCCTGCTGTTTCTGGTTAATCTCTTCGCGTTGAAGCATTTAGATTCTGGTTGCTTCAGCGTTATCGCCGACAACAAATTTTTAGAAATCGGGCGAAGGAGTCAAGTCCATTCCATTAACAATGTCCCGAAGTTGTCAACACACTACACGAGCCGGTTCTGTTGAAAACGGGTTACAACTTTGCTTTTTTTCAATAACGGTGCGGGGTACGGCGCGTGTATGTAAATTTTAATAAAAATCTACCTTACCCCTTTGCAAATTTCAGCGGAAATACATCTGAAAATTGCCCTAAAACAAACCGGAATTTCCTGCGTAAAAGGCTGCTTCAACCTCTCGATACCACACATTCTGCTGAACAACAAGCCACTACGCCTTTCAACAGCCGGTTTTGTTTACCGGCTTGAAAAACGTGCTGAACTCCCGCCGGAAACCGCTGAATTACGATTAGGCATCAGTTGGCCGAAACCACCATTTTCCCGGCTACCGAGGCCCCGTTATCTCCGGCAAAGTGATAGATATAAAGCCCTGCGGCAAGATCGCCGCACCACACGGCTTCATTGGCATCCTGCACTACAGTTTCCTTTACCCGGTTCCCGGCCGCATCAAACACATACAAAATACCCTGCTGTGTAGAGGCCAGCTGCAGTGTGGTGGCGGCTTGGTTGTACCACACTCTGGCTGCGGGAGGCGTTGCCTGCATTTGCTCAGCAGCAGTAGTGCCGAGGTAGAAATAAGTGTAATAAGTCTGATTGTTGTAGGTGGCCTCAAACTTCCACTGCCCGTTAGGCGCACCAACACCGGGTATAATCCAGTAATAGTACCAGGCTGCGGTGTAATCGGGGCCATTGTGGGTTGATGGCCATGTGCCCCACACTGTATTGTTAGGCCGGTAAATGGTATATGTGGTATTGTCGCCGGTTTCGAGGAAACGGTAGTAGAGCATGAGGTAAATGGTGTCAGTGCCCAGAAAATAATCTCGCTCGTTGCGGATATCGGTTCCGGGACAGGCATTGAATACCGGCGGCTGGCTGTTTGTGGCAATGTGGTTTATGCCACCGTTGAAGTAGGGTTCCTGCGAAGCCCACCAGCTGGTTGTATTGAGCGAGTTACAGGGCCCGGCATAGGGGTCGATGAGGTTGTTGGCTGCATCGTAAATTTCGAGATGCAGGTGCGGACCGCTTGAATTACCAGAACTGCCTACTACACCGAGGTATTCGCCCTGCACTACGGACTGACCCACAGTTTTGGTGGTAAGCGAACCGTTTTTCATGTGCCCGTACCAGGCCACGGAGCCGTCGCTGTGCTGCACATACACGGCGTTCCAGTTGTTGCTGTTAAATGCACAGCTCCGGTCGAAATTACCGTCTGACTTATAAATAATTGTCCCGGCGGCGGCGGCCACAATTTCTACTTCCGAGCTGTCCATTTTATTGAATGCAAACGGCCAGAGGAAATAATCGGTGCCGGCGTGGTTGTAGCCGCTTTGGGTATCATAGGTAAGTGAACCGCAATTGTAATCGAGCAGTTGGTTAGGGAATTGCGGATTATGATCAACACCTCCGGAAATGGAGTAGAAATTATATTCCGTAATGCCCGACCGGAAACGCAGGGGCCAGTTGAGCGCCACCTGCTGTGCGCTGTGCACACTACTCAGCCGGCCCTGTGCAATAAGTTGCTGCCTGCTGCTGTCGAGCAGGGTGCGTATTTGCGCACGCTGCGCATCGCTAATGCACTCGCCCGACTGAAACGTATAGGCACTGCCTGCGGGTTGTGAAATAAACTGAGCCGGGCACAATGCCGGGATGCTTAACAAAAATAACAGGAAACGTTTCATGTGAGCTGAGTCAGGTGAGTATCGAAAGATACTCACTGCTACAGCTTTTCACAAGTAAAATTATGCGTTACGCATAAGCCGGTCGGCCTCTTCAAGCTCACGATACCATTCTTCGCCGTATTTTCTGATGAGCGCCGTTTTCACGAAGCGGAATACCGGCACATCGAGCTTATCGCCGCAGGAGCAGGCCGGCGCGCAAATATCCCATTGCTCATAATTCACCGCATCAAATTTCTTGTAGGGTGTAATGCGAACGGGGTAAAGATGACAGGAAACCGGTTTTTGAAAATCTACTTTGCCTTCCTTCCATGCTTTTTCAATGGCGCAAAGGGTTGTTCCTTTCTCGTCAAAATACACATAGGCACATTCCTTGTCGCCACCCACGAGCGGTGTCACTTTATCGCCGTCGCTGTCGGTTACCCAGGTTCCTTGCTCTTCCACAGCCGCAATGCCGGCGGGTGTCATGTAGGGTTTTACAGCCGAGTAAATTTCTTCCAGCTTATCTGTTTCCGCATCTTCCAGCGGAGCTCCCGAATCGCCGTGAATACAGCAGGCACCTTTGCAAGCGGTAAGATCGCACACAAATTTGCGCTCAAGTAATTCGGTAGCTACCAGTGTGCGGCCAATTTCAATCATGCAGCAAAGGTAAGGCAAAGGAATTATTTTTATCCGGGCAAAAAAAAACCGGCTCACCTGTTCAGGCAAGCCGGTAAGGGGTATTGGACTGGGACGGGTAAAACAAGCTACTGATTACAAATTCCGCGGTAGGTCATGTCGTTAAATGTTGACATAGTAGCAATACCAACATTGGTTCCGGCAACAAGATTGTATAAATTGCCTGACTTGGCGTAGTAAAGTACACCCGCATGATAGTACGTGGCAATATCCACAATACTATTCACCGGCGAGTTGTAGGTTGCCACCCCGGCAATTGTTGCCGAGCCGCTCATGGGCACGGTCAGGTTGTAAATTGTGGTAGTAGTGGGCCCGCTAAACGGCTTGTTATCCAATACAACCCGCATTTGAATACCATTCCGGCAAAGTGAGTATTTCCGGTTCACCGTAATTGATCCGATAGTACCATTAGACTGAACTGTAATGTTGGGGCCTGTAATGTTGGCCTGTGGAACGGAAAATACATTTACTCCGTTCAGAAAAATAAGATTGCCGGAAATGTCACATTCCATTTCATCCACATAAAAAGGTGTGCCGTTGGGATTCCGTAAGTCCCCGATAAGCGTAAGCGCGCCGGTGTTACTGATAGTGAATAACTGACTAACACCGCTGGCGGAAGTCCCCACAGCAACATATATATCGCAACCCAGTGGATTTTCGGCAACAGCGCGCGCATAGCACACCTGATTATTTACAATAATCTCTCCGGTTCCATTGGTCGGATTGAAATACCGAATTGAAGAATTATAGGTTACAATGGGGCCTCCCGTGCAGGTTCCTGCGCTATTAAACACAGCCGAATAGGCTTTACCGCCCACCGGAGGATTCAGGGTTTGCACTGTGGGGTTACCGCCCTTTTGCCCGGTGATTGTTTCATTATTGTCAGCAAAAATCAGTTCTTCCTTCTGACAGCTGACAAATGCAACTGCAAACAGTATGCCTGCGCCGGCCAAACCGGCTGTAAACAGTTTCGTATTCATGTGATTTGTTTTGGGTTATGATGCCTACTCTTTTACAGTTTTTCGGCTACCACTGACGAAATTGTGCACATTCGGTTTCAGAGGCTCTTTGAATTTTTCTTCCCAGAAATTTTGCGTCTTAGTTACCCGCTTTTCGTTGGCTTTTCACAGATCTTTTTCAAAGATCCGCTGCAAAAGCCGCCTCAATCGGACAAAAAATCCATCAAAATCAAGACAAAAATCCTTACAGCCCCTCTGGTCTTTTGTAATTATGACCCGAAAGTAGTTTGGCATAAAGCCAAACGCCAGCCTAAATGAGTGAATGGAAGCCGTTACTGAGCCAATGGTAAGGTTAAGGCGTGAACGGGGCGTTCAGGAGCTTTACATACGGAATACTCACGCAGCAGTTTTAGAGTCTGTGAATGTGTTGTATGCGCCTGCTGATTTATAAGCGGATAATTAATAGCTAATTATACAAACAGGGTATGTGAAGCCCGCTGAGTGGTGTGGCGAACTTAACTAAGTACGGTTAACGCAGTTTTCTGATTCGCATATCATCCACATACATTACCGCCGAACCACTGCTGCTGTTTGCCGTGAGCCCGATTTCCACCTGCCGCAGCACGGCCGCAGTGCCCTGTGTAACGTAAATCATATCGCGTGGCAGGGTTTGTACATCGTAGTGTTCAAGAATGAGTTCGCCATTTTGCCACACTTTTACATAGCCGTTATTTCGTTTGTGGAGTTTGGCCTCGAGCTGTATGCGCACCCATTGCATTTGCGGAAATACACGCGGCTGTGAACCCGTTTGTGAAAGTGTGCTTTTGTTCATTTTATTCCGCTCCACACACAATTCGCCATTTTCGTTCAGCATAAGCCTGAAACCGGGACTTGAACTGATGGTGGCAGGCTCTTCAAAATCGGCAATAAAAATGTTGGGGAGCGAACTTGCGGTGAGATAATACCAGCATTCGAAGTAAATTTCTTCGCCCTGCTCAAAGCCGAGATCGTTTTTAAGAATGCTCGCTTTCGATACATCGCCGCCCAGGGTATTGGTAGCCTCGCAGCGCAACGATTTATTGCCGGAATGCGAAAATGTGGAGTCGATGGAAATTCTGTTTTGCGAAAACGTAAGCTGCGACCCCGGCCAGTTGGCAAGAAATGCAGGCTGCGGAAATGCCGTGTAGCTTTCAAAATCTTCCGCATAGTCTTTTATCGCCGTTTCGAGGTATTCGTTACGCGCTTTATAGCAACCGGCCAGCATCAGCAGCATTGTTGCCAGGCATACTTTTTTCATGACTTCCCTCCTATCTGATAACCAATACCTATTCCGCCCCAGTGCTGGTATTGCACGTTGATGAGGTAGGAGATATAGGGCATGTAAAATGCGCGAAAAATCCAGGGACTCCCGTTGCGCTGCATGCGCCATCCGGCCAGCAGCAGTCCGCGCATAAAAAATTTGAGCCCGTTGTCGGGTCTGAATGTAAAACCCTGACCGATGCCTGTTTCAAAGCGGTGAACGCCTTTGCCGAAAGCCTTTTTAAACATCACCGGAATAATAATAAGTGGTTTGCTGTCGGCCACAAAAAATGATAATCCGGGCTGAAGCATCCATTGTTTTGCGCCAAAAGTGCGCTCGTAGCTGAAGCTGTACAGACCACCCATACCAAGTACTTCGGCATGAAATGCGTGTGTGGCCTGGGCCCGCAACATGGCAGGAACGAAAAGCACAGGCAGAATAAAAAAAGCAATAAATCGCTGCATCACAATCAAATATAAACTTCTTACGGCATATTCCACACATCAATTTTTAAAATCAAAAGGATACCCGGTGACTGTGGGCTCACTGATGCGTACTATATTTGCGCCACTATGGCTAATCAGGAAGATCATTTCAAGAACCTTATCTCGCACTGTAAAGAGTATGGATTCATTTTCCCGTCGAGTGAAATTTACGACGGATTAAGCGCTGTGTATGATTACGGCCAGAACGGCGCCGAACTCAAAAACAACATCCGCACGTTCTGGTACAAAGCCATGACGCAGCTGAACGAGAATATTGTGGGTATTGATGCGGCAATTTTTATGCACCCTACTACCTGGAAAGCATCCGGCCACGTGGATGCGTTCAGTGATCCGCTGATTGACAACAAGGATTCGAAAAAACGCTACCGCGCCGATCAGCTTATCGAAGGGGCGGTGGCGAAAATTGAAGATAAGATCAAGAAAGAGGTGGAGAAAGCCGCCAAACGTTTCGGTGAAACGTTTGATGCCGACATGTTCCGCAGCACCAATGCACGTGTGGTAGAGTATCAGCAGAAAATAGACGCAATCAATACGCGTTTCAAAACGGCGCTCGAAGACAATAACATGGAGGAGCTTCGCCAGATTATTCTTGATCTGGAAATTGTGTGTGAAGTATCAGGCTCACGCAACTGGACCGAGGTGCGCCAGTTTAACCTCATGTTCAGCACGCAGCTTGGTGCAGTGGCGGGTGATGCCAGCACAGTATATCTGCGTCCGGAAACCGCACAGGGCATTTTTGTGAATTACCTGAATGTGCAGAAAACCGGCCGCATGAAAATTCCGTTTGGCATTGCGCAAACCGGAAAGGCCTTCCGCAACGAAATTGTGGCACGCCAGTTTATCTTCCGCATGCGTGAATTTGAGCAAATGGAGATGCAGTTCTTCATCCGCCCCGGCACGCAAACCGAATGGTACAACCACTGGAAGGAAACCCGCATGAAATGGCACCGCGCACTGGGCTTCCCCGAAACCAAATACCGTTTCCACGATCACCTCAAACTGGCGCACTACGCCGATGCCGCCTGCGATATCGAGTTTGAATTCCCCTTCGGCTTCAAGGAACTCGAAGGCATACACTCGCGTACCGATTTCGACCTGCGCAACCACGAGGCATTTTCGGGCAAAAAACTCCAGTACTTCGATCCCGACTACACCGGCCCGCAAAACTCGGAACTGCGTAAAACACAAACCGAAGAAGACTGGAAAGACAACCACAGCTACATACCCTACGTAATCGAAACCTCCATTGGTCTCGACCGTATGTTCCTCGCCATACTCTCGCACTCGCTCAAAGAAGAAAAACTCGACGATGGCTCCGAACGTGTGGTACTTAATCTTCCGCCTTTCCTCGCCCCTGTAAAAGCAGCCGTGTTCCCGCTCATGAGCAAAGACGGCATGCCCGAAAAAGCACTTGAGATTATGAACCTGCTCAAGTACGATCACAACTGCGTTTATGAAGAGAAAGACAACATCGGAAAACGCTACCGCCGTCAGGATGCCATTGGCACTCCCTACTGCATTACCGTTGATCATCAAACCCTCGAAGACAACACCGTAACCATCCGCGAACGCGACAGTATGCAACAGGAGCGTGTGAGTATCGACAAACTTGCCGCTATTATTGATGAGCGCGTGAGTTTGAAATCGGCGCTGAAACGGATTGTGTAGATTGAATTAGTAGTTTATAAATATAGCAGCGGCAGAAGAATGTTCTTCTGCCGCTGTTGTTTATATATAAGTTTTCTCTTCGCACATTTTCTCCTTGACATACACCTGTCGCCGTATTTATATTTACAAATTCAACCAATACTTGATGTATGACTTTTATTGCAAGCGTAATTGCTAAAGATGGGATTGCTGTTGTTGCTGATTCTTTAGTTTCCTCGTTTACGGAAACACTGGAAAGAGTAGACTGGGAAGACTTCATCGAGAAAAACCGTGCAGTAGCAAAAAAGAAAAATGGCTTTTCATTTTCAGAAGAAGAAATAACACAGCTATTTCAAACCAAACCATCTCACACAAAAGACTTCGAAAACAAACTCTTTGAATATGATGATTATACTCTCATCTCAACTGCGGGTTCGGCAATAATTAATAATAAACGTATTGTCAATCTGGTAGCCGAAATCAAGAAAAAAACGCAGAAAAACAAACGCAGCTACAGGCAACAGGGAATTGTCAGAAAAATCGAAGAGTTCTGTGAAATATTACATCAGGAAGTAAGTGCGCACATGAATGAACACGGATCTATTGGAGAAACCACATTCATTTTCTCTCATTTTGATAAAAACTCCCTCACTCCTCATGTATTTAAAGTAAGTGTAAAACCATCAAGCGACATTAATTCAGTAAGCATAAATACAAACACAGTAAAAGAACTCATTGTTTGCGATGGTCAGCCAGGAATAGCATACAGAATATTATATGGAGGAATAATCGAGGGCTTGGAGATAAAAAATCTGATTTTAGATTCCTTGAAACAGGAATTGGGTAAAAATGGCATTGTTGAAGGAAAGCAACTGCCAAATGGCTTTTTCAAGTCTCTGGATGAAACCCAAACCCTCCAAATAATAAACAGCCAGATTTAAGAGGCACAAATGTTTCATATTTCAAATATAAGCCTTCAACAAGCTGCCGATCTGGCATACCTTCTGCTAAAAGTTGAACGCGATTTTCAGGCTTACACAAAAGAAATACCCACTGTAGGCGGGCATATAAAACTGGCCACAATAAATGAAAATGGGATAAACTTTATTTTGGGTAAATCAATAATCAAACCTACCAGGCACCTGTAATTACTTTGAAAAAGTTAATGTAAACCCTTTGCCTCCGGTAATTTTTTTCATGGAGGCGGTGAACATTTCCTTTTCTATTCTACGGGCATCAAGTTTATCCTGTAAATGCGAAATTACAGAGCGCAAAACTTCTTCTGGAATAGCTTCCTGATTTGTTGTTTTAGAACGCTTTTGACTTTGAGACTGCATTGAATGATTTATTTTCAAATACAAAAATAACTAATCATGCCCGATTTGCGAAAATCTGTTGATAAAACACCGGTTAAATTATTGCAATTTTCGATTGTTATACCGGACTAATTTCGACATTCATAAAAATTGCAATTAATATCACCGCAGCAACTTGCAGTATTTTAACCTATCCCTGTGTATCCCCCAACCTCCTCACCTTCTCCAACCATTCCCTCCTCTTCGCTTCATCAGCCGTTTTCACAATGCCGATATAGGTTACCCGCACCGGCTTCACACCGCAAAATTCGAGTGTTGATTTCCTTAACTGGTTCACACTCGGCCGCCCGAATGCGAAACGGTAATACCAGCCCGGCTGATCGAGTGTGGTGATGATATGCGCTGTTTTACCCGCCAGCAATTTATCCCACCACACACTGTTTGGACGAGGCTTAAACGCCATGCCGGGCAAAAAAAGCCGGTCGATAAAGCCTTTGGCAATGGCAGGCAAACCTCCCCACCACACCGGATGAATCCACACCAGATGATCGGCCCATTGTATTTTTTGCCAGGCTTGCAGAAGATCCGGCTCAAGTTCGGTGCGCTGCCGGTAACCATGCCGCAAATTAGGGTCGAAGTGAAGATCTGCAAGTACAATTTCCGCCACTTCTGCGCCCGCACTTTGCGCGCCTTTGCAATAAGCTGCCGCCAGTGCAAAATTGAAACTTGCTTTGTCGGGATGACAATTGATAACCAGAATCTTTTTCATGCCGCAAAGCTATTGCAGCATAAAAAGAGGTAACGAGGACATTTGTCTATTAAACAACAGCCTCGCGGCGGATGCGGCTGAGGTGGCGCTGTGTAATACCAAGATAGCTTGCCAGATAATGCAGCGGAATGTGTTTCACATATTCAGGATAATCGCGCAGCAGCGACTGATAACGCTCAAGCGCCGATTCTTTCTGAAACTGAAACAACCTTCGTTCAAGTTCGAGGTATTGCTGCTCGGCCACCATTTTCTCAAACCGCAGCCAGCCGGGACTTTTTTCTGAAAGACGGAGAATCTGGCTGCGCGGAATAACGATTAATTCTGCCGCAGCAATGGCCTGAATATTTTCAACCGAAGGATTACCGGTGATATACGAGGAATAAGCAGCAATAAAAATACCGGGAAATAAAATGCAGTAAGTAATCTCATCGCCCGGAGGCGATACATAAAACGAGCGGAAAATACCCGAAAGCACGAAGCCCACCTCCTTGTTTACTTCTCCTTCACGAATAAAAAAATCATTCCGTTCCAGCTTGCGGAAAGAGGCAAATGCAAGCATTTCCCTCACATCCGTTTCAGTCAGAAAACCAAACGTGTGCAGATACGTGCTCAAACGCTGCAAAGATTCAGTCTGGCTCATTCCTGATAATACACCCGTTTTACGCGGGCCGAAACATTGGTAAGCACTTCGTAAGGAATTGTTTCCATAGCTGCAGCCAGTTCGCCGATGGGGTGCTCGGGGCTGAATACAATTACTTCGTCACCTTCCTCGCAGTCAATGTCGGTTACATCGAGCATGCACATATCCATGCACACATTGCCAATGATGTGTGCGGGCTTTCCGTTTATCCACATACATCCGCGACCGTTGCTGAGTTTACGGCTCAGCCCGTCGGCATAGCCAATGGGAACGGTGGCGGTGCGGGTGTTGCGCGCTGT
Organism: Bacteroidota bacterium; assembly: GCA_020402865.1. Taxonomy (NCBI): domain Bacteria; kingdom Pseudomonadati; phylum Bacteroidota; species Bacteroidota bacterium. The sequence goes on along the minus strand of JADBYT010000002.1, from coordinate 61,318 downwards.
TTTTCCTTTGCGGCTGTAGCCAATGGTATCGCCGGCAGCTACATTTTTTATTTGCGAAATGGTGGTGCGTAGTGTGCCTATTTGCCGCAGTCGTTTTTGTTCAGCTTCATCCACCCCCACGCCGTAAAGTCCTACACCGAGGCGCACACATTCAAGCTGTGCATCCGGGAAACGCACAATGCCTGCCGAGTTGAGGATGTGTCGGAAAACGGGTTGTGCGAAATGACTGCGTATCACCTCGCTCATGGCAATGAACTGTTTTATCTGTATGTTGGTAAACCCATCATGTTCCTCCTCATCGCTGGCCGCAAGGTGCGAAAACACGGAGCGCACGGTTAAGTCTTTCGCATTTTTAAGCCGCACCACCAGTTCGTTTATTTCACTTTGCTCAAACCCTAACCTGCGCATTCCGGTGTCGAGTTTAATGTGTACGGGCACCGGCGGGGTTTCAGGGTGACGCTGACGGTATCGTTTTGCCACCTCATCAAAAAGCTGAAGGATGCGGAACGAAAAAATTTCAGGCTCCAGCTGGTAGCGGATCATTGTTTCGTAGCTCTGCTCTTCGGGATTCATTACCATTACCGGTAATGTAATACCCGCGCGGCGCAATTCCACCCCTTCATCGGCATAGGCTACCGCCAGGTAATCGACACGATGGTATTGCAGTACGTTGGCAATTTCAAAACTTCCGCTTCCGTAGGAAAATGCTTTCACCATAGCCATAATTTTTGTGCCGGGGTGAATGCGTGAGCGGAAGTAATTGAGGTTATGCACTACAGCATTAAGATCTATTTCGAGTACCGTTTCATGGGCTTTCTGCTGAAGCACTTTACTGATGGCCTCGAAACCAAATGCACGCGCGCCTTTAATGAGAATGGTTTCGTCGTGAAACTGCGATACGTGAAAGGCAGCCAGAAAATCGCGCGTGGTGGCGAAGAACTGTTTTTCGGGCACCTGAAACAACTGCTGCTGGCTGCTTATGGCGCTGCCAATGCCAATGATGCGGTTGATGCCTTTGGCCTGAAGCAGCGCGGCCACTTCGCCGTAAAGCTGGGTTTCGTTGCGCCCGCTTTGGAGAATATCGCTCAGAATGAGTGTGCGCTTGGGATGCTGCTGCTGCTGGTTCAGAAAATCGAGCGCCACAGACAGCGATCCGAGATCGGAGTTGTAGCTGTCGTTGATGACCGAGCAGTTGCTTACGCCTTCTTTCATTTCCAGACGCATGGCCACGGGCGTAAGCTGTTTCATACGCGCGGCAATGGTCTCGTCGCTTAGCTCGAAATGCAGCAGCACACACCAGCAATGAATGGCGTTCTCAATGGAGGCTTCGTCGGTAAACGGAATGCGGATGGTGACAAACCGGTGGTCGTAAACCCCTTTGAGTTCGGTTTCGTGCCCGTCGCGCTTGATATCGGCCAGCTGGAGTGTGGCTTTTGTTTTGCGCGACCAGCTGAATCGCTGGCTGGCAGCGCCTTCGCCGGAGGCAAGGATGCCGTAGGTGGCCGCATCGTCTTTGCCGGAAATAATAAGTGTGGCGCCTTCGAGGAGTTTGAGTTTTTCGTGTGTTTTTTCTTCGCGCGATGAAAAATTTTCGTCGTGTGCAGGGCCGATGTTGGTAAGCAGCGCCACATCGGGGCGAAGAATTTTTTGCAGGCGCTGCATTTCACCCGTGCGTGAAATACCGGCTTCGAAAATGCCCAGCGTATGTTCTTCACTCATCTGCCACACCGAAAGCGGCACGCCTACCTGCGAGTTGTAGCTTTTGGGACTGCGCACAATGCGGTAATCATCGCGCAGCAGTTGCCAGAGCCATTCCTTCACAATGGTTTTTCCGTTGCTGCCCGTAATGGCAATAACCGGAAAATGAAACTGCCGGCGGTGATGCGCGGCAAGCTCCTGCAAGGCCGTAAGCGTATCACTTACCTGAATAAAGCCTGCATCGGGAAATGCAGTGGCATCAGGCATTTCAGACACCACAAAAAAGCGGATGCCGCGCGCATACAAATCGGCAATGAAGCTGTGGCCGTCGTGCCGCTCACCGCGTATGGCGAAAAATACTGCCGCCTCGGTTTGTGCCGTGTTGCGGCTGTCGATCAGCAGGTGCTGCACAGGCCCGTCGGCGGCGGGCGGCGCGGCGTGCAGGATGCGGGCAATATCAGAAAAGCGGTAGTTCATGGCTGCGGATGCTCAGTCTGCATGGCTTCGCTGAAACAGTCGCGGCAGAGTGGTTCGTAACTGTCTTTTTCGCCCAGCTGAATAAGCGATTCGCCGCCGGTAATGCGGTGTGAGTGGTTGGCGATGTGTCCGCAGCGCATACAAATGGCGTGCACTTTGGTTACATATTCGGCTACCGACATGAGTGCCGGAATGGGCCCAAACGGTTTGCCGAGATAATCCATATCAAGCCCGGCCACAATTACGCGGATGCCGTTATCGGCCAGCTGGTTGCACACCTGCGTAAGTCCTTCATCAAAAAACTGCGCTTCATCAATTCCCACCACATCCACATCGCTGGCAAGCAGCAGAATGTTTGCCGAAGAAGGCACGGGGGTTGAGTGAATGGCATTGGCATCGTGCGATACAACTTGTGTTTCGTCGTAACGCGTATCCACGGCAGGCTTGAAAATTTCCACCTTTAGCCGTGCAAACTGGGCGCGTTTGAGACGGCGGATGAGCTCTTCGGTTTTGCCGGAAAACATAGATCCGCAAACGACTTCGATCCAGCCACGGCGCTTTTGCGGATGTTGTGTATTTTCGATGAACATTGTTCTCGGATATGCGGACGGAAAATGTGTAATTTTGTAAAGCCGGCCGCTTTCCGGCAAATCTAACCAAAAAGGCGTTTTCCTATCGCTCATGGCCCATCAGAAGCCGCGTAAAAATGAACTCCGCAAGGAGATTGCTGCGCTCATCGACAGTATTAAGAATCAGTCGGACAGAATTGGCACTACCCGCAACGTTCCGCAAACCGATATTGACCTTATCCTGCACAGCATCGAGCAGCTGCACCGCAAAGCCGTGGTGTTCAGCTACCTCAATACCTTGCCCGACGAGGAAGAAACGCCCGAAACGGTTGTTATGCCGCAGCCGGTTGTTATTGCTGCCGTGCCGGAGAAGAAGCCGGAACCTGAAATTACAGCACCCGAACCACCAAAAGTGGAACCGGTAGCAATTGCCGAAGTAAAAGCGCCCGAACCGCCTAAAGCCGAACCGGTGGCAGTGCCCGAAGTAAAAGCGCCCGAACCGCCCAAAGCCGAACCGGTGGCAGTGCCCGAAGTAAAAGCGCCCGAACCGCCCAAAGCCGAACCGAAAGCGCCGCAGCCTGCAGCCACGGGTAAAGACGTGCGCAGCCTGATCGGGTTTAATGAAAAGCTTATGTTCTTGCGCAATCTCTTTGGCGGCGATGCAGCTGCTTACGACGAAGCACTTAATCATATTAATTCCAGCTCCTCGCCCGGCGAGGCTGAGTCTTTTGTATCAGTACTGCAAAGCGAATACCGCTGGTCTGCCGATTCGGAGCCGGCTGAGTTGTTTCGCAATGTGGTAAAACGTCGTTTCAGCTAATCAACCCCATGCCTCGTCTCAGCCTTTCGCTTTTATTTACCCTGTTGCTGCTGGCCCAGCTGGCCGCGCAACAAAGCGATGTGGTTTCGCAACTGCCCTACGCCCGCAGCATTATCGACACGCTGGCCTCGCCGGCCATGCACGGACGCGGCTATGTAAACAAAGGCGATAAAGTGGCAGCCACGTGGATTGGCAATGAGTTTAAAAAACTTGGACTGCTTTCGTTCAACAAAAGCGGAAGTTTTGAGCAGCCATTTTCTTTCCCGGTTAATACATTTCCTGGTAAAGTGGAAATGACCTTTATCTGGAAAGACGGCCGCCGCGAAACGAGCGATCCGGGCGAGCATTTCATTGTGCGCAGTTCATCGCCTTCGGTGAAAGGACATTATCAGGTGGTGCGGTTTGATTCGAATGTGGTGAAAACCGATGCCGGGATAAAAGCCTTTCTGGCACAAAACCTTAAGAAAGTATTTGTGCTGGTGGATACAACCGGTGTGCGCGAAAAAGCCAAGCGCGATTTGCTGGTAAACTTTGTGCGCTTCCCGCGCAATGTAAAAGGCATTTTGCTGCCCGTGCAACTAAATATCATGCACGAACACGAGGGCGATGCCTGCACCAAATTAAATCCCTGGGACTTTTCGCAAACACAATCGCTTGTGCCGGTAATTGAAATTGAAGCCGCGTGGAAAACGGTGAGTGAAATTGATGTGGCAATCGGTGCTAAGTATATCCGCAACTACACATCGCAAAACGTAATCGGCTACATACGCGGCAGCGAGCAGCCTGATTCGTTCATTGTATTTACTGCGCACTACGACCATCTGGGCCGCATGGGGCAGCATGTATATTTTCCCGGCGCCAACGACAATGCAAGCGGCGTAGCCATGCTTTTGTGCCTGGCGCGTCATTACAGCAACCCGGCCAACAAGCCCAAATGTTCAATCGTATTTATGGCTTTCGGTGCCGAGGAAGTGGGGCTGCTTGGTTCAGGCTGGTATTGCCGCAATCCGCTTTTCCCGCTCAACAGCATTAAGTTTCTCATCAACATGGATATTATCGGCACGGGTGATGAAGGCATCACCGTGGTAAATGCCAGCTTGTTTGATGAAGACTTTAAAACACTTCAGAAACTTAATGCGCAGCGCAGTTATCTTCCCCTCATCAAGCCGCGGGGGAAAGCCGCTATCAGCGATCATTATTACTTTACAGAGCGCGATGTGCCCTGCTTTTACATTTATACACTGGGGGGCATAAAAGCCTATCACGACACCTGCGACCGGCGCGAAACACTTCCGCTTACCGAGTTCGACGATTTGTTTTCGCTGCTCATTGATTTTACTTCGGTGCTGCAGGCCGCTTAACCGCCGGGCATTTTCGAAGTAAACTTGCTGTTACTTGCTGTAGTCGCTTAACGGGAAGATACCTGCACCTGCCACGAGAAATTGCCGGAGATGTGCTCGTCGCCATTCAGCTGTTCGTACAAACGCAGGTATTTCAGATGCACAGCAGCCGACTGGCGTTTGCCGTTTACCACAAACTTGCGCATATCAATCATAAACGTATAATTCTTATCGCTGCTGATAATGCCGTCGGCCAGAAGTTGTTTTACAAACTCGTGCTGTAAACTGTCGTTTTGCGTGTTGCAGTAGCAGACGTCGTTGTAATTGCCGCGGTTGTTTACCTCAATATCCACACCACCATCTTCACCCCTTTCGTACTGATAAGAATATCCGTCGGGATCTTCCTGAGCAGCATCAGTGGTTGCTTCAACACCGTCGGGCGTAATCTGCACATTGGTCACTGCGTCGGCATCGGCAGCCGATACGGTGATGCGTGCATTTGCCGGTGCGTTAATGATATACTCGCGGCGGAGTGAATCGCCATCGGGATTTTGTTTCACATTTACTTTCACCACCGGCGTATCGGCCGGCATGAGCAGTGCAGAATCTGTTAGTGCGGCAGCGGGCTGGTTTTGCTGCGGGGCAGGATTATCGGATGTGGTGTTTACGGCTATTAAAGCTGCAAGGCCCGATGCAGCGCCGGCAATGAGAATGGATGTCATGTAAAGCGGTGGTTTAAATGAGTACCACGGTAATTTGCCCGGTGCGCCCACATTGGGAGCCTGCGGCATAAGCTGACCTGCGGCATGGAGACGGGCCCAGTGCTCCACTTCGCTCAGTGGCACCTCCGAAGGCAGCTCATTGAGCCGGCTAAAAAGATCGGTGATGCGTTGATCTGTCATTTTATGGTCGTGGTTATGAATTTATTGTATTCTGTATTAAAGTAATGAAGTGAGTCTGAATGAATGTTCCTGACGTAATTCCGGTACACCTTCATCGTCGAGCAGTTTGCGTACCCGCTGTCGGGCACGGCTTACACGGGTTTTCACTGCTTCTACACGGCAGTTTTGCAAATCTGCAATTTCCTGCATGCTGAAACCCGATACTTCGAACATAAGCAGGGCTTCTTTCTCCTGTGCACCCAGCTGATTGATGGCTTTGTGCAGGTAGTGCATATCCATTGCCGTGTCGGGGCTGCCGGTGCGGCTTTCCATGCGGCGGAGCATTTTCTCGTCGTACACCGCCGAGAATTTTTGCCTGCGCATAAGATCACGCACTAAATTGTTCGCCACACAAATCATCCAGCCCAGCAGCTTTTCGCGGTCTTTTATGCTTTCGTAACGCTGCAACGCAATAAGCACGGTTTCCTGCACCAGATCCTCCGGATCAAGCAATCCCCACGCATGGCTCCGGCAGTAACGCGCAAAACGCTCATGTATGCCCGCATAGCGGGTCAGGAAATCCCTGTTTATATCGTTGTGTGATGGATTCACGAATATAATGTCGGATAATTCGGGGAAAGGTAACAGGGCAAAGCCCTATACAGATCTAATCAATTGATATACTGCATATTAATTTAATATGGCGTTTAGATTATTCTCAACCAATACCTGATAATCAGATTTCATATTCCATTGCCCGAAGAAAATGAACCAACTACCGACAAAATGGGTAAACTACCTCATTGTCTTTACAAACTATCGACAGAAAGATGCAAATTGCCGAAAAATAAGTATTGAACTAATGGAATAATATCAGATACTTAAAATGCCTATTTTATGGATGGCACGCTTATTGATGCATATCTAAAACATCATATTATTTCTTATATTTCAAAGAAGAGCAAAAGCATTTAATACGCAGCGAAAAAAATATTGTTTCTTTTTTGATGCGTAACATTTCCACGATTACTGGTTGAAATTTTGATTTTCAGCGAATTAGCTTCCTCAAAAAAATTCGCATCACCTATTCCCATGATTAAGCTTGTGTAATCTGCGAAACTCTGTACTCATCAGGGGCGTTAGATCAGGTAGTTCTTTGCTTCACACAAATCATTTAACCGGAAAGGAGAAAAGCTATGGGAATAAGCTACACACACACCCGGGTTAATTGGATGCGCTTCCTGATGATACTGGCATTATTGCCATTGGCAAACCATCAGTTGAAAGCCACCCATGCGCAGGGCGCCGATTTAACCTACACCTGCCTTGGCGGCAACCAATACCTGTTACGCCTCGCCTTTTACCGCGATTGCAGCGGTAGTCAGGCGCCCAATAATGTCACTATAGACATTGCTTCAGTCTCCTGCAACCAATCCCTCTCTGTCGTCCTCAACCCCATTGCAGGAACCGGACAGGACGTTACGCCCATCTGTCCAAACATGCTGACCGTTTGCAACGGCGGTCAAAATCCGGGCGTACAAGAATTCATCTACGAAGGCACCGTCACATTACCAATGGCGTGTACCGACTGGGTGTTCAGTTTTAATTTTTGCTGCCGCAACAATGCGATCAGCACGATTCAGAATCCTGGATCGCAGAACATTTTTGTGCAGTCGCTGCTCAATAATCTGAACGCGCCCTGCAACAATTCACCAACCTTCTCAAACAGGCCGATCCCGTTTGTATGCGTAGGTCAAAGCTATTGCTTCAACCACGGTGCAACTGATCCCGACGGCGACTCACTGGTGTATGCGCTCATACCGCCCGCCAATAGTGCCACATCCACTGTAACCTACGTTACACCTTACTCCGCTACGCAGCCGGTAGCATCAAACCCGGCCATGACGTTTAACACCACCAACGGTGATATTTGCATGACGCCTTCGCAGCTGCTGGTAACGGTAATGGCTGTGCGCGTGGAAGAATGGCGAAACGGCATTCTCATTGGCAGCGTAGTGCGCGATATTCAGTTACGCACCATTATGTGTACAAACACGCTGCCTGCCGTATCGGGCATAAACAACACCAGCAACTTTAACATCAGTGTATGTGCCGGCAACACACTTTCCTTCTTTGTAAACTCCTCTGATCCCGATCCGAATCAGAACATTACGCTGAGCTGGAACAACAGCATTGCCAACGCCACCTTTACACAAACGGCCGGCCCGCTGCCCGTAGGCACATTTACATGGACACCCGGCCCGGCCGATATCAGCAATGTGCCGCACTGCTTTACCATTACAGTAAGCGATGATAACTGCCCGTATTCCGGCTCACAAACATTTGCCTATTGCATTACGGTTACCGGCTTTGCCACCAGCGCCACCAGTTCACCGGCCAACTGCAATGCCTCCAACGGATCAGCAGCAGTGCTTGCTTCGGGCGGTCAATCGCCTTACAGTTATACGTGGGCCCCGTCGGGCGGCAACAATGCAACAGCCACCGGTCTCACGCCCGGCACCTACAGCTGCACCGTTACCGACGGCAGCGGCTGCCAGATGGTGCAAACCGTAACCGTTACACAGGGTGCTGCACCAGGCAATCTGGTAATGAGCAGCACCGATATTGACTGCTTTGGCAACAACAACGGATCGGCCAACGCCAACATGAACGGCGGCCAGCAACCCTACACCTATGTGTGGAGCAACGGCGGCAACACAGCCACGCTTAACAACCTTGCACCCGGCACCTACAGTGTAACCGTAACCACAGCCAATGGCTGCATTTCTACGGGCACGGTAACCATTACACAACCTGCTGCAGCACTGAGTGTAAACACCAGCATTACCACACCGATTTTGTGCAACGGAAATACAAACGGTGCAGCTCTTGCAGCTGTCAGCGGCGGCACCACACCTTATACGTTTAACTGGAGCACCACCCCCGCACAGCAAACGGCACAGGCCACCGGCTTAGGTGCAGGTACATACGCGGTAAGCATTACCGACGATAACGGCTGCACGACACAAGGCAGCATTATACTCACGCAGCCAGCAGCCATTACCGGACTTGTGAGCACCACACCGGTTTCGTGCAACGGAGGCAGCAATGGTGCGGCGCAGGTACTTGCGTCGGGCGGCACGGGTACGTATGTGTACACGTGGAACAGTGTCCCCGCGCAATCGGGTCCGGCGGCTATTAATCTGGGGGCAGGCACTTACGTAGTAAGTATCACCGACGGCAATGGCTGCCAGGCATTAACAGTAGCCAATATTTCGCAGCCGGCACCGCTTTCGGCCACCATTAGCGGTGCAAGCAATGTAACCTGCAACGGCGGCAACAACGGCAGCGCCTCCATTACAGCTGCCGGCGGAACCGGGCCTTACAGCTACGCATGGAGTACGGTGCCGGTGCAAACTTCGCCGTTTGCAAACAACCTTGCAGCAGGCACGCAAACCGTAAGTATAACCGATGCCAACGGCTGTGCCACAGTAACCACGGTTACCATTCTTGAGCCAACGCCGGTTACAATAACCACACTCGGCAACGATACGGTTTGTCCTGCACAGCCTGCTGTAATTTCGGCTATGGGCAATGGCGGCAACGGGCCTTACACCTACAACTGGAATGTGCCGCTGGGCAACGGTCCGCAGTACACGGTGTATCCTGCACAAGCCACAAGCTACATTGTACAGGCTGTTGATGCTAGCGGATGCGCAAGCCCCGCCGATACAATTGTGCTTGATGTATTCCAGTTTACTCCGGCCAACCTGAGCATGAGCCCGTCAACCAGTATTTGTGCAGGTAATACAGCTGTAGTAAGCTGTGCGGTTACCGGCAACACCGGACCAATTCTCTGGAACTGGAATGTGGCCGGATGGAATACGGCAGGGCCTTACACCGTGCAACCACAAACAACTACTACGTATGTGGTAACAGCTACCAATGTGTGCAATGTATCGGTTACCGGAAGCACGCAGGTTACGGTGAATGCGCTGCCTGTAGTATTGCTGCAGCCGCAAACCATAAGCGGTTGCGACGAAGCACGGCTGACAATTTTCGACAACAATGCCGGTAACAGCAGTTGCTTCTATGCCTGGGACTTTGGCGATGGCAACACGGGCACAGGCTCGCCGGTGTTTCACGACTATCCGGTGAGCGGCACATACACCATAAATGTGGTGGCCACATCAGCCGCTGGTTGTGCTGGCAATGCTTCTACTGTGGTGCAGGTTACGGTTTACGCTTCACCCAACGCATCATTCATCGCATCATCAACCGAAATTACCACACTCGAACCCACTGTAATCTTTACCGATCTTTCATCGGCAAACACGCTGGGCTGGTTCTGGAATTTCGGCGACACTACCACGTCCACCACACCTTCGCCCACGCACACGTACAGCGGACGCGGCACCTATCAGGTAATGCTGGTAGTAACCGGCGATGGCGGCTGCACCGATACTGCCTGGCAAACCATTGAGGTAAATCCGGAGCAGACACTTTTTGTGCCCAATGCCTTTACACCCAACGGCGATGGCAAAAACGATGTGTTTATGGCCGTAGGACTTGAAATAATTGCCTTCAACATGGATATATACGACCGCTGGGGCAACCATATTTTTGCCACAGACAAAATGGAAATTGGCTGGGATGGTACCGCAAATAAAGGAGCAGAAGTAGCCCAGCAGGATGTGTATGTATATAAAATTGTTGCCACAGACTTCACCGGGCGGGTACAGAAGCTTACCGGTCATGTATCGTTGCTGAAGTAAAGAACCAGAAAAACGGAACACGCCGTTAATTTGAACCGGCCCTGACGATGCTGTCAGGGCCGGTTTGTATTTTGTGTTCCGTTCGTCAAGTATTTTTCCGGTTTATCAAGATGTGTCATGCCTTGCCGTATGGCCTGATTAGTTTTGATTCAAAATTCATTGCCATGCGTGTAGTCCTGAATCTGATTTTGTTTACCGGAGTTATTTCCCTTAGTGTGTTGAATGGCTGCAAACGCGAGTCTGCAGAGCCCGCGGAAACTGTTGATCCCAATCTGGCGAGTTTCGAAAATATGAAACAGCATATTTTCAAGCACAACTGCAGCACATCGGGCTGCCACAGTGCTGCACAAGCCACCAACCAGCAGCACGGATTAGTGCTCGAAGGGGGCGATGTTTACGAACGACTGGTGAACGTGGTTCCGCGCAATACGCAAGCCCTCGACAGCGGTTTAACATTAGTGAAACCGGGTGTGCCCGACAGCAGTTTTCTGTATCATAAGGTAAACTGGAATGCTTTTCCGCAATTTCATTTCGGAAACGAAATGCCGTTGGGAGCCAACCCGCTCACGGGTAATGAAATCGAATTTATACGGCAATGGATTGCTGCCGGAGCACCGCGCACAGGTGTGGTGGCCGATTACCGATTACTACACGCACATTAATCATCAATGCACATGAAAAATTTATTGTTGCTTGGCGGCACAATACTGTTGCTTGCCGGCTCCTGCAAAAAAACAGTCGATTACGACCCGAACGATATTCCGGCCTGGACAGGTCTGGCACCATTGCCAGCCGACAGCGGTTATCAACTGCATATCGAGCCGTTTCCGATTCCGGCCAATTTCGAGCGCGAAATTTTCATTCGCCGCGACCTGCACAACAGCGAAGAAATTTTCGTGAACCGGATTACAAGCAAATGCCGTTCGGGCACACATCATTTTGTACTCAGTACCCTTTATTCGGACGGGAATTTTCCACTGCCCGAACCGGATGTGATGTACGATCAGAACAATTTCGACGGCACGTTCAATTTGTTATCGACGGTAAATCGTGATTTCATTCTGTACGAAGCACAGAGTTCGGAATATACCCTGGCACTTCCGCCAGGCTATGGTTTGCGTATGCCGGCCGACATGAAAATTCTTTGCAATTCGCATTACTTCAACCGCACCGACAACACCCGTTTCGGTGAAGTGTATTGCAACCTGTACACGCTGCCGCGAAATCAGGTTCAGCAGATTGTGGAAAACGGTGTGCTGGGCAACGAGTCGTTCAGCCTTCCGCCCAATGCCACCACCACCATTACCACCGAAGAGCTGTTTACGAGACGCACGCAAATTGTGCTCATGACACCGCACTACCACAAACGCGGGCAGGAATTTAAAGTACAGATTGTGGGCGGCCCGCGCGATGGGGAAATCATTCTCACGAGCTACGATTATCAGCACCCGGAAGTGGGTTATTTCATAAACACTCCGCTCATACTCGAAGCCGGGCAGGGACTGCGCACCATTGTTACCTACCGTAATGAAACCGGCAACACGGTGAGTTATGGTGTAACCAGCGAAGACGAGATGAATTACCTGTTTTACTATTACTTCAATCCCTGAACGTGATGAAAAAAATATTGTGTATGGCATTCCTTGCTTTTGCCAGTGCGGTAAATGCGCAGGATTCGGAAAAACAATTTTCCGGGAAATGGAGCTTTGAAGCCGGAATTTCCGAAACGCGAAACTTCAATCTTGTGAAAGTAATTGGGGTGGAGAATAAGGTGTTTAATGTGCTTCATCCCTATTTCTATGCTTCGGCCGACTACAATTTCAAAGTCAGACACAACAGGCGCACCTATGCGGGAATCGAAATCGGGTTTCACAAAAACACGCTGGTCGATGAAAGTTTTCAGTTCAATTTAACCATTGGCGGAAATTATCGCCTGTTCAAAGGCTTTTATGGGGGCTGGGAAATTGGCCTGGGCATGCAACAGGCAAGGCGCGCTGACCTGGTTTATAAATACAATGGCGAAAAATGGGTGGCAATGACTTATCCCGGCAAGTTTATCTATACCCGGCAAATTATTCGGCCGCAGGCCGAGTTGGGCTATCGCTTCACCAAATTACCGCTCGATGTGTTTGTAAACGGCAATGTGATTGTCATTCGCAACTGGTTTAGCAGCGATGTTCCGCTCGGAGCCAGTTTTTCGGTGGCAGGTATAGGAGTTCGCTGGCATTTGTAACCGGCTTTGCCGATATATTTGCATGAATGAGTATAGCACGTAACCGCAAATTCTATCTGATCAATACGCTGTACTGGATTTTATTCGGTATGTATCGTATTGTGCCGGGCTATCTGGCCGGAATGGATGAATTTTTTCCGTGGGATTATGTGTTGCTGATCTGCATTCTGGGTGTGGCAATCTCATCGGCGTATCGCGAAATACTGCGTTGGCGAAAGCACGACTATACGAATATCCGAAAGTCGATTCTGGTATGTACAATCGGGTGTTTTCTGAGTCTGGCAGTTTATCAGGTTGTGGTAATTCAGGTTGATCCTTCGGTGAAGCAGGAACTCGAAACGTTGGCCGGGAAGTCGAACGGCTCGCTAATTGGCATTAATCTGGTTATCGTTATTGAGAATGTGGTGGAAGTCATTCCCTGGTTCCTCCTGTTTCATTTTTACAAATACATTGAGGCCCAGCACCAGCTACGCAACAAGTTGCTGGAGCAGGAAAAATTGGTTCAGCGGTTGCAGTACGAAAATATGGTATCCAAGCTCAACCCGCATTTCATGTTCAATACATTGAATACGATTCGCTGGCTGGTAAAAAACAACCACCAGAGTTCACCCGGGGCATTGGATAAACTGAGTAATATACTTCGCTACAACTTAACCGACAGTGCGATAAAACGCCGCTTCGACGATGAAATCAGTATTGTGAGTCAATATCTTGAAATCGAAAAAATCAGATTCGATGAGCGTTTAAATTATTCGATTTCTGTCGATGAAGGTGTGGGCGGCAATTTCATCATTCCGTTTGTGCTGTTGAATACGGTTGAAAACGCCATCAAACACGGAATATCAAAAATTACCGGCTCGGGATTAATCGGCATCCGCATTACACAGGAGAAAGAACATATTCTCATTGTAGTTGAAAACACGGGGAAGCTCGAAGGTATTGAACCGGGTTTCGGGCTGAAAAGCATAGACGCGCTTTTAAATAACGTTACACCCGAAACCGATTCTGTTTCCATTCGGGAACTTGCCGGGCCTATGGTTCAGGTGGTTATAAAACATCCTTTGTATGCTTCATAAACTTCGCGCAATAATAATTGACGATGAACGTCCGGCCCGCGAAGAAATGGCCGATCTGCTGCGCGCCTATACGGAAATCGAAATTGCAGGTATTGCCACGCAGACTGATGAGGCGGAGAAAATGATTGCCGCTTACAGGCCTGATGTAATTTTTCTCGATATAGAAATACCGCCGCACAACGGGTTCGAGCTGCTCAAGCGACTGAGTTACCTGCCCCATGTGGTTTTCTGCACGGCTTACGATCAGTTTGCCCTGCAGGCTTTCGAGACCGATGCCGTGGATTACCTGTTGAAACCCGTACAGCAGGACAGGCTCGAAAAATGTATAGCCCGGCTGCTTCAAAAACAGCAGGAATCGGCCTCGAAAGACCTCAGCAAAACACGAATCATGCTACAGTCGGGCACACAGCATTACCTCACGGATTTATCGGAAGTGTATTTGCTCGAATCCGACGGGAATTTCGTGTGCTATTACTTCCGCGATAAAAAGGTGCTCAAGTTCATCACCCTCAAACGCCTTCAGTCCGAACTTCCCGAACATCATTTCCTCAAAATAAACCGCAGCCAGCTCGTAAACCGCAATCACATTCAAACCATCAGGCGAAGCGGCCGCGGCTTAACTTTTGTGTTGCTCAACGGCATGGAAATTCATGCCTCGCGGGCATTTGCGGCCGAGTTTAAGCAGTGAGGGAAGAACATCATTATTCACCCCGATCGGGAATAACCTTAGCCGTACTACACGTTAACAAACAGATTGTATATACCTCATGCAGCCTGTTTCGTCTTACGTTTCAACATCAACGCACTCACCAACGAAATAAGCAAACCCGCTGGCAATACTTCGAGGTAAGTCATCATCATCATAAACAACGGATTTTTGTACATCGCTTTAAACTCTTCCATTTCCTTGGTTACGGCCGCTACATCCTGCCCGGTTTTGGTGGCTTCGGCAATTACGCTTTCTGAGTATCGTTCCATAAAATCGGGCACGAAAATGGAACTGCCAATTACCCATGTTAATACGTAAATAGTAGAGGCAATAAGCATGATGAAAAGACCAAGTTTAAATGCCTTACCAAAACTTATGATTCCGTTGGACAACTTATCGCGGTAATTTTTTACGCCAAAGAAAATGAGCGAAAATGTGAGTACAATTATGGTATAGCCCACAAGAAGGCTTCCTTCATACTTGGGATTGTTGTGCATGAGACTGATGAGCACAACGATATTTGCAAAGAAAATGGCGCCGGCAATTAATCCGTAAACGAGTGCAATTTTTTTCATTTCAGGTTTGAGTTTGATTTGCTGCAATAATGCAGTTGTACAGTCAGAAACCACTCATACTTTAGTACCAAAACGGGTATGAGCCGGGTACTATTTTTATCCTGCCTGCACAACTACACAATGATTTTCAGACGTTTGGCTTTTTCGATAGCTTGTGTGCGGCTTTTCACATCCATTTTCACGAACAGGTTGGAGACGTGTGTTTTCACGGTGCTTACCGAGAGAAAAAGCTGTGCGGCAATTTCGGCATTGCTGTTTCCTTTGGCGATAAGTTCTAGCACTTCCGTTTCTCGCGCACTCAGGCCGAGTTTTTTCAGTTCCTCCTCATTGCGCTGCGGCGGGTCCGAAACAAGTACTTCTTTTTCCACCACCACGGTTTGCACTTTGGGGCGGGTAAGCTGTTTTGCCACCCAGATGCCGAGCAGGGTAAAAAACACGGCAATCAGTCCCACATATATTTCGGTTGAGTGGTCGATGATGAGGAATTTCCACTGCATCCATTTGAGCAGCATCACCAGCAGCGCCAGTGAAACGCCGTAAAGAAGTATGTGCCGGATGTATTGCGGAATGGCCTTCATAGCGGAGTGCTTGATGCGCGAAAAATACAACATGTGTGCATACAGGCCATGCAGTGGAGCAATGCTCAATACACAATAAGCTGCATACGATATGTTTGATTTTCGCAGCGTACTTCGGTCATATACATGCCTGCGCCGAGTTCGGAGGGAAGCCGGAACTGCCCGTCGGGTGTGGTGAGTGAAGCTACAAGCTGGCCGGTACTGTTGTAGAAGTCAATTTCGGCAGCAAGCGGTGCGCTCAAACTTACCATGCGGCCAGCCGAAGCCGGATTAGGATAAATGCGCAGGGCTTGCGTTTGTGCATTTATACTTTGCACTGAAGTAGGGTTTTCGTCGATACGCACTAATCCGCCAATGCGTGTGCCGGCCCATGTAACCGCATTGTTTTCTTTGGCCACGCATTGCACATACTCATCAGGTATAGGCGTAGATGCCGTATCCCAAATGGTCCAGCCTGCGGGCGGTGTAAACCGTATAATGCCGCGCTGCATGGTGGCGCAGTATTTCCGCTGCAACGAGTCGATGCAGACATCCGTGAGCGCATTGGATCCTATGCCGGAATTAAGTGTATTGTACCAAGTCCAGTAATTGAAATTGTAGTTGAGCATAAGCCCGGCCGCAGGCGATGCATACCAGCGAGTCTGGTTGGTATCGAGCACTACGCGCACGGCCGAATTATCAGGCAATCCGTTCTGCGCAATCGAATACATCACCCAGCCTGTATCGTTAATATCATAAAAACCACCGTTAATGGTGCAGAGGTATTTATGGTTGGTGGGCCCCACGGCAATGCCTGAAATATTGTCGGAAAACAAAATAGAGTTCGACGTATTCCACACCTGCCAGCTGTTCCAGTTGTAATACGCCAGCCCCGAACTTGTGGCCAGCCAGAGATAGCCCGACGTATCGAATGCAATGCCGCGCACAAAATCGTTGGGCAGGCCGCTGTTGGCGGTGTTCCAGATTTGCCATTGCGACACCCCGTCGAATTTAGCCAGCCCGCCCTGAAACATGCCTATCCAGATGGCATTGGTATCATCTACCACAATGGTGCGCACGCTGTTGTCGGGGAGTGCCGAATTTGAGCTGTTAAATACGGTCCAGTTTGTACCATCAAACTTTACCAGCCCGGCATCAGTGCCAATCCATTTTACTTGCTGATGATCGACTGCAATGGCGCGCACATTATCATCGGGCAGTCCTGAGTTGATGGTATTGTATATCGTCCACGAAGCCTGACCAAAAAGCAAACTGCTCCTGCAGGCCAGTGCCAGCAGGAGCAGTAAACTGTATTTGAATGATTTCATCTGAGCAATTAATCAATCACTACTTTCTCTACATACGACTTGCCTTCGTACACTACATTAAGCATATATACTCCTTTGGCAAGGCCGTTGAGATTGATTTCGCGCATTACTTTGCCCTGTGTGCCCTGCATGGTTTCGTTGTAAACCGCACGTCCAGTGAGGTCGGTTACAAACACAGCTACATCGCTGCGGTTGTAGGCATTGAAACTGAGGTTAAACACACCGTTGTTCGGGTTGGGTGCTACGCTGAGCGACTGGCGGAAGCCGGGATCTTCGCCAAGACCGAGGCAGAGATCCATAGTTACCGGCACTGCGGTTTGTACGCTGGCGCAGGTTTCGTTGGTGGTGGCTACTTTCCAGTCGTAGAAGTAATAGTAGCGTGCCAAACCGGCCGATGAGTTTACAATGCGCAGTACGCCGGGCAGGTCGTAAGGGTAGCTCACACCGCCATCGTTGCGGAAAAGACCGGGGTTGGTGCCGGTAGCGGCCAAACGATAATTGTTGCCGGGTGTAAGGTTGAAATTGAGCGTAACGCGCTGTTCGCCGGCTACCAGTGTAGCTACCTGCGACTGCAGCATGGCGCCGGTTGAGTCCTGAAGCTGAATAGTAACGTTTCCGGCAGCGTTGGCGTAGATTTTTACATCAAGCAGTGTGGCTGCTGTAAATACGTTGAAGATTTCGTACTGAGCAGAGGTTACGTTGCTTCCGCTACCCATGTTTTTGTTGTGGGGCGTGGCATGTGTGGTATCGGTTTGCGACACTACAGATTCAACGTAGAATGTGGTTGATGCGGTGATGGGCGGTGTAATGAAGCTGCTGCCCGTACCCACAAAATTACCACCGTTATCATACCATTTCAATGTACCGGGACCGCTGGCGTTAAGTGTAATGGTTGTGTTCACACAGGCGGTATCGCCGGCCGCTACGGGCTGGTTTACAACTGCCGAGGCATAGACATTAAATACAGCTGTGCCGCTGCCGCAGAACGTGGTAACCTGACAGGTATAGTTGCCCGGCTGGTTTACGGTGATGCTTTGTGTGGTGGCGCCATTGCTCCAGAGGAACGCGGTGCCGGCCGATGCAGTGAGGGTGATATTTTCGCCCGGACAAATTACCGGGTTACGGTTTGCAGCAATAGTAATGATCGGGTTGCTGCTGTTTTGCTGGGTAAGCGTTACGGGTACTGCGGTGTAATTGTTGGTTTCATCTTCTTCAACGAAGTTGTTGTTCGGATCAACTTCTACCACAATCCAGTAATTGCCGTTGCACGTGCCGGGAGGAATATTAATCCACATCCCGTCGAGGTGCTTACCGTACACATCCGTCCAGCCCGATGAAATTCCCTGCTCAACCTGCGAACAGTTGTACTGTCCGCCGCCGAGGCCCCAGTTGGGGAAATTTGAGTTGATGAGGATGTTACCGTTGTTATATACGGTATTGGTATCGCGGCAGTGCCCAATGTATGAGCTTGAGCCACACTGGCCGTAATCCATAAGGCAAAAACCCATTTTCTGACCCTGACCTACAATAGGCCAGTGAGTGGGATTCGGATCGTTCGGATCTTCGATGCGAAGTGTGAACACGCCCCAGGCATCCACGTGGTTGTGGCCGTGAGTGGGATGATAGGTCATTGTTCCGGCCGATTCTTCACGGTAAGTCATGGTATTACCGTTTTTGTGATAGATCCGCTGGAAAATGATCTGGTGAGGAGAGGGATTCCCGTTGGGGCAGGTAAACTGCTGTGTGGAGTTCGGATCGTAAATTGAAAATGTATCTGTTCCGCAAATGAACCAGCGATAGCCCAGCGAGTCCACACCACGTGCCGTGAGCGGGCCATGGCCAATGTTTGGCGTAGAACCCGTTACACGCAAACGACCGGCATTGGGGCCCTGATTGTACGTCATGTCGGTTGAGTTCTGCGAATACTCTGTGTAACCACCGTTGCTGATGCCTTGCCACGATATTGTAATATCGGGTAAAAGGTCGCAATTGGTTTGCTGCGCGTTCTGGCATTGGCAGGATGTGGCATTGGTAGTGGTACACTGTGCTGAAGCAGCTACCGAACCAAGCGCAAATACGCTGAACAGTATAATTCTTTTCATGTTTGGGATTTTTTCCTTGTAGTGTGTTGACTTTGAGTTTACAACAGGGCTCGACAAGGTAAATAATCTTTTGTGAATAACAACTTCCTTTAACAACAATCAAAACCAGAATTTCAGACTTTGGGGTGCAGCAAGAAAGAAATAAAGGATTTACATGGACAAAATCATGAAATTAATATGCCCTGATACAAGTTTCTGTTGCTATTTCTTGTAAATTGCTGTTAACCTTAATACTCTGCAAATGAAAAAACTCCTACTCTTTTCCTCATTATTTTTGGGAAGTATGCTGGCTGCACAACCATGTGCCACGGGCGTGGCCAACGGAAGCGCATCCAACATGTTTACCAATATCCGTAACGGTACCACACCTGTTGCAGCAAACAAAAACCTGAATACTGTTGTATTTATTCACCGCAACAATGCTACTTCATTTGGCGGAAGTTCAGGAAATCTTCGCTATGATATTTCTACCGACGGTGGAAATACCTGGACCAACGATCAGGGTGTAGTCAATCCGCTGCTTACACTTCCGGCACGTTATCCCAATGCGGTAATCTACAATCCTACCGGCAATACCACGCCTTCCAATGCGTTTATTGGATACCATGCCCCTGTAGTTACCGGTTCGGCCTGGACAGGCTATGTAAACGGTGTGCGCCAGTTGAACGGCACAGGCAATACCGAAAACTACAACCAGGCAGCCACTACACAAACACTTATTCCGCACTCGTATGTAACGGGCGCACCCGGCGTATTCTGGGCTGTGGATCTGGTGTGGAACGGCACCAATGCCACAGGCCTGCGCATCCTTAAAGGCCAGTGGACAGGCACTGATATTTCGTGGACGGTTAACACCACGCTTACCCCCAACTTCAATGTGGCGTATAATGGCCTTCCCAACGTAGGCGATTACCATATTGCGTTTGATCCTTCCGGCCAGATCGGCTGGGTATCAATGCTTACGCACCTTACGCCGGGCCCCACGCCCTACTCGTTCTATCCTGTATTCTGGCGCACCTCCGATGGCGGAAACACCTGGAGCGCACCTGAGCAGGTTGACCTGAACCAGTACCCCTGCATCACCGGTAATATTGCAGTCGGCAACTTTGCCACCACGGCATTCGAATCGGCGCTAACGGTTGATGCAAACGGCGAACCGCACCTGCTCACCACCATCTGCAACGGGAACAATGCCTACGCCGTGTTCTTCGGGCTCTGGCACCACATGTATGACATTACCAAAACCAGCGGACTTTGGAATGCGGTGGATATTGCCAACGTACAGGCCGGACGCGGCACCTGGGGCGTAGCGCCTAACAATACCACCATGGACATGGCGCCACAAATTACACGCACGGCTGATGGAACAAAAATCTTCTTCGGCTGGGCCGACAATAGTGCTTATACCGCAGGCAGTCCCAATCAAACACCCAACCTGTTTATTGCCGGTTATAATGTAACTGCACAAACCTGGACCACCGTGCGTGATGTAACGGCCTGCCAGCCCACATTAAATGGTGCCGCTTTTTATCCGCACTTTGCACGCGAAGTACTTGAACCGGCTGCAGGCCAGTATAAAATTGCATCAGTGGTAGGCATCTTCACCGCCAACGATCCGATTAACATCGCCAATTTCCGTTTCCTGAACAACGTGACCTTTTCCAACAGCGACTTTACCATTGCCCAGCCCACAGCCACGGTGAACATTGATCAGGGTTCAAGCTACATCAAATGCACAAGCGCAGTGGCTACGCTTTCGGTAACCGGCTCGTAT
This sequence comes from Bacteroidota bacterium, assembly GCA_020402865.1. NCBI lineage: Bacteria > Pseudomonadati > Bacteroidota > Bacteroidota bacterium. The sequence goes on along the minus strand of JADBYT010000002.1, from coordinate 40,404 downwards.
AACAGTTTACTCTGGAGCAACGGCGCCAATACGGCGTCAACTGCCGTAAACGCAATTGGCACCGTTACACTTACCGCCCGTTCGGGCTGCACCATTGGCAGAGACAGCATCAGCATTGTGCAGCTTGCCGTGGATACCGCAGGCATTACCAATATATGTGCAGGAAACTCCACACTGCTGAGTGTGGTTGGCAATGCGCTTTCCTATACATGGAATCCCGGCAACGTGGCGGGCAACGCAATTAACGTTTCTCCTGCCGTTACCACTACCTACACGCTGAGCGCGGGGGGCACGGGCGGATGTGTGGACAATACACCCATAACCGTTACCGTTGATACTGCACGTGTACATGTATCGCCTGCAGCACCAACCGTGTGCGCCGGCGACCAGCTTACACTTACTGCAACCGGTGTGGCTTCCTACAACTGGCAGGCGCCGCTCAATTCAACCTCCACTACAGTTACCGTTACGCCCACACAAAATATTGCCTATGTAGTAGATGGCGTGAGCGCAGGCGGTTGCCCGTCGAGCGATACGGTGAATGTAACCGCCATACCGTTGCCTGTGGTTACTCCAAGTGTTTCTACCGTAACACTGTGCGCAAACGACACTGCAATTGTATGTCCGCCTGCCAATTTACCTGTGGTCATTACAGGCCCCGGCATTTTTTCAAACACCTTCGACCCGGCGTTGACCGGCCCCGGAACATTTCCTGTGACCTATTCATACACCGATATGAATACCGGCTGCACAGGTACAGCCGTGGTACAGTTTGTAGTGAATCCGGCTCCGGTGGCTGCAATTACTACATCATCAACCGTAGTATGTGCAGGAAGTTCGGCTACACTTAACGGAAGCGGTGCAAACAACTATGCCTGGCTTCCCGGCAACCAGATCAGCAGTTCAATTACGGTAACGCCACCGGCCACCACAACTTACGTGCTTACGGTAACCGATAACAACAACTGCTCGGATAACGATACGCTTACACTTACGGTAAACCCGTTGCCGGTACTCACCGCCACCAGCAGCGACTCTGTGGCGTGTTTGGGCGAACAGGTTGTGCTTAGCGCCACCGGTGCACTTACCTACATCTGGAACCCGGGCAATCTTGGCGGACAAAGCGTGGTAGTTACACCAGCCTCTACAACTACGTACACGGTAACGGGCTCAGATGTATTCAACTGTTCGGGGCAAACACAAATTACACTTACTGTGGCGCCTTCGCCCAACGTAATTTTTAACTCACCGGCTGTGTTGTGTGTAACCGATGGTCCGCGCACAATTACCGGCGGCCTGCCTGCAGGCGGCAATTACTTTGGCCCCGGCGTGTCGGGCGGACAGTTCTCGCCTTCGGTGTCGGGTGTGGGTACGTTTAATATTGGTTATTCCTACACCAATGCCAGCGGATGTTCAGACACGGCCTATGTGCTTTACACCGTAAATGCCTGTGTAGGCATTGGCGAAAACACACTGGCAGGCGTAAGCATTTATCCCAATCCGTTCCGCGACCAGTTTGTGGTTGAGGGTGCTGCAGCAGGCGATCAGCTTGAACTTACTGATGCGCTTGGCCGCAGCGTAATGCGCACACAAGCCACCCGCGAGCGGGAAACAATTGACACTTCCATGCTGCCTGCCGGTATGTATATGCTGCGCATTACACGCGGCGAGGGTATGCTGATTCAGAAAGTGGTGAAAGAGTAAACACTGTGCATTTATATAAACAGCCGGTAAGTCTTACGATTTACCGGCTGTTTTGCTTTATAGACAAACGTGGTTAATGTTCAGATTCAGGCTCGTCATGTTCCGCACCGGCGGCTGCAGGCTGGAGTTGCCCGGTGGCTTCGGGGTGACGAATCATTCCGCCATAATAGCCGGCACGGGCCACAAACACAAAAGCAGCCAGCGCCACCAGCAGGGTTACGATGGTTGCAATACGGGTAAGTGCCGATTTACGCCAGGCCATAATAAGCGAAACCAACGCCAGCACACCCATTACTAGCTGAAGCACAAAAGCAAGCTCAGCCGCTTCTTCATGTTCATGGATCACACTGTGTGACACACCGGCAATGCGCTCAGCCACTTCTTCGGCGGCCTCGCCGGTAAAATTAGAAATCGCCGCACCTACAGCCGAGGCAACCAGAATAAGCAGTGCTATTGTTTGCGTGGGTTTTGATTTGTAAAGCATTCCCCACACCAGCACCACGGCGCCAAGGAATGAAGCGATAATGGGAAAGTGTGTTACAATGAGGTGAATGTGTACCGGTTCCATTTGCGTTGATTTTAATCTGCAAGGTAAAAGACAAATGTTAAATAACATATGACCGTGTAAACTATTTCTGTTGAAAAACTCATTGCTCAAAAAACGGGTATAATTCCCGGTTTTACACACGAAAAACGTTGCAGCTTGTATGAATTGCTGAATCAATTTATACTTTAGCCAGAAACCACTACACCGTGACATACAGCGAACAAAAGCCCGGCTCTGCATCCCTTGATGATTTTCATGAGGTACTGCATGAAGAAAAACAATACCTGACTTCGAGCACCGACGAGCCACTTTATGGCATTGCATTTTCGGGCGGAGGCATCCGCTCGGCTTCTTTCGGTATGGGTGTTATGCAGGCAATGGTAAAACACCGGAAACTCGAAAAAATGCACTACATGTCAACCGTGTCCGGTGGTGGTTATCTGGGCACGGCACTTACATGGGCCTTGCATCAGGAAAAAGACAACGCAGGCACCACGCCCGAAAATTTTCCGCTGGGGCATAAAGACGCTCAGGGAAATAAACGTGATAATCCTGAGCGGAATAAACGACTTGATTATATACGCCTGCACAGCAATTATCTTACACCCGACAAACTGGGATTGCTCTCCGTAGCAAGTGTGGCTGTACGCAGCATTTTCATGTCGCTGCTGGTTTACATGCTTTTGTTTGTATCGATCATGGGGATATTAGTGGCCGTATCGGCATTTGATACCAGATACTTTGGCGAACTGCTTGGCCTTCCCCGTGAATCGTTTGGCGGCGAAGGTATTTTTGTACCCCTTGCGATGCTCCTAACCGGTGTATATCTTCTGTTAAATATGTACTATTCCCTTTACACCAAGTTTGGCAGCAAAAAAAGTCCTGAAACGAAATACAAATATTTTATCACCACACAACGCCTGGCAGGTTTGCTGTGGAAGATTATTCTATTGTTTCTGTTATTTGGATTGATCCCGTTTATTCACCTTCAGATTGATGATTTGAATAATTCGGGCGGAGGCCTGATGCTTGCGGGTGGTTCTACATCGTTTGGTATCCTTGTAAGTATCTGGCAATACTGGAAAGCACAGAAACACGATAAGAGTTCAGGTGCAATATCCGGTACAATGGTCTATCTGGGGGCATTTTCGCTGATTTACGGACTTACTTTTATTGCCTACCTCCTCGGTCAAAAAGGCATTGCCTTCGGGCAGTCGGTTAGCATCAGCGGAGTGCGGTTTTTCTGGCCCGTTATTTTCAGCGGCAGTCTTTTACTTCTTTCGTTCTTCTTTGGTGTGTTTGTAAACCTCAACCTCATTTCGCCCAGCCGCATCTGGCGTAACCGTTTAATGGAAACATTTATGCCGGAGCCTGATGCCGTGAAGGAAAATAAATGGCAACCCGCCATTTCGGCCGATAAAACGCTGCTTGAGGATATGTGTCAGGGCAAAAACAAAAAGCCCTATCACCTCATCAATACCAACCTCATTCTGGCAAACTCGGAGACAGTAAAATTCAGAAGCCGGGGGGGCGACAACTTTGTGCTTTCGCCACTTTTCTGCGGCAGCAGCGCCACCGGCTGGTGCAAAACCGATAAAACGCACCGGCATTTCAGTCGCCGTGTTTCACTGGCTACCGCTATGGCCACATCGGCTGCGGCAGTAAATCCCAACGCCGGTGTTTCGGGCGAAGGTGCCACGCGAAACACCATTGTTTCGGTGATGTTTATTATTCTCAACATCAGACTGGGTTTCTGGATGACCAATCCGAACAAAAAACCGTGGAAAATGCCGCCCAACTTTTTTGTCCCCGGATTAAACGGCCAGCTTTTTGGCTGGGGACTGAAGGAAACCAACCGGAACATTCAGCTTTCAGACGGTGGTCACTTCGAAAATCTGGGCATTTACGAACTCATCCGCCGCGAACTTTCAGTAATCGTGGTGTCTGATGGTGGCGCCGATCCGCTGTTCAACTTTGATGATCTGGCCAATGCCGTAGAAAAAGTGCGTGTTGATTTTGGCGCAGAGATTGAATTCAGAAAAGAATATCCGCTAAGCGATCTTCTTCCGGAAACTGAAACCGACAGTGCAAATAAAATATTCATAGCTAAATATGCACTGGCGCAGCGCGGTTTTGCTGTGGCCGACATCAACTACGCTTCGGGCAAAAAAGGCACGTTGTATTACCTCAAACTGACCATGGTGAAAAACCTGCCAACCGATGTGTACAGCTATAAAGGCGTACATCCCGAATTCCCGCACCAGTCAACCGCCGATCAGTTTTTTGATGAGAAGCAGTTTGAAGCCTACCGGGAACTAGGGTATAAAATTGGCTGCGATTTGTTTGACACCAAACATCAGGAAACATCGCTGGTGAATATCTGACGGTTTATTACCCTCTACTCTTTCGCTGCTCCTTCGGCCAGCAACTGCTGAATGAAGATATTCATTTCAGCAGTGAATCTTTCGTAGTCTGCTCCGGTTCCGGGGCCGCTGAAACCAGTGTGTATTTTGCGCACGTTGCCGGTGCGGTCAATGTAAAGTGTAGTGGGGAAAGCCATTACGCCATTAAGAAACGGCAACGCAGCTGAAGCCTGCGCTTTACTGCTCAGCCCGGTGTTGAGGAAAAGGTAATTGGCGGCGAGGTTGGCTTTCATGCGGCGTATGTTGGCATTTGATCGTGCTGTATCGCCTGTGCGTTCGAAACAAAGCGCTACTACTTCAAAGCCGGAATTTGCATACTTTTTATGCAGGCCGGCCAGCCAGCGCGTTTCGTCCATGCAGTTGGGGCACCACGATCCCATGAGCTGCACCACTACTACTTTCCCCTCAAAGCGCGGGTCGCTGAGCGAAACCGGATTGCCGTTTAAATCGCGGAAAGTGAAGCCGATTTTGCTGCTGTCTTTTATCCAGGTCAGTTGCTCGGGATTTCGCAGCTGTACACTGTCGTTCCGGTAGGCAGTCCACGGTTCTGTCCACGTATTCCCCGACCAGAAGCGGCCGCTGATGGTGCCATCGGGCAAAATCTGCGCGCGGAAAAGGAATGCGTGTGCACCGTCGAAACACGAGAGTTTAAACACGTCGGCCTTCACAAAATCGCCCTGCAGGTAGCGGTAATCGCCGGTTTCGGTGAGGAAAGTGCCGATTACACCGCGAGGCGTGGTGGTAAAAACGCCCACAGCAACCGTACTGTCGGCAGTACCCGGCGAAAACATCGTGCTCCAGCGCCCGTCTATGGTTGCTCCGCGAAAGCCCGGCTTCTCAATCGGGAAACGCACCTGCCCGTGTACGGCACGGAAAGGCACATTCACCGGATTTTTGCCGTTGCGGTTTACCCAGATGCCGTGAAACGACGTGGCGCTGTCGCGCCTGCACCTGAAGCCGGAATCAAACACCGGCATACGCCAGGTTACCGAATCGGCAGTAATGCTAAGCTGCTCGGCGAAAATACGCTCCTCGCCGTTGGTGATAATCAGTTGTGGTTTCGCACCCGGCACTACCGAAAACGAAAAGGGTAAATCAGTTGTGTCATTCAGCTTCAGCACCCCGCGCCACAAACCGGGCTTGAGTAATTCAGGCTGCTGTGCAAAAATGGTAAGTGCCCACAAATTACAGGCAAGCAGGAGTGTCAGCGCGTTTCTTTTTTTCACTTTCATAAATTCTCGGTTAAAGCGCAGAGGTACTTTGTATATACTTGGTTTTGATGATTTGGGTTGCTGTTTTGAGCGTGATGTTATTAACATAAAACAACTGCCACAACCTACATAAGTTGGTTGTGGCAGAAAGTACTGGATTCGCTAACTCAGAAATTAAACTGAATACCCTGCGCCAGCGGAAGCGTGGTGCTGTAGTTGATGGTATTGGTTTGACGGCGCATGTAGGCTTTCCAGGCATCAGAGCCTGATTCGCGGCCGCCGCCGGTTTCTTTTTCACCACCGAAAGCACCGCCGATTTCGGCACCGGATGTACCGATGTTTACGTTGGCAATGCCGCAGTCTGAACCTTCGTGCGAGAGGAAGGTTTCCATTTCGCGCATGTTGGTGGTGAAAATGGATGAAGAAAGGCCCTGCGGAACGCCGTTTTGCATGGCAATGGCTTCCTCAATGGTGCTGTACTTCATTACATACAGAATGGGGGCAAAGGTTTCTTCCTGTACAATGTGGAATTCGTTCTTTGCCTCAATGATGCAGGGTTTTACATAGCAGCCGCTTTCGTAACCTTCGCCGCTGAGTACGCCGCCTTCAACCACTTCTTTGCCGCCTTCGGTTTTGGCTTTGGCAATGGCGTTAAGGTAATCTTCCACCGCTTTTTTGTCGATGAGCGGGCCTACGTGGTTGGCTGCATCAAGCGGATTGCCGATTTTGAGCTGGCCGTAAGCATTTTTCAGCACGCTCAGTGTTTTATCGTAAATGCTTTCGTGAATGATGAGGCGGCGGGTGGTGGTGCAACGCTGACCGGCTGTACCCACTGCACCAAACACAGCGCCCACAAGCACCATGTTCAGATCAGCATGCTGTGAAACGATGATCGCATTGTTGCCACCGAGTTCCAGAATGCTGCGCGCAAAGCGTTGTGCGGTTGCCGCAGCCACAATGCGTCCAATACGGGTTGAACCGGTAAATGAAATGAGCGGCACGCGCTTGTCGTTGTTCATCAGATCGCCAACGGGATTGCCGATGAGCACGCCGCTTACCCCTTCGGGCACATTGTTGCGGCGCAATACGCCGGTAATAATGTTCTGGCAGGCTACAGCGCAAAGCGGTGTTTTGGAAGAAGGCTTCCACACACATACATCGCCGCAAACCCATGCCAGCATGGTGTTCCAGCTCCACACCGCTACCGGGAAGTTGAACGCCGAAATAACACCCACAATGCCCAGCGGATGCCATTGCTCATACATACGGTGACGCGGACGCTCGCTGTGCATGGTAAGGCCATACAACTGGCGCGAAAGACCCACGGCAAAATCGCAGATGTCGATAATTTCCTGCACCTCACCAAGGCCCTCCTGCAGGCTTTTGCCCATTTCGTAAGAAACGAGTTTGCCCAGGGCTTCTTTGTGGCGGCGGAATTCCTCGCCCATCTGGCGAACAATTTCACCACGCTTGGGCGCAGGCATCATGCGCCATACGGGAAATGCAGCCTCGGCGGCCTGCATTACCTTTTCGTAATCCTCGGCTGTGGCCTGATTTACGCTGCCAATAAGCTGCCCGTCGGCAGGAGAGTATGAATCAATGCGGGGACCGGAAGTAATCCAGTGCTGCACGCCGGTAGAGGCGCCGTAGTTCATTTCGCGGATGCCAAGCTGTTCAAGCGCTTCTGCAATGCCGTAATTGTCTGTAAGTACGTTCGACATGGTTGTTTATGTGAAATTTCACAAATGAAGGAGTGCAAAGTTAGGCAATTCTGCCGGGCTGTAATGTGATTTTTGCCACACAAGACCCGAAACGCGACTCCTCAAAACACCCCTGCTTAATTTAATCGGTCGAGCCGGCGGTAAGGACCTTTCTGTATGCGGAAATAGCGCGGATTCACACCATTGTCGGGCCTGAGATCCCAACGGCGAACCATGATAATGCCGTCGGTTACTTTCCGGGCATTGTCTTCATGTATAAAATCTTCGGGTAAAGCGATGGACACCACCTTATCTGGCCCGTCAAACGACGAATACAGCATGGTTTCCATCGGAAACGACCATTCGGCATGCTCGAAAGCGCCTTTCCAGAGCAGCGGGCTGAGCACAAATTTGCTGCCTCCGGCCTGCTGCGCAGCCTTTATGGCCATATCGGTTTTGGCCAGATACAAGGTATAATGCGGTGCGGTTTGCACAAATATCCAGCAACGCCAGCCTGTTACCAGTGCAATCAGTATGCCGCCCAAACTGTTGGTCAGAAGTATTTGTGTAAACACATCATACATAAACGGCAGCAGTGCAATAGTTACCAGCGGCATGTACATGCGCTCGTAATACAGCGTTTGCGGAAAATCAGGGTGGTAATGCGTAATATTAATAATGAGAATATGCCCCCAGAAAAACGCATTAAGCAAAAGAAGCCGCAACCGCATGCCACGCATCAGATAAAATGCGGAGGTTATAATGACCATAAACAGCGGCACGGTGTAATAAGTAAAAATATACTTCAGCCGCAGCCAGAGATAACCGGCATCGCTGAGCGACTGGTAAGCCTTGTTCCAGCTGAAATCGAGCAGCGAAAATTTACCACTTTCGTATTCGCTGAGCATGAGTTTTTTGATGGCATACCAAATGGCAAATACCAGCATTACCGCGAGCAGTTGTTTCCAATGCAGCCACCATTTTTCAAGCGCATCAAGCAAAAGCAGATACACCAGCGGAATAATCAGCAGCGGATGACTGAACAGAACCGTGATCGTAATGCCGAGAAAAAAAAGTAGTTCGTGCCCGCGTTGTATGCGGTTGTAATAAAGGTGCGAACGCACCAGTATCAGCAGCGCCGAGCCGTACCAGATTTCATACATCGGACAAAAAAACATGTGCACCACACCCAGTACGCTTACCAGAATGATGGACGAGCCGGCCGTTTTATCGCGCAGAAAAAATACGCAGTACAGAAACAACAGATAAAACCAGAGTATGGGATTAAGCGAGTAAAGTATCATTACTGCTTTCATCCCCAATCCGAGTTTTATGCCAATAAGCGGGAGAAATTGTGAAAAGGCAAGAATATAACGCTGATGCTCGATGCGGAAGTTTTCGGTATCAGCTACATGAAAGAGATAGTAAGCCGAATCACTTTGAATGCGTTCGCGATAAAAGACAATAGCCAGCACGGCGGCCAGCACAAAGTACAAATGTGAAAAAAGCAGGTAACGCCTGTGCGGGTTGGTGGTAAGCAACTGCATCATGGCGCTTAGTTGAGTTTGTCGCAGAGCAGCCGGATTTCTATGGCTGGCGACATTTTTTCGTACAGTATGCGGTACACGGCTTCGGTAATGGGCATGTGTACACCGTAGCGCGAGTTTATTTCATGTACACATTTTACGGCGTAGTAACCTTCGGCCACCATGTTCATTTCGAGCTGGGCCATTTTTACCGAGTAGCCTTTGCCTACCATGGCACCAAACATACGGTTGCGGCTAAACTGTGAGTAGGCCGTAACCAGTAAATCGCCGAGGTAAGCCGTGCTTTTGATGTCGCGGTCAATCGGGTGCACAGCGTCCACAAAGCGCGAAATTTCCTGAATGGCGTTGGAAATAAGCACCGCCTGAAAGTTATCGCCGTAGCCCAGTCCGTGGCAAATGCCGCTGGCAATGGCAAACACGTTTTTAAGCACGGCGGCGTATTCAGTGCCGTAAATGTCATCACTCACACTGGCGCGGATGTAGCGGCAGCGGATACGATCAGCCACAAGCTGCGCAAATTCGGCCGACTGCGAAGCCACCGTGAGGTAGGAAAGTTTTTCGAGCGCCACTTCTTCGGCGTGGCAGGGCCCGGTTATTACGCCGATGTGCGAATACGGCACATCAAACTGCTGGTTGAAATATTCGCCAACAATCAGATTGGGGCCGGGTACAATACCTTTGATGGCCGAAAAAACTACTTTGCCTTTAAAATCTTCGCTTGTGAAGCCGCTAAGTGCTTCGGCCAGAAATGCGGCGGGCACTGCCATAATGAGTACATCGCATTGCTCTACTACTGCTTTAAGGCTGTGCTGCAACTCAATCAGAGTCAGTTTCAACTCTACCGAACTCAGGTAGCGCGGGTTATGACGGTAGCGGGTAATATAGTCAATGGTTTCTTGACTACGAATCCACCACGTAATCGTTTCACCCGCCACAGCCCCTGCTGATTCGTCGCAGAGCATTTTAACAATGGCAGTGGCCCAGCTTCCGCCTCCAATTACTGCAATGCGTTTACTCATGCTGGCGAAGATAGGAAATTATAAAAGCATATTGTTCATATCTAGATGCCAATCCCGACGGTTGCGACACGAAGTAGCTAATCAGTTCCATATCAAGAGACATACAAAACATTTCAGAACTGCTCAGAACATTCTAAGTTTGCAAAAACATGTGTAAACTTGGAATAAGATTAGCATTCAATGAGTATATTCATCTATAATATAAACCCCAATAAATGCAGTAATCTATGAAAACCCTCTTGTCTTATTTTGTATTTATTCTTCTATCAGGTTCATTAAATGCACAACTTGTACAGGAGTGGTCAAGGGCTCACAATCCATTGCAATCTACAAACAACTTTCAGGGTTATGCAATCAAAAAAGCATTCAACAATGCTGTATATTCATGTGGATATTTCTCAACAACAGCCTTGCTAGATGGTTTTTATGTATGTAAATATGATTCTCTTGGCACCATACTATGGCAGCAGCGAATAACTACTGCATTTAACTGTTGCATGGAAAAGTTAATTGCAATTGAAACAGATTCTGCTGATAACGTATATGTTGCAGGATATGCTTGGGCGGGCTCAGCGTGGATAACTATTCTTTATAAATATAATCAGGCAGGAGTTCAACAATGGTCATCAATACACCCTGGTAAAACAATTAGTATTGGTTTCACAGAATGTTTCCTGAAAGTTGATAACTCTCTCCAAACTATTTACATCGCCTGCTCGTCAGGAAATCAAGGAGTTAATGATTTTTATCTGGCTGCTGTTTCCCTGTCAGGCGGCACAATAATCTGGAGTGATACCCGAAATGTTAATGTCGGCTCATATCCGTTGGGATTGTATATTGATAAAAAACATTGTGTTACTCTTGTCGGTGGAAGTATATATATTTTATCAAGCAGTGAAGGCCCTGCTTGTTTTTTTCATTATTCCCCAACAGGAGTTCGAATTTGGCAAATCGTATATAATTCATCACAACACCTAACTTCAATTGTCAATAATTTTTTCTTTGATGAAAATACCGAGCAGGTCTATGCATGCTTATCAGGATTCCGGTCGGGAGAATATGAATATCATTATCTGCAAATTGATACTGCTGGAACAATTGTCATAAATAGAAGTTTCGGAATCCAAGGATTAGACTGTCATCCAAAGGCCATTTCAACTGATAACCTTGGGAATGTGATATTAACAGGAACCGCTGCGGTATCCACAAACAGCATAAGTGATCTTCTCACAGTAATGTTTGACCCGTATGGGAATATTTTATGGACAAATCAATATACATCTCCAATAGGAAGCTCATTTCCACATACATTAATTACTGGCAGCAGTTCACACTTTTATGTTTGCGAACCAACTAAAATTCATAAGTTCAGTAATTCAGGCAGTATTCAATGGAGTCAAACAATATCGCAAAATTATTATAAGAACGCCGTAGAGTTAGATATAAGCAACTACGATATTTACGTTACGGGGAATTCATTTGTGAGTCAAAATAATTATGCCTACCGAACTTCAAAATACAGGGATACAACATCTACAATTTTGAGTACAGGTCATTTAGCTAACGAATGCGGAAAAATAAACATCTTCCCAAACCCTGCTGAAAATGTGTTAACCATAAAACCTCATCTGCCATTTTTTAATTTAACTATCAAAATAATTGATTTGTCAGGACGCGAATTAATCAACGAAACATATTACGGACAACAAACAGCAACTATCAGTCTTGTTGGGATACCAAAAGGTATATACTTGATTACTATTGATTGCGACGAACATCTCGAAACAAAGAAATTAACCGTTATGAAATAATGCTGAACTAACCTGTCTGTTTTTGCGATTAATTCAACTAACAACGCTACTCAAAACCATTCCTCACCCCATAAATACCCGGATGCCCTTTACTTCCTGTCACTTTCACATCTGCCACTTTCACCGGTAATCCGTTTTCTGAATACACATATACAATCACTTCATCATTCAGCTTCAGTTCATCGGGCGGATACCAGCCATAATAAACTGTTTGCCACTGCCCTGCCTGCTCGGGTAAATACTGCGTGCGCGATGCGCGGCCATTCCAGAAAAGCTGCTTTCCGTTGCGGTTAATCTGCACCACGAGTATGGCGTTAGCATTTGTATCGCTTAGCTGAATGGTTGCAGCCACATCAATGCGCTGATCGGCATTTTGGATGAGTTGCTGCACGTTCCCCTTCCACGATGGCGAAAACTGGTTTGTACTGTCGAGCAACAGGTAACGCGTTTGCGAAGCCGAATCAGTGTGTAAGAATTTCTCATCGGCGGCATTCCATCCGTTTTGTGCAGAAGTAAAGCTGGTGTTTGTGCTGAACGGTGTTTCACCTTCAATGGCTTTGTGCATGTTGTTTCGAGAGAATACGTACACGGCTGAGTTAAACCAGCGCTCACAGCGAATCAGGTGCGGATATCTGGCCTGAATGATGAGCAGCATTTCGGGGGGCGAGTAACGCGTGCTCCAGCCGTACACAAAATAATCGCCGGTTGTTTTTTCGAGTTGCCGTTTGAAGGTGCGTAATTCATTATCGCCATTGTTCATCATGCTCAGCACCTCGCGTGGTTTGCCGGTTTGGTCCCAATAGTATCCGAGAAAATAGTCGAAATCGACATTAAATGCGCATGCTACATTGGCTGCGCCAAACTGTTTTTCAGTTTCGCGGGTTACTTCTGCTATCTCACACAAACGGCCAAAATGATCGGTAAGATGAAACGGTTTCCACACCGTTACGTAACCGGCAAACGTTACTGCAAACACAGCCGGGAAACTCCAGTTCACAAGCCTTTCGTGCACTGGCGGCAACCAGCTGAAAAGCAGCATGAACAATGCCGGCAATGAAAAAAGCAACACTGAATGCTGTAAAACCGGATTGCGCATTACCGAATAAAAATAGCCCGTAAGCAGCGGCGCAGTAAACCACAACAGCATGAACAATTGCCATTTTGACCGGCGACGGAAAAAGATTACGGCAGAAACAGCAATGAGCGCAAGGCTCAGCCACAGCAACCCGTAGGAACGATTGAACACTACAAAAATATGTTCGCCAAAAAACGAAGGTGTGGGAACCGCCAGCCAGCCGCCTGATGCCGCACCAATGCCACCCGTATTCAGTTGCCCGAAAAATATGCCGAGATACGGCACAAACAGCAAGGCCGCCAGCACACATGCAAGCAGATATTTCCATGTGCGGCCAGCGCGGAAAAACAATCCGCTTGCACCCACCAGCGCGGCAAAAAACAAACTGAAAAAATGTGAATACGCCGCGCCGGCCGCAGCCAGCACAAACACGGCATACCAGCCAATATGCGGCTTCTTATCGGTAAGCACACGCACCCACGCCCACACCAGCAAAGCCGCAAAAAACACACCTGTCGCATACGGTCGTGTAAGCTGGCTGTACATGAGCGGAAGCTGCAAAAAAGCCATTGCCGCCGCAGCCGCAAGTCCGGTACCCGAGCTGAAAAGCCGCGCAGCTGTACGACCTGTCCACCACACCGCCGCCGCACCCATAAGCGCAAAGGGTAAACGCAAAGCAAATACGCCCGTACCAAACAGCCGCTGCCAGAAATATTCGATGAGGTACGAAAGCGGCGGATGACCGTCGCGCGCTACCCAGCTGGAAATAAGATCGGCGGGGCTGGCTGACTCGCGCGTGCAGATGAGTGAATACATTTCATCGGCTGTGAACGATTCGCTGCCAAGGCCGCGCAGCCTGAGCAGCAGGCCGCCAAGCGTAATTACGCCCAGTGCCAGCAGAAAACTGCGCTCATGGCGCGGCTGTTCGGTGCTGCGAATCATTGGAGCGAAAGATAACAGGAACTCCGCAATTTCTGTCGGTCAAACGCGCCAAAACCTGTAATTTCGCAGCCGTGAAAAGAATTGCCGTGTTTGCATCCGGCTCAGGCTCCAATGCCCGTGCACTGATGCAGTTTTTCGAGTTCCATCCTGATGCGCAGGTTACACTGCTCGTGTGCAACAATGCCAATGCCGGCGTGCTTGATATCGCACGCGAAAACGGCGTAGAGATTCTGCTTGTGGATCGTGAACTTTTTTACGATCACCGCTCGGTTTCGGAAGAACTCAAAGTACGCGGCATTGATCTTATTGTGCTGGCCGGTTTCCTCTGGTTAGTGCCGCCAGTGCTAGTGAAAGATTTTGCAGGCCGTATTATAAACATTCATCCTGCGCTGCTGCCCAAATTTGGCGGCAAGGGCATGTACGGCAGGCATGTGCATCGTGCCGTAGTGGAAGCTGGCGAAACGGAAAGCGGCATTACCATTCATTTCGTAAATGAACATTTCGACGAAGGCAGCCACATTGCACAATTTACATGCCCCGTGTTTGCTGATGATACCGCCGAAACACTTGCCAGCCGAGTGCTTCAGCTCGAACACGAGTACTATCCGAAAGTGGTGGAAAAAGTGCTAGCACAACTGTAAGCTGGCAGGTCTTTATTCACTCATCATAAACTGAAGGTTATTCATTAACCGCTTCGAAGCGGCTTGCTGCCTTGCTTTGTTTATATTTGATAGATGAAAAAGATTCTGCTCCTCGCCGCTTTATTTGGCAGTATGGCTACCACCATATTTGCACAAACCGTATTTACCGGCAAGCCCATGTACCAGATTGTGACCAAACGTTCGGGCAACTATCTTGGTACGATTACAGTAGAATTATTCCCGGCTATTGCGCCCTTGCACACGGCCAATTTCGATAGTCTGGTAAGTACACTATTTTACGACAGCACCGCATTTCACCGCGTTATTCCCGGCTTTATGATACAGGGTGGTGATCCGAATTCGCGCAGCGGGCCACGTTCTACCTGGGGCTATGGCGACCCGAGCCAGCCCACCGTGAATGCCGAATTTACCGCCGCACGCCATGTGCGCGGCATCCTCTCTGCCGCACGCGACACGGGCATTAACAGCGCCAATTCACAGTTCTTTATTTGTGTGGCGGCCGCATCGTGGCTTAACAATCAATATTCAGTTTACGGGCGCGTAGTTTCGGGAATGGATATTGTGGATACTATTGTTTCCGAGCCACGCGATGCGCTCGACAATCCGTATCAGAAAATAGAAATGTTCATCACCTACGCCGGCTCAAACGATACGCTGGCCACGGTTCCGGTGCCCAATCTGCCCGCCAACCATTCGTTTTCCACCTCGCCCAACCGTGTGCTGCGCTGGGACGCACAAAGCGACGGAATCATCTACCACGTAGAAGTATCAACCGATTCAACCTTCGCCACCACCTACCGCTCGGTTGATGTGGGCATTAACCAATACACCGTTACCGGACTCACCGCCGGAAACAAATACTACTGGCGCGTACGCAGCAACAACGGCGGCGATACCAGTGCGTATTCCGTAGTGTGGGATTTTTCAGTTTCGGCGGTGGGACTGGATGAGTCGCCGCAACTAAACCCGGTTCAGGTGTTCCCGAATCCGGGTAACGGGATATTTGTATTTAAAGGCATACAGCCCGGCAGTGTGCTTACCGTTTATGATATACGAGGCCGCGAAATAATGCACCAATACGTAAATACTGAAACATGCGCTGTTGATTTGAGCGGGATTGAAAAAGGTGTTTATGTTTTTGCGGTGAGTGATGAGCGGGGATTGACGGGTATGGGGAAGTTGGTGGTTGAGTAAGTACAAATCTGAAGATGAAAAAAAACGGGAACATTGCCTTACAATGCTCCCGTTTCAGTTTTACACAGTATGTGGGCCATGTAGGATTTGAACCTACGACCAACGGATTATGAGTCCGCTGCTCTAACCGCTGAGCTAATGGCCCGTTGCACACAAGTGGTTTACCAGAGTGCGGGCTGCAAAAATAACAGAAATCACTTCGGTAAGAAAAACTTTCGTCAGGTAAAATAAACCAGAGGGGCTTTACGACTGTTCCAATACGTAATTTTACTCCTTCTTATGCGAACAGGTCCGCCCATAATGGGCATTCTTATATTTCTGGCCATTCTGCTTCTGGTTGACTGGTATGTGTTTACAGGCATCCGCCCGCTCACCGCCGGGCTCGAAGCACGCACACGCAAAATAATTCATTGGTCGTACTGGGTTATAAATATCGGGCTGTTTGCCTGGTTTATACTCGGCTTTTTTGTGGTTGGCGACAGCGGGAGGCAAGCCATGCCGCGGTCGTTTATGACGTTTATGGGTATCTGGCTGCTGTTTTTTGTACCAAAACTCATTTTCAGTGTTTTTCTGCTGGGTGAAGATATTTACCGCCTGTTTCATGGCGGATATGCGTTGATAAACAATGCAGTATCTGAAACGCCCATGCAGGTGGGACAAAGCCGGCGTAAGTTCATCGGGCTTATTGCTGCTGGTGTAGCGGCTATTCCTTTTGTGGGCATTCTGCATGGCATGAGCCGTGGTAAATTCCGCTTTACCGTGCGCCGCGAGGATATCTGGCTGCCTGATCTGCCCGAAGCTTTCGATGGATTTACCATCACCCAGCTTTCCGATATCCACGTGGGCAGCTTTGACCCTGAAAGCGACCGCAAGGCAGTGGAAGAAGGTATTGCACTTGCCAACGCTCAGAAAAGCGATTTATTCGTGTTTACCGGCGACCTTGTAAACAACATGTCCTCGGAAATGGAGCCATGGATAAACAGTTTCAGCAAACTTCGCGCACCTTACGGACAATTCTCCATCCTCGGCAATCATGATTACGGCGACTATGTGGGCTGGGAGTCCGCCACGGCAAAAGAAGCCAACATGCAAAGGCTTTATGCCATACATGGCGAAATTGGCTTCAAACTCATGCGCAATGAGCATACTGTAATTGAGAAAGACGGTCAGCAGCTTTTTCTGCTTGGTGTAGAAAACTGGGGGCATGGTTTCGGGCAGCGCGGCGATCTTGATAAGGCTTTACAGCAGGTGCCTGAAAATGCGTTTAAAGTCCTTCTTTCACACGATCCCTCGCATTTCGACCATGTAGTGAGTGAGCACAAAACGCCCGTGCATCTCACGCTTTCCGGACATACGCACGGCATGCAGTTTGGTATTGAAATTCCCGGCGTGAAATTCAGTCCCGTTCAATTCCGCTACCCGCACTGGGCCGGATTGTATCACGAAACGCGTCGCTACCTGTATGTAAACCGTGGTTTTGGCTTCCTCGCATTTCCCGGGCGTGTGGGCATTTGGCCCGAAGTGGCTGTGCTTACGCTTCGTCGCGGAAAGGCTCCGGAAAAAGCCTAACCCACCCGAAATCCGATCACCAGCATATCATCCGTTTGCTCCGGTAAACCACCGCCGGGCAACGGCGTATTCATCCACGCACTAATGGCTTTTTCTACTGCTTCGCCCTGTGCTGCCATGGGCAGATGTGCGTGCTGAAGCAATACTTCCTGCAGCCTTTTATACTTGAATTTCTTGCCCTTGGGCCCGCCAAACTGATCAGCAATGCCGTCGGAAAAAAGGTAAAACCGGTCGCCGGGCTCAAGTGCTATGCGATGTGAGGTAAACGGACGGGCTTCCTCGCTGTGGCGGCCAATGGGCTGCTTATCGCCTTTGATGATTGTGAGCTGCCCGTTGCGGATTAAATACAACGGATGATTGGCTCCGGCAAACTCAAGCCAGTTATCCTGTAAATTAATAGCGCACATCGACATATCCATGCCATCGCGCAGTGCAGTCACGTGGTAACGTTGTTTGAGTGTATTCAGCAACTCGTTGTTGACGTAGCCCAACGCCTCAGCCACACTGTTTACGCCTGGTGCCGTGCGTGTTTGGTTGAGCAGCGTATGCCCGATAATACTCATGAATGCGCCCGGCACACCATGCCCGGTGCAATCAACCGCAGCCACAATTTTTAATTGATGCGGTGTGGCACCACCCGGAGGCGTGGTGATTACCTGCGTAGCCCAGTAAAAATCGCCGCTCACAATATCCTTGGGCTTATAGAACACGAAATGTTCCGGCAGTACTTCGCCCAACTCTTCATCTGTAGGCAAAATCGACTCCTGAATTTTGCGGGCGTAAGTAATACTGTCGGTAATATCTCTGTTCTTCTGCTCAATTTCGGTGGCCTGATGCTGAATTTCAAGCTCCATACGCAAACGTTCACGTATATCGCGCGCATAAATTACAATAGCCGGCCTTCCTGCAAACGGCGCTACCCGCGCACTGCACTCAACCGGAATCACCTCGCCCGATTTGGTAATGAGCGGAAGATCGCTGAAAATAAGTCCTTTCTTCTCCCACACATCCGCTACAAGCATTGAGCTTCGCTGCACATTATGAGCCTCCACAAGATCAAAGAAGCGTTTGTCGTGCAGGTCGTTCCACGTATAACCCAACAGTTTTTCAGTACCCGGATTCGATTGCAAAATTTTTCCGTCGGCAATATCAATAACCAGTATTGAATCATTGGCCAGCTCTACAATGCTTTTGAAATTATCATTCCCTTCGCCGTTTTTCTCCTGCTTCGCCTGTAGCCTTACAATGCGCAGCAGAAGTATAATCACTACAACCACAAAAAAAACAAGTACCAGTGCCAGTAATTCAGGATAACTCAACATACAATAGTTACCGGTTATAGTTTGTCGATAATAGGAAAGATAAGTTCCGGATTTAGAAACTCCCCCACTTTATCTGGACGTGAAACATACAATACTTTACCCGATTTATCAATAAGAAATGAGGCCGGCAACGGAATGCCTTCTTCGTATTTCTCCGCAAATTCATTTCCGTATTCCTCAAGCTGTACACCATATTTCATGGCTGTGCGCTGCCCCTCATCGGCCAGCACATGGAAGCTAAGCCCGAGGCGCTGCACCATTTCTTTATTCACTCCCGTAGGGTCAGGCCCTATCGACAAAACATGAATGTTCTTTCTTCGCAGCCGCTCAGCCTCGCGCTGATAGGCCCTGAGCATAATGTGACATCCCGGACACCAGTCGCCGCGCACAAACACAAGCAGCAAATGCGTTTTATCTTTAAAATCGCTAAGATTTACTTTATTCCCGTTTTCATCACTCAACTCAAAATCGGGCGCCTGACTGTTTACCGCTACCTGATAGGCTTTAGGCTGTCCGGGTTTCAGCTGTTTACCATCTTTAAGAATGCCCCGCATGATTACCAGTGCAAACAACCACACCGGAACAGCAAAAATCCATACATAAACATGCTGTGATTCCAAAGCTGCCGGCATAAATAACGCCAGTGAAAACACAAGCATCAACGGCTCAAACCAAAGCTTGTTTACATACCTGAATACCTTAAAAAACAGCATGCGCCCGTAAGTGGCAAGCGCGGCAAAAAGCATGGAAGCACTAAACAATACCATTCCCGGCATACGCTTCTCGCCCAGCACTACACCCAGCACCATGGCCGAAAGTATAAGGGTAAACGATTGCAACGGGCCCGTAAAACGCGAAAAATCTTTGGCTGTAATAAAATACGCTGCACAAGCCGGAATTGCACACACATAAACCGGCACACCCGCCAACGCCAGCATTAACGCAGCAGGTGCAAGCAATAAACTTATCCACGTAAAGTAGGGCTGCCGGTTCATTTAATGTGTTGAGGAATAATCTCTCCCATGCAAAGAAACCAATTTCGACTGATTTTGTTTTGCATTAATTTAGCAGCCCTATGATTCGTAATCTGATATTTGACCTTGGCGGCGTGCTGCTTAACCTCGATTTTGAAGCTACCGCAAGCAGTTTCCGGGCATTGGGGCTGCACAATTTCGACGAACTCTATACTCAGGCCAGGCAAACCGGGTTTTTCGACGAATTCGACAAAGGCAATATTTCTCCGGCCCAATTCAGAAACGAGCTCCGCAAACACCTGCCGCCGCATACCAGCGATGATGCTATTGACACTGCATGGAATGCCATGCTGCTCAACCTCCCTGCCGAACGTCTTGAACTGCTGCAAAACCTGCGTAAAAAATACAAACTCTACCTGCTCAGCAATACCAACGAAATTCATGTTAGCGCATTCTCAGATTACCTGCAGCAAACCTTCGGGTTCCCCGATTTCAGCAATTACTTTGATCAATGGTATTACTCCTGCCGCATGGGTATGCGAAAACCCGACGAAGAATTCTTCCGCAAAGTAATGAACGACCACGGGCTGAAAGCCGAAGAAACATTATTTATCGATGATTCTAAACAACATGTAACCGGTGCAGCCCGCACCGGCATTAAAGCCGTGTGGCTTGAACCCGGCCAAACCGTATTTACGCTGCTCGAACAGGGCGTATATTAAACTCTTTACCTGCTAAAAAACGAAAAGCGCCGGAGTTGTTCCGGCGCTTTTCGTTAGGTTAAAAAACAATGTTATTGTTTAATTACTTTCTGTGTGGTGGTTCCTTCGGATGTAATCAGTGTGAGGTGATACACACCAACCGGCAAATCGCGCAAACTGATGTCGGTTTGTACGCCGGTAAGCTGAACACTGCTCACCTGCTGGCCGAGTGAATTGTACATAATCACCGATACAGGCCCGCTCCACATGCTGTACACCAGCGTTACCCTGTCATCGGCCGGGTTCGGATACAGTGTAAACGAAACGGTATTACCTGTGCTTTCATTCACACCCGCACACGGATCCACATACATCAGATCAGTAGCGGTGTTGGCACAGCCGGTTACCGGATCAGTATATGAATAGGTGATCTGGATAAGTCCGGTGCCCGAATTCATGGGGTCAAACTGCCCGGCCACCACACCCTGACCGCTGTATGTGCCGCCGGCCGGAATACCACCGCCGAGGGCAAACGGAGCCTCGCCGCTGCACACAGTGTCGCTACTCAGGGCAAAACTTACCGCGGGCAAAGCGTTCACCTGTACGGTAATGGTGTCGGTTGATGAACAGCCGTTGCTGGTGGTGCCGGTTACCGTATAGGTTGTGGTTGATGCAGGTGTGGATGAAACAGACGAACCGCCGAGGTTGCCCGGAATCCAGCTGTACACATCAGCACCTACGGCATTGAGTGTAACCGCATCGCCGGCACAAATAACCGTGTTGTTTGCAAATGCACTTACAACCGGCGCAGTGCCTACGTTTACTGTGGCTGTAGTAGTGGCTGTACATCCGTTTGCATCAGTTGCAGTTACAGTGTATGTAGTGGTTACCGAGGGTGCCACAACGAGCGAATCGTTGCTTACGTTGCCCGGCTGCCACAGGTAATTTGCCGCACCACCTGCCACCAGTGTGGCTGTGGTTCCCTGACAAATGCTGAGCGGTTGAGGCTGCACAAACAACGCCGGTGCAGGCAATACTGTCACCAGCACAGTAGCCGTACTGCTGCAGTTGCCGCTTATGCCGGTTACGGTGTAAGTTGTAGTAGCCTGAGGCGATACCGCCACCACAGCACCCGTCAGGTTGCCCGGCTGCCAGATGTACGACGAGGCCCCCGATGCACTAAGCGTAGTTGAGCCGCCCGCACACACAACACTTTGCAGCGCCGAAGCCGTTACTACAGGCGACGGACTCACCGTTACCGTTATGGTTGAGGTGGACGAACAGTTGCCCGTAGTGCCGGTTACCGTGTATGTGGTCGTTGCTGCAGGATTCACGGTAACGCTGCTGTCACTCAGGTTGCCCGGCATCCACAAATAACTTGCAGCCCCTGTAGCAAACAGCTGCGTAGTTCCGCCCGAACAGATCTGCGTGTTGCCGCTCAACAGCACTACCGGCAATGGTGTTACCAAAATAGACTGTACCGCCGTAGCCGAACAGCCAAGCGAATCGACACCGGTTACCGTGTATGTGGTATTCACTGCAGGTGATACAGAAACTGAAGCCCCGCTCAAATTACCGGGCATCCACGTATAGCTAGCTGCTCCCGAAGCAGTAAGCTGCGAACTGCTTCCAGCACATATCACACCATCGCCCGTAATTGTAATTACCGGCACAGCATTCACATTCACCGAAACAGTAACTGTATTTGTACAACCATTGCTGCCGGTGCCTGTTACCGTGTAAGTAGTATTTACCGTGGGGGCAACGGTTACGCTGCTGCCACTCAGGTTGCCCGGCTGCCACACATAACTTGCCGCGCCGCTGGCCGTAAGCGTGGCCGAACCGCCCGCACACACACTGCCGCCACCAAGCACCACCACGCTGGGCGCTGCATTGGTTGTTACTGTTACCGTTTGCGTGCCCGAACAGGTACCGCTTATGCCAGTTACGGTATAAGTAGTTGTTGCTGCCGGCGTTACATTAATGCTGCTGCCGCTCAGGTTGCCCGGCTGCCAGGTGTATGAGCTGGCACCTGTGGCCGTAAGCGTGGTGCTGCTTCCCGCGCACACACTGCTCTGCGCAGCCGATGCAAACAACGGCAACGATGAGTTTACGGTAACAGTAACTGTAGCCGTTGCGCTGCAGCTGCCATTTATACCCGTTACCGTGTAAGTAGTGGTGGCCGAAGGCGTAACCGTAATGCTGCTTCCGCTCAGGTTGCCCGGCATCCAGGTATAAGCTGCGGCGCCGCTGGCTGTAAGCGTGGTAGAACCACCCGTACATACCGACGATTGTGCCGCCACTGCCGTAACTACCGGCGATGATGAAACAGTGAGTACATACAATAACGTATCGCTGCATGTGCCGTTTGTTCCTGCAACTGTGTAGGTGGTAGTAACAAGCGGTGCTACTGTTACACTGCTTCCGGTAAAGTTGCCCGGCTGCCAGGTGTATGAACTTGCTCCCAAAGCCGTAAGTGTGGCCGGACTACCCGAACATACAGAGGCCGGTCCGGCTACTGTTACTGCGGGAACGCTCAATACCGTTACCGCAAATGTGCCTGTGGTAGTACAACCCGCTGCGGTGAGTCCGGTTACAGTGTATGTGGTGTTGGTTGAAGGAATGGTTGAAATGCTGCTGCCGGTTAAATTACCCGGTTGCCACGTATAGCTTGCTGCACCGGTTGCTGTGAGTGTAACCGCGCTTCCGGCACACACGCTTGATGAGCCGCTAACTGTTACAGGCGCTACCGGATTTACCGTTATGCTAACCGTTGCAGAAGTTTGGCAGCTTCCGTCAACACCCGTTACCGTATATGTGGTAGTAACTGAAGGCGTAACCACCACACTGCTTCCGCTGAGGTTGCCCGGCATCCAGATGTATGAACTTGCACCCGATGCAGTAAGTGTTACTGTTCCGCCCGGACAAACTGACGACGACGAAGCGGTGGCTGTAACTGTGGGCGTGGGTGCAACTGTTACAGCCACTGTGGCTGTGTTGCTGCATCCGGCGCTCACACCGGTAACGGTGTAGGTGCTGTTTGAAAGTGGTGTTACAGTTAATGTATTTCCGGGGAAGTTGCCGGGCTGCCAGGTGTATGAAGTTGCACCCGAAGCCGTAAACGTAACCGGCGAACCCGCACACACCGACGCAGGCCCCGTAGCCGTAACTACCGGAATCGGCTGCACGGTTACAAGCACGGTTTGTGTGGCTGTACATCCGTTCACCGAAGTGCCGGTAACCGTGTAGGTAGTGGTTGATGAAGGTGTAAGTGTAACCGATGCAGTGGTAAGGTTACCCGGCATCCACACATAACTTGCCGCACCCGATGCGGTGAGCGTGGTGCTGCTGCCGGCGCAAACAGAGGTTGCTCCGCTCACCGTTACCGGCGAAGCAGGCGACACGGTTACAGCTACCGTAGCTGTGGACGAGCAGCTGCCGTTTACGCCAGTTACTGTGTATGTTGTAGTGGTTGCAGGTGTTACACTAACCGAAGCGCCGGTTAAGTTGCCGGGCATCCAGGTATATGAAGCAGCGCCGTTAGCCGTAAGTGTTACAGGACTGCCGCTGCACACCGTACTTTGTGACGCGGTGGCTGTTACCGTGGGTGTGGGCGCAATGGTTACGGCAAAGGTTTGTGTGGATGTACAGATGCCGTTACTGCCGGTTACCGTGTAAGTAGTGGCCGATGCAGGCGATACAGTTACCGAACTTCCGGGGAAGTTGCCCGGCTGCCACACATAACTTGCCGCACCGGTAGCCGTTAATGTGGTTGATCCACCGCTGCAGATTACACTATTGCCCGTTACCGAAACGGTAGGCGTAGTTTGTACACTGAGCGCCACAGTAGCCGTAGCCGCACAGCCGCTGGCCGCTGTACCGGTTACAGTATAAGTAGTAGCCGAAACCGGTGATACACTTACACTGCTGCCGCTCAGGTTGCCGGGCTGCCACGTGTAGGTAGCCGCGCCGGTAGCGGTTAACGTTACCGGCGAACCCGTGCAGGCCACCGTTTGCGAAGCAGTAGCCGCAACTACAGGCGCCGCATTCACGGTTACGGTTACTGTTTGCGTGGCGCTGCAGCTTCCGGTGGTGCCGGTTATGGTGTAGGTAGTGGTTGATGAAGGTGTAACTGTTACACTGGCTCCGGTTAAGTTGCCCGGCTGCCAGGTATAGGTTACCGCGCCGTTGGCCGTAAGCGTAGTGGTGCTGCCGGCGCAAAGTGTAGTATTACCACTCACTGTAACGGTGGGCGGATTGATAACGGTAATTGTGGTGGTTGATGTGGCGGTGCAACCATTGCTGCCGGTACCGGTAACCGTATAGGTAGTAGTTGATGCCGGTGTAACAGCAACTGATGCGCCGCTGAGGTTGCCGGGCATCCAGTTGTAGGTTACTGCGCCTGTGGCCGAAACAGTAGTGGTAGCACCCGTGCAAATGGTTTGCGATGCCGATGCGGCCACTGCGGGCAGCGGATTAACTGTTACTGTAATTGTTTGCGTAGCTGTGCAGCTTCCGGTAGTGCCGGTAATGGTGTAGGTAGTGGTGGCCAACGGTGTTACCGTTACACTGCTGCCACTGAGGTTGCCCGGCTGCCAGAGATACGAGGTAGCTCCCGTAGCAGTGAGTGTAGTACTGCTGCCCGCGCAAACTGTGGTGTTGCCGCTAAGCGAAACAGCCGGCGAGGGAGCAACAGTGATGGTTACAAAATCAGTATCGTTGCAGCTTCCGTTTGAACCGATTACGGTGTAGGTAGTTGTTACAGCAGGACTCACACTCACTGATGCGCCGGTGAGGTTGCCGGGTGTCCACGCATAGGTGGCTGCGCCGCTGGCCGTTAGCGTAGTGCTGTTGCCCGAGCAAATGTTTGCTGCTGATGCAGAAACGCTCACCGCCGGCGGAGTGGTTACTGTGATGGTAATGGTTGATGAGCTTGAGCACGAACCCGATGTGCCGGTTACCGTGTAGGTGGTAGTAGCCGTAGGCGCCACGCTGAGTGTAGCTCCCGATGTATTGCCCGGCTGCCAGTTGTAGGTACTTGCGCCCGATGCGGTAAGCGTTACGTTGGTGCCCGGGCAAATGTTGTTTTGCGATGCCGTAAGCGATACTGATCCTGCGGCAATTACTGTTACGGTTACTGTGCCGGTGTTAGAGCAACCATTGCTGTTGGTACCGGTTACGGTATAAGTAGTAGTAGCTGTGGGCGATGCCGTGGGCGACTGAATGTTTGAAATGTTCAGACTTCCGCCCGGCGACCAGAGGTAGCTGGTGGCGCCCGTAGCATTAAGCGTAACCGAGCCCGACTGGCAAATGGTGGTGGATGAAGCCGAAGCCGTTACCGTGGGCAAAGGCAACACCGTTACCGTTACCGTAGCCACCGCCGAACATGCGCCCGATGTGCCCGTTACCGTATAAGTTGTGGTACCGCCGGGTGTAACCGAAATAGTGTTGCCGCTCAGGTTGCCCGGCTGCCAGGTATAGCTGGCCGCTCCCGTGGCTGTAAGCGTGGTGGAAGCACCGGCACAAACCGATGCCGACGAAGCCGTGGCCGAAACAGCAAAGGCCGAAATTGTAAATATGGCGTTGCTCTGGTCGGTGCGGGTGTTGTTTGCCGCATCAGTCACGCGTATCAGGCAGTTGCTGGATAAGTTGTTGGGCACTGTCCAGGTAAACGAGCAGTTGGGACCGGGCGAGGAGAAGCTGGTGGCTACCGGCAGCCACGAACTGCCACCGTTTACCGAATACTCGATATTATATACTCCTGATGTGCCCTGTGCACTCCACTGTATGGTTTGCTGGCTGCACGCCACCCAGTTCTCGCCGCCGTTGGGCGCTGTAATTACCACGTTGGCGGTTGACGAAGAAATGGCGAATGTACCGTCGCTGATATCTTGCTTACAGGTATTCTGGTTGTCGGTTACGCGTACCAGACAGTTGGTAGAAAGTGTGGCGGGCACTGTCCATGCAAAGGTGTTGGTGGTAATGAGTGTATTGAACACAATCGAAATCCAGCTTGAACCGCCGTTTATCGAGTAATCAATATTGTAGAAGTTGGAAACACCGTTTGATGTCCATGCAATGTTCAGTGTTTGTCCGGCAAATACCGCCACGTTGTTCGACGGGTTGGTAACAATGATGGCCGGGAACATGGTAAACACGTTGTTGCTGATGTCCATTTTGGTAGGCACAGCAGCATCACTCACACGCACCAGACAAATTGCCGAGTTTACGTGCGGAATGGTCCAGGAATAGGTGCAGTTGGGTCCGCTTGCAGCAAACGAAGAAATTACGGTTACCCAGTTCTGTCCGTTATCAAGCGAATACTCAATACGGAAACTGCCCGATGTACCGTAGGCTGTCCACGTTACACTCGACACCGTACATCCGCCCCAGTTCTCACCGCCGTTTGGCGAGGTAACCGTAATGGCAGGTACAATACTGAAGTTTACGTTGCTGATATCGTTTACTGCAGGGCTTGTGTTATCACGCACACGTACACGGCACTGGTTGCTCAGGGTGTTGGGCACAGTCCAGTTGTATGTGCCGGCAGTAGTGTTTACGGCCGATACAATGTTTGTCCAAGTAGCCCCGCCATCGGTTGAATAGTCAATGGCTACAAACGGCGAGGTTACAAACTGGCTTGTCCAGTTAATGGCATATACACCGCCCACACCCCAAAGCACACTCGTATTTGGCGAAGTAACCGTAATTACCGGCGCCGGTGCCTGAATGGTAAATACCGCATCACTCACATCGCTGCGGCAGGTGGCGTTGGCATCGCGCACACGCACCAGAC
Source organism: Bacteroidota bacterium (assembly GCA_020402865.1). Taxonomy (NCBI): domain Bacteria; kingdom Pseudomonadati; phylum Bacteroidota; species Bacteroidota bacterium. The sequence continues at coordinate 13,207 of JADBYT010000002.1, read as the reverse complement.
ATTGCGCGCTGGGTGTGTTGGGCACTGTCCAGGTGAAGTTGGCCGGGCTCGTCGAGAAATTGGCAGTAGTAATGCTTGTCCACGAAGCGCCGTTGTCTGTTGAATATTCTATATTAAACAACGTTGTAGTACCGCTGTAAGCCCACGAAATAGTGCGTGTGGCCGGACTGCCCACCTGCCATATTTCGCCGCCGTTGGGCGAAGTAATGGCTATGTAGGGTACCTGATTTATGGTAAATACATTGTTGCTGGCATCCAGCACCGTGGGGTTGTTTACCGATACCACACGTACAAGACATTGCGAACTGGTGGGAATGTTGTTGGGCACTGTCCAGCTAAACGGACTTGCCGTAACCGTGGTTATGGTTGTCCAGGTGGCACCGTTATCGGCAGAATACTCAAGCCTGAAATTACCCGTTACAAACTGGCTGCTCCACGAAATACTATACGCCACACAACTGTTCCATAATTCACCTCCGTTAGGGCTTGTAAGTGTAATGGCCGGCACAGGCGTAGCAATGGTAAAGTTTACATTGCTTATATCAAAAATGGTTGCCGGATTGAGAGTGCTTTTTACACGTACAAGTGCTGTTGTGCTTGGAGTATTCGGAATGGTCCAGCTCCAGCTTCCTGTAGAGGTATTAATGCTTGATAAAAGTGTTGTCCAGGTTGAGCCGTTGTCAGTTGAATAATCAATTGACACAAACGGATCGGTTACATAAAGCGATGACCAGTTGATGGAATAAGACTGGCCGATAAACCACGTTACCGCAGTGTTTGGCGATGTAACCGTAATGGTAGGCGTAGGCGGTTGTATGGTAAATACCGCATTGCTCTGGTCGCCGCGGCAGGTGGCATTGGCATCGCGCACACGCACCAGACATTGTGTGCTGGGTGTGTTAGGAATGGTCCAGGTGTAGCTGGCCGGGCTCGACGAGAAGGTTGTGGTGATGATGCTTGACCATGTTACACCATTATCCGTTGAATAGTCAATGGTAAACAACGTAGTAGTGCCGCTGTAGGCCCAGGTAATGGTTTGCGTGTTGGGGTTACCCACCTGCCAGTTTTCGCCACCGTTAGGCGACGTGATGGCCACATAAGGTACCTGGTTAATCGTAAACACCGCATTGCTTACATCAAGCACAGCCGGATTGCTAACCGATACCACACGAACAAGGCATTGCGAACTGGTAGCTATTGTTCCGGGTGGCTGCCACGTGTAGGGGCTGCCTGTTACGGTTACTATGGTTGTCCATGTCAACCCGTTATCGGTAGAATAGTCGATGCGGAAGTTACCTGTTACAAACTGGCTTGTCCATGAAATACCATAGTTCACACAAGTATTCCAGTTTTCGCCACCGTTTGGCGAGGTGAGTGTAATGGTAGATATTGGCGGCGCTATGGTAAATGTAACGTTGCTTACATCAAAAATGGTTGTCGGATTGATTGTGCTTCGCACACGTACAAGCGCAGTGGTGCTGGGCGTGTTGGGCACAGTCCAGCTCCAGCTGCCTGTAGAAGTATTTACACTTGATACAATGGTGGCCCATGTAGAGCCATTGTCTGTCGAATACTCAACCGACACAAACGGATCGGTTACAAACTGGCTGCTCCATGAAATAGAATAGGTTTGCCCCACATACCAAGTTACCGCCGTATTGGGCGATGTAACCGTAATGGTTGGCGTGGGAGCCTGTATGGTAAATACGTTGTTGCTCTGATCGGCACGGCAGGTGGCGTTGGCATCGCGCACACGCACCAGACACTGTGTGCTTGGTGTGTTTGGAATAGTCCAGGTGTAGCTGGCCGGACTTGTATTGAAGTTGGTGGTAATGATTGTACTCCACGTAACACCGTTATCTGTTGAATAGTCAATTGTAAACAGCGTAGTTGTTCCGCTGTAAGCCCAGGTAATAACCTGTGAGTTGGGATTGCCCACCTGCCACACTTCGCCGCCATTGGGTGAGTTGAGTGCTATATAGGGAATCTGGTTAATGGTAAATACTGCATTGCTGGCATCCAGCACAGCAGGGTTGTTTACCGATACAACACGAATAAGACACTGCGTGCTGGTAGGAATATTGTTAGGTACCTGCCAGCTAAACGGGCCCGATGATACTGTAGTAATCGTGTTCCACGAAGAACCGTTATCGTCCGAATATTCGAGACGGAAATTACCCGTTACAAACTGACTGGTCCAGCTTATACTGTAATTGACACAACTGTTCCACGACTCGCCACCGTTTGGTGAAAGAAGTGTAATTGAGGGAACCGGTGTGGCAATCGTGAAGTCGATATTACTAACATCAAAAATAGTAGTCGGGTTAGCAGTGCTTCTTACCCGTACATAAGCTGCCGTGCTGGGTGTGTTGGGTACAGTCCACGAATAAGAACCTGCACCAATATTCACCGCCGAAATAATATTTATCCACGTTGCCCCGCTGTCGATTGAATAATCGATGGCTACAAACGGATCTGTTACAAACTGACTGCTCCAGCTTATGGAGTAATTCTGCCCGATAAACCATGTTACGGCCGTGTTGGGCGAGGTAACCGTAATAGTAGGCGTAGGCGGCTGAATGGTGAAGATTGCATCGCTCTGATCGGCGCGGCAGGTGTTGTTGGCATCGCGCACCCGCACCAGACACTGTGTACTGGGTGCGTTGGGGATCGTCCAGGTATAGTTGGCCGGGCTGCTGGAGAACGTGGCAGTGGTAATACTGTTCCATGTTACCCCGTTGTCAGTCGAGTAATCGAGTGTAAAAAGTGTAGTGGTTCCGCTGTAGGCCCACGAAATGGTGCGTGTAGCGGGGTTCCCCACCTGCCAAACCTCACCGCCATTGGGCGATGTAATGGCAATAAACTGGATCTGGTTGATTGTGAAACTTGCGTTGCTGATGTCTGTAATGGCTGGATTGCTTACAGACGATACGCGGATAAGGCATTGCGTGCTGGTTGGAATATTGTTGGGTACCTGCCAGCTGAAAGGGCTTGCTGACACAGTGGTAATCAATGTCCACGTTGAACCACCATCGGCCGAATATTCCAAACGGAAGTTGCCGGTTACGTTGCTTGATGTCCACGAGATATTGTAATTGGAGCAACTGTTCCAGGTTTCACCTCCGTTTGGCGAGGTTACAGTAATTACCGATACCGGCACGGCAATGGTGAAATTCACATTGCTTACATCAAAAATGGTGGTGGGGTTGGCTGCATCTTTCACACGTACCAGACATTGTGTGCTGGGTGTGTTGGGTACGGTCCAGGTAAACGAACCATTGTTGTTGGTGGAGGAGGTGACTACACTCCAGGTAGTTCCGTTGTCGGTCGAATAATCAATTCCCACAAACGGGTTAGTTACATACTGGCTGGTCCAGGTAATGCTGTATGAACTTCCCACAAAGAACGTGGTAGCTGTGTTTGGATTGGTAACGGTAATTACCGGCGTAGGTGCAAGCAGCGAAAACGGATTGTCGCTCACGTCTGAACGGCAGAGGTTGTTGGCATCACTCACCCGCACCAGACACAATGCGGCAGGCGTGTTGGGCAGTGTCCATGTAAAGCTTGCCGGACTGCTTGATACCGTTACCGACGACATAATTATATTCCATGTAGCCCCGTTATCTGTCGAATATTCAATGCGGAACGTGTTCGTGGTGCCAGACCATGCCCAGGTAATGGCGCGGGTGGCGGGGTTTCCAATCTGCCAGCTTTCTCCGCCGTTGGGCGATGTAATGGCCACATACTGCACCTGATTAATGGTAAAGGTGGCATTGCTCACATCAAATACCGAAGGGTTGCTGGCCGATGATACGCGGATCAGGCACTGCGAACTGGTGGCAATGGTATTGGGCACCTGCCAGATATAGCCAGACCCGGATACGTTGTTTACTATGGTTGACCAGCTTCCGCCGTTGTTGAGCGAGTATTCAATGTTGTAGTTGCCGGTAACAAATGTGTTGGTCCAGTTAATGTTGTAGCTGAGACAGGTGCTCCATGTTTCACCGCCGTTGGGTGTGCTTATATTGATGGTGGGCACCGGCACGGCAATGGTAAAGTTTACGTTGCTGATATCGAAGGTTGAGGGGTTCGCTGCATCCTTCACACGCACACGGGCCTGGCTGCTGGGGGTGTTGGGCACGGTCCAGTTGTAGGAGCCGCTGTTGTTGGTGGAGGTGGTAATTACCGTCCATGTTGTTCCTCCGTCAGTTGAATAATCAATGGCGACAAACGGGTTGGTGACATACTGGCTTGTCCATTGAATGGTGTTTGAATAACCCACGTACCACGTAACAGCCGTGTTTGGGCTGGTTACGGTAATTTGAGGCGTGGGGGCCACGATGGTAAAGAGGTTGTCACTCACATCGGCCATGCAGGGCGTATTGTTATCGCGCACACGCACCAGACACTGCGAACTGGGTGTATTGGGAATTGTCCACGTATAGCTGCCGCTGGTGGCCGAAACCGAATTGCTGATTACGGTCCACGAGTTACCGGCATCAATGGAATACTCAATGGTTACAAACGAGCTGGTTCCGCTGGCCACCCAGGTAATCTGCTGCGTGGCGGGGTTACCCACCTGCCAGCTTTCGCCACCGTTGGGTGCAGTTACACGAACGGCCGCATTAATGGTAAATACGGCGTTGCTCTGGTCAACCACCGTGTTGTTGTAACTGTCATACACACGGATCAGGCAGGTGGTTGACTGTACGTTGGGTACGGTCCAGTTTAAGCTGGTGGCGTTGAGAAAGGTGGCTATTGAAGCCCATGTTACGCCGTTGTTTGTAGAATAATCCACATTGTAAAACCCCGATGTGCCGGTAGCAGTCCACGAAATGGTACGCTGAGCGCAGGCCGGCCATATTTCGCTGCCGTTGGGAGAGGTTACTGTTACGGTTTGCGCATTCACACGGGTTGCAAATCCGGCCACACATAACAAGAGCAGGAGTAAGAATTTTTTCATCCTAAAAAGTTTTGATTCGGGGTACGGCGAAGGGGGCGTTTTGCCGGACAGTAATAATCGCGCAAATGTAGTGCAACCTGTTTAATTGGCAGGTCCATTTGAGTAATTTGTCGGTCTAAATGATTAGCCGGGGATTAGATTTTTGTCTGATTTTCAAAATTTCGCGGGCTTAATTCACTTGCCACGTCATACAATCTGAGTAATATTTGCAACGATCAACACTGCCATGAATTTCGCCCTGCATCTCACCCGCCTGCTCGTAACCGGATTAACCGCCCTGCTGCTGTCGCTGGCCAGCATTCTTTTTTTCTATTATTCCTGCTCGCTGGCTTTTGTACAGCAGCACTATTACCTCTCGGCCATAATACTGAGTGTGAGTGTAGTTATGTTGTTTTTATGGCTCAATTACCGGCTCACGCGTTTCATTGCAGGCCAACTCCCTTCCAAGCCGGAAATTAAAACAGCATTACTGGCTGCACAGATTTGCTTTGGCTTGTCAATAGCTGTAATTGGAGTAAACTATTACCTGCAATATGCCGCCAGTCTCAATGCCGTAATTGTGAATATTGAGCAGTACACCGGCAGCAAAGCGGAGGGCAAAACACTTTGCCTGCACCTGAGCAATTATTCAACCCGCCCCGATTTACTGCTGCGTGAAGTAAATACGCTCAACGGCAGTACCGAAACCGACGATAAGATACGCACCTACGTTTACGACGAAGCGGTATTTGTAATGCCCGCCACCGTGCCGGGCTACAGCCGCTTTTCAGTGGCGCTTTCACTCACGCAAAGCAACGAGGCCGACCGCAAAGCGCGCCGCAGCGGCAGCTCACCGGCAGATTGGGAAAACCGTTTTCGAAATTACAGCCCTGCCTCACAGCAATATTTTGAAATTGAAACCGGTAACCGGGCAAACACACTGGCTGCTGCGTTGAAAGAAAAGAACAAGCCGCTGTTGCTGCTTACGGCACTTGACGAAAGTCCTGAAATAACCCGCTCAAAATTCGGCAGCCGCGTATTTTCAGTGGCAGCTGCCCTGTTGGGTGTGTCGCTGCTGGTTACCGGCTGGGCGGCATTTCGCCGCAGTTAACAGGCATTTACTTAAATTCCTTATACGCTGCCGGCACATCAAACACCGAAAGCGAAACTGTTTTCTTTTCAATACGCGTCACTTCCAGCCGCCCCACCTCTTTCCCCGCCGCATCATATTTCACCGCCAGAAACGGAAAGGATCCGTCTTTTACAGGCAACGCCAGATAATGCGTCGAAAAATCTTCCCGGCGGTTGAGCAGTTCAAGCATCGGCACAAAAAAAGTAAACCGCCCCGGCGACACATAATAGTGAATGGATGAATTGTCGGCCGGATTTTTTACAATGTGCTGATTGCACCTGTAGCCGAAAAGCGCTTTGGTTTCCTTTGTGCTGCTTACACTAAGGCCCGACGGAACGGTTGGCTTTCCGGTTTTTTCTCTACGGCCCCAGGTTTTACGCTCGTGGTTGAGGTAAAGCATACTGCCTTCTTTCAGATTCAGCAAAAAACTGCCGTCAATGCGGTGTGTGCGCGGATTGATCTCGTCGATACGCACCATACTGCCTTTTACCGAATACATGTAGTTGACTGTATCGGTAAGCGATTGTTTTTTGAATTCGATTACCCCTTCGAAACTTTGCCCGGCGGCAAAGGCGGCGGTAAGCATGCATAGCATGAAAAGAGAATTCCGGATCATGGCAGGTGGATGTGTTGAGGTAACGAATTTACGAAAACGCGGCAGTGAATTTTATCTGTTTACATCACACAAATAATTTGCAAAACGGGTATTCCGGAAGTTAACTTCGTGAAATGAGCACGAAGGAAACGGGAAACAGGGGAGAAATGCTCGCCGCCATTTACCTGCAGCAGCAGGGCTATGAGGTTATCTGCACCAACTGGCAGTTTCTTCATCTGGAAATTGACGTAGTGGCCCGTTACAAGGAATTTCTGGTAATTGTGGAGGTAAAAACCCGAACTTCAGCCTTCTGGGGCGAACCCGAAACCTTCGTAAGTCTCGCCAAACAAAAGAAACTCATCCGTGCCGCCGCTCTTTATCTCGACCAGCACCGGCTTGATCTTGAAGTGCGTTTTGACGTGGTGGGTATCCTCGGCACCGGAACCGATGCCCGCATTACGCATATTGCCGATGCATTTCAGCCTCTGGTGAAATAAAAAACACTTACACACACAACCTGAACCGGATCAGGCAATTTCCGGGTAAAGCGTAAAAACCAGATCCGACTGGAAATATTCTTTGGTGTTCACATTGAGAAGTGTAAGCTTATTCCCGGCTTTACACCCCTGATCAACATTCCAGAGGTGATATAAATTTAGCGGATCAGTATGCCCCGCATACTTCGGCGTTTGCGTGTGGCCGATAAATACTTCGCTGAATCCGTTCAGATCAGCCGGCGCACCTGTTTCATTACGGTAACATTTCAGCATCATCGAGAAATAATCGCGGCTGCCATAAAACATCCACGAAGGCTGAACGGCCAATGGCTCTGAGGGATTGTAGCCCGCGTGTACAAACAAACGATTGCACTCATCCACAAAATAATCGCGCTGGTTTTCGAAAAAGCGCAGGTGTCGTTTATCGTCTTCTTTCTCCTTGCGTAAATAATCGCGCGTCGTTACATCGCCTCCAAACTCAGGCCAGTAAGTATCATACCGCCCGGTTTTCAGCCAGTCGTAAAGCCAGCAATCGTGGTTACCGCGAATCGCAATCAGGTTTTTCACCTTCATCAGCTCCTCCACACACGCCACCGCATCGGGCCAGCCATCCACCACATCGCCTATTTGAATCAGCCGGTCATTTTCATAATCAAATCCGGCCCGCTCAAGCACTTGTTTCATGGCACGATATGCGCCGTGAATGTCTCCAAGAACGTACGTTTTCATAACAACGCAATTATACCACTTTTGCATACACTTCAACCATAACTTACTGCGAAAAAAACCAACTCCTAATCATTAGTATTCTGCGCCTGCACAATAAAAAACGATAATGCACGTTAGAGGCTGTCAGCACAGAAATTTTTACTCCACACCCATAAAATCAGCTGCACTGTGAAACCAGTTTGCGTACTTCTCACCCTTTCGTTTTTTACACTGCTGTTCAACAAAGTACAGGCCCAGCCCGATACAATTATCGTTTACAGCATCTACACACAAAATATTGACACCATACTTCCCGTGGCATTCAATCCGAATACCACATCAGATAACACATCTTCGTCTGCAGGTACACTTGGCAATCAGGTTCCGTTAAGCTTAACTCCGCCCGTTGCAAACCTGTTTGCCAATACCAATTTCAGCGATATAGCCCCCGTCAATTTGTTTTTCAATGCTACCGATTATCCAGCACGAACCGCTACACGTCTGTTTTATTACAACAACGGCGTACTGGCCGGCTGTTGCTCTGGAATAATGGTGAGCAAGGATTTTGTACTTACCGCCGGGCATTGTGCCTATAACATTGTCGGTCAGAGCTGGGATTACGACAGTATGCTGGTTGCACCGGCCTTTCACAACGGAACCGTTCAGCCCTCAATGCCTGTTTCTGCTGTTGAAAAGGTCTATTTATTTAAAACATTTTATGAAAATACAGGATGGGATGATATTGCGCTGCTGCAACTGAAACAGCCAATCGGCCTGCAAACCGGCTGGGTCGGAATGGCATTCAACAACGACACAAGCTATTTTAACGGACGCGTATTTCATAAATTAAGCTATCCCGGCGTTGTAAGTCCGTTCGACAGTACAAAAGTGTATAACGGCGATACGCTTTATTACAACTACGGCTACATTAACAATCTGCTACCCGATAATTTAGGTGTAACAGGGCCGCAGGTACAAGGTATTCCGGGCCAGAGCGGCAGTTCGCTTTTTTTCACAGACAACACAGATTACTATTCGTTTGGAGTATTTATTTTCAGTACCCATTACAGGCATTATAAGATCAGTCAGCATGTGTTCTATCAACTCAAAAATATAATTGATAACTATGCAACGGGGCTACCGGAATCGCCGCCGGAAGAAAACAAAGTAATTGTATATCCTAATCCCTTGAACGCCTCTGCAACAATACGATTAGGAGCGGCAGTCAGTGATGCAAACCTGTTTCTCTTTAATGCGCAGGGGGAAAAAGTAAAATACATACCGCATATTTCGGGACAGGAGATTTTGTTTACACGAGACGGATTAGCGGATGGACTTTATTTTATGCAGATTACTCAGGGTGAAAAAGTAATTGCCACAGGCTCGCTGATAATTGCGAACTAAGGGAGCGATGCCAGCTTAACTATATTTTTAAGAAACTTAAGTGCTATTATTTCCTCCGTAATACAAAAATCGTATCGTGCTTTACGGGTAATATGCGTTGCACGGCATACGTTTTTTTAACCTCGTAATTCGGGAAACGCTGTGAACTTACAATATATACGTCATCCTTTACCCACCACCAGCTTTTTTCACCTTCCGGCCAGCCCTCAATAGGTTTATACCAGCCGTTGTATTCAAATCCACCATCAATTTCGGCGGCGGTCACTCCTTGAGCATGCAATGCCGTTAATGCCCGCCATCTCGTGTTTTGCCATTCGAAATAGTCACGCACTTCGATTACCGAAATACTGAAGAGAAAAACGCCGGAAAGCAACGCCACGATAACCGACTTACGAGTAAAAACGAATTGCTCCTGCGGAATGAGCAACAGAAGCAGCATTAATGCTAAAGGAATAGAATAGCGGTCAAAATAGGCATCACTTACAGCAACAAAAAAGTAAAAAGTAAGCGCTACGGCAAGCAATGCCAGCGGAAGAAAACGACCAGCCGAAGCACATGCACTTTTACGGAACAAGACGTACACCCCCGCCAGAAACACCGAAATAGTGCCCAGCACAAGCTGAATGAGGCGCACGGTTTCCAGCCAACCTCCGGCACGATGCATCTCCCCTGTCTTTACTACTTGCGGGCCGCACTCCAGTACAAGATTGATGTTCCCGCAGGGATAAATATCCCATCCCCACGAAATAAAATAACCCATGAGAAGCAAAACCGGTACACTATATAATATATGCCTGAGCTTTGGCCGTACACCTGAAAAAATCAACACCAGCAATAGCGGCAACATAAGCAATCCAAGCACAATTAAACTATCGCCCGCATGAATGAAGTGATTTCTTGTGGGAGCTGTGCTAAGGTAATTGAGCAAATCGCCGGAATACTTAATACCATGCGGAACATGATTGGCGGTAAGAAAATGCCTGTATTTATCATGGGCAAGCCATACAAGTACAGGCGGAAGGAAAATGAGAAACAGCTTTTTCCACCACTTCATATTTATTGTAAACAAACTCGCCGAAAGCAACGATACAAACAAACCATGCTGCCGGTTGAGTACGGCCACCACGCAAAAAAACGCAAACAACACATACCACACCAGCTTTGGGTGTTGCAGATAAAGCACCAGAAAACGAATTGCAAAAATCACCATCGACACAAAGAACATGTCGGTCATGTAGGTGAATGAAAGCTCAAGCATCATCGGATTGAAGAAAAATACGACCACCGCAAACAGCGCAAACCACTTATTGCATCCCGATACATCTTCAATTGTGCGCTTAAGTGTTAACGAAGCAATAACAACAAGCACCAGCACAGACATACGCAACGTAACAAAAGAAAATCCGAATACGCTCACCACGCCAGAAGCATAGAGGGTTTGCGAAACCAGATTCATGGCAGGCCATGTGTCAACTACAAACTTGTTTTGCTGTGTCAGGTTATATACGTTTTTCGCATATGACCAGTCGTCGTTTACCGGATACTCACCAAACGGAGATACAAGGAGCAGGGCCAGCAGCCAAAGCAACAATAATAACACATCGCTGCCGTGAACTTCAGATTTCAGTTTTTTCCACATAGATTCAGCCAGGATCCGATTGGCCGGATCAACTTATATTCGTTTCTTTGGGTTTATCAATGAACGCGCAAAATAATCAATCTCACCGACTCCGGATCATTTACGAAATGGGTTTTCCTGCGCTGGTGTTTTTGAGCGGACTGATTTATTTCTGCCTTCGCATACTCGGCTTCGGACTAGAGTACATTCCGGGCGATCTCGGCGATTCGCGCTTTATCAATTTCCTGCTCGAGCATGGTCATCAATGGATCAGTGGCAAGGAAACATCGTTCTGGAACGCCGGCTTTATGTACCCGTTTCAAAATTCAATTGCCCTTTCCGACAATATGCTTGGCTCCTTGCCTCTTTACTCGGTTTGGCGTTTTGCAGGCTTCGATATTGAAACCGCTTACCAGCTATGGTGGCTTACCGTTTGTACGCTCAATTTCTGGATTTGCTACCTCGTGCTGCGGAAATGGAATCAACCGGTATTGCTGGCGGCAGTGCTGGCGTGGTTATTTGCCTTCAGCATATTCAATATCGGACAATTGAATTACATGCAAATGATTGTGCGCTTTATGGTTCCGGTTGCTTTTTACGCCGCATTCCGCATGGTCAGTACGCCCTCACGCAAGTATCTGCTGCTGTATCTTTTTGCCATTGCCGCACAATTGTATCTTGTCATGTACACTGGAATTTACCTGCTTTATTTCAGTCTGCTTTTTATTGCTGTGTATGCTTTTATGGCAAAGAAATTTGACCATCTGAAATTCTATTTCCGCAAAGAGCAGCTGCTGTTTACCGGCATCGCATCGCTTGCATTTCTGGTACTGATTGGCTTGCTGCTGCTGCCTTACCACGAAATGAGCAAAACTGTAGGGCTGCGTCTGTACCGCGAAGTTGCGCCCAATCTTCCTGCATTGTGCTCGTACCTGCTGCCACACGAAAGCAGTGTGCCCTGGAATTTCCTTTCGGCGCCCATGCAACGCGGACTTGGCGAATACTGGCTGCACTATCTTTTTCCGGGCATTATTCTTTTCGTTACACTGCTTGCAGCCCCCATTCATCTTGCATATACGCGCTATAAACGTGTGCAGGTGAAACCGGAAATAAAAGCACTGCTGCTTTGTATTTTTCTTATTGCACTGCTGCATATCCATTGGGGCAACGGTATTTCGCTTTACGCCGCCATCTTTAAACTCCCGGGCATGAACAGCATTCGTGTACCCGTGCGTTTTATGCATGTTGAGCTGTTTCTGCTTGTTGTTGCGCTTGGCTATTTTCTGCGCAACCTGCGCCCGGCTCTTGTGCTGCCACTCTTCCTGCTTGTTTTTGCCGATAATCTGTTCATCGCCACATCCATTCCACGCACACAGAAAAAAGACCTCACAGCACGGCGTGAAATACTCCGCAACACAATTGTGAAACAAAACAGCAGTAGCAAAAAAATACTGGCCGTTACAGACACATCGCAAGCCGCGTACATTACGCACCTCGATGCCATGCTTGCGGCACAGTCGCTGGGTATGAAAACAATTAACGGCTATTCCAGCTACTGCCCCGATAGTTTCGACGAATTTTTCACCCGCTGCAATAATCAGGGACTTGATAAATGGCTTGCGTATTCGAATATTTCGCGAGAAGAGGTGCTGATAATTGACCGAAATACTGGCAGCAGCGGGCATTGAAGAGTAAGCGGATCCTCCTGTTACATCCATCCAGAATCAGGCAAAACGGACAAATTGATGCTTACGCGATCATTAACAGATTGACATCCACTCTCTCAAACGCCCCCGATACACGCCATTTCCCGGCCTAAATGCGTATCTTTGCAGCCAGATTTCACATCTCATGAAAAAATCGTTCGGCAGAAAGCCGTCATCCGGTGGTTCCGGAAAATCATTTGCCGGGGGTAAAAAGCCCTACGGGAAATCCTCAAAATCAACCGGCGGCGATCGCTTCGGCAAGTCCGACAAGCCTTTCCGCAAGTCATCTTCCGGCTTTGGTGGTGATGATAAACCACGTCGCAGCTACGGCAACGACGAGGAAAAACCGCGCCGCAAATTCAACGACGATAAGCCTTACGGAAAATCTTCATACGGCAGCGACAAACCAAAACGCAGCTACAGCAGCGACGAGGAAAAACCGCGCCGCAAATTCAACGACGATAAGCCTTACGGAAAATCTTCATACGGCAGCGACAAACCAAAACGCAGCTACGGCAGCGATGATGAAAAGCCGCGCCGCAAATTCAACGACGATAAGCCTTACGGAAAATCTTCATACGGCAGCGACAAACCAAAACGCAGCT